>NZ_JBHZAK010000005.1:0-424998 GCF_042754165.1 Nocardia sp. NPDC059229
GCCCTACGCGCCCCCCGCCCCCCCCCCCGCCCCCTCGCGCCCCGGTCCTCCATGCGCACGCGCCCCCCAACCTTCCCGCGCCGCGCATCTGGGGGGGGGGGCCGCCAAACCCCCCCCCACGCCAGCAGGTTCCACAGTTCGGCCCGCCAGCCCTCCAGCAGATCGGCCCGAGTCCGGCTGAGCAGGCCCATCGAGAAGCCGCCGACGGTCTTCAGCTCGCCGAGCAGGCTGCCCGCGTCGATGGTTCCGCCGAACGCGCTGAAGGCGATCAGACGACCGCGCGGGCCGAGGATGTCCACGCAGCGCTGAGCCACGTCGCCACCGACGCCGTCGAGGACGACGTCCACCCGCTCGGTCCAGGCGTCCGCGTAGGTGACGACCTCGTCCGCGCCACAGCCGCGTAGGAACTCGGCCTTGTCCAGGCTGCCGACGGCCGCGATCACCCGCACCGCCCCGAGCTCCCGGGCCAGCTGGACGGCCAGATGCCCGACCCCGCTGGCCGCGCCGGTGACCAGCACCGACTCCCCCGCGGCGAACCGCGCCGTCCGCAGCAGGCCCAGGGCGATGACGCCGCCCCGCACCAGCGTGAGCGCGTCGGCGGCATCCACCCCGGTGGGGATCTCGGACATCAATTGCGGTGCGGCGAGGGCATATTCGGCGTAGGCCCCCTCGAAGACCACGCCGCCGACCCGCTTGCCCACCCAGTCGGCGAGGTCCGGTCCGGCCGCCACCACCGTGCCGACGATCTCACCGCCGTCGGGTCCGCCGTCCCGCTGCAGCATGCGCAGCAGCCCGAGGTGGACGCCCGCCAGCTCGGTGCGCACCAGCAGCTGGCCCGAGCCGGGCACGAGTTCGGCGGCGGTGACGACAACTGGACTGCGGCCGGAGAACTGAATCTTGCGCACTGGCAGTGCCTTTCGGTGAGACCCGGCGATTCCGCCGATATTTCTATGTTGGACCTAAATTTATCTGAGTCTTATTTCCTATGTCAAACCTAAAATTTCTCTCGGCGGAATGATCCTGTTCAGCACACCAAAGAGCGCGACGGCCGTCCGGAGACGGCCGCCGCGCCCGACGTGCGGGAACGAGCTAGCTGGGAGCCTTCTCGAACTCCTCCACCGCGTGCTGCCCCGAGCCCCACCCCACATGCGCCTCCGCGCGCATGCGCTCGATCATGTGCGGGTAGTGCAGTTCGAAGGCCGGGCGCTCGGAGCGGATGCGCGGCAGCTCGTAGAAGTTGTGCCGCGGCGGCGGGCAGGAGGTCGCCCATTCGAGGGAGTTGCCGTAGCCCCACGGGTCGTCCACGGTCACGACCTCGCCGTAGCGGTAGGAGCTGAAGACGTTCCACACGAACGGCAGCACCGACGCGCCCAGGATGAACGACCCGATGGTGGAAACGGTGTTCAGCGTGGTGAATCCGTCGCTGGGCAGGTAGTCGGCGTACCGGCGCGGCATGCCCTGCGCACCCAGCCAGTGCTGGACCAGGAAGGTGGCGTGGAAGCCGAGGAAGGTGGTCCAGAAGTGCCACTTGCCCAGCCGCTCGTCGAGCATGCGGCCGGTCATCTTCGGGAACCAGAAGTAGATGCCGGCATAGGTGGCGAAGGCGATGGTGCCGAAGAGCACGTAGTGGAAGTGCGCGACCACGAAGTAGGTGTCGGACACGTGGAAGTCCAGCGGCGGCGAGGCCAGGATGACACCCGACAGACCACCGAAGAGGAAGGTGACGATGAACCCGACCGCGAACAGCATGGGCGTCTCGAAGGTGAGCTGACCGCGCCACATGGTGCCGATCCAGTTGAAGAACTTCACACCGGTCGGCACCGCGATGAGGAAGGTCATGAACGAGAAGTACGGCAGCAGCACCGCGCCCGTCGCGTACATATGGTGCGCCCACACCGCGATCGACAGCGCCGCGATGGCGAAGGTCGCGTAGACCAGGGTGGTGTAACCGAAGATCGGCTTGCGCGAGAACACCGGGATGACTTCGGAGATGATCCCGAAGAACGGCAGCGCGACGATGTACACCTCGGGATGCCCGAAGTACCAGAACAAATGCTGGAAGAGGATGCTGCCGCCGTTCGACGGATCGTAGATGTGCCCGCCCAGGTGGCGGTCGAAGGCCAGCGCGAACAGGGCGGCCGTGAGGATCGGGAAGGCAATCAGGACAAGGAAACTCGTCACCAGGACGGTCCAGACGAACACCGGCATCCGGAACAGCGTCATGCCCGGGCAGCGCAGGCAGACCACGGTGGTGATCATGTTGACGCCACCGAGGATGGTGCCCAGGCCGGAGACGGCCAGACCCAGAATCCACAGGTCGCCGCCCACGCCCGGGGAGTGCACGATGTCCGACAGCGGCGTGTAGGCGGTCCAGCCGAAGTCGGCCGCACCACCCGGGGTGAGGAAGCCGGCGGTCGCCATGGTGCCGCCGAACAGGTACAGCCAGTAGCTGAGTGCGTTCAGGCGCGGGAACGCCACGTCGGGCGCGCCGATCTGGAGCGGCAGCACCACATTCGCGAATCCGAACACGATGGCGGTGGCATAGAAGAGCAGCATGATCGTGCCGTGCATGGTGAACAGCTGGTTGAACTGTTCCGTCGAGAGGAACTGCATACCCGGCCGGGCCAGCTCGGCGCGCATGAGCAGCGCCATCAGGCCACCGATCAGGAAGAAGCTGATGGCCGTGGTCAGGTACATCATCCCGAGCATCTTGGGATCGGTTGTGGTGATCACCTTGAGGACGAACGAGCCCTGGGGACCGTGTCGCGGCGGATACGGGCGGATCGCCTCGAGATTCTGTTCGGGCTTTGGAGCAACTGCAGTCACCACATCCTCCTCGGGAGGGTTCCGTCCAGCTCTACCAATCAGGGCACATAGAACGGCGCACAGCGTACCGACAGCAAATCGATCCTCGCCGAAAACACTCCGGTCGGGGTGAACAGCGATTGGAATGCAAGATACTGCAGGGCAACCCTGCGCGTCGATGGCAGTCTCGAACAGGTTTGGTGCGTTGTTCATTGGCAGTTCATCCCGCGCCATCACGAAATACTCACGAGGCAGGGTCCAATATCGGTGCTATGTCTCGATCACTGCGCACCCGCGTTCTCACCGTCGCCGTGGTCGGCAGCCTCGGCACCGTGCTCGCCGTGGGTGCCGCCACCGATGCCCATGGCGAACCCAAGGCCGTGATCCAGGGCCGCACCGAGGTGACCGCCCGGGTCACCGGCGAGAAGCCGGACAACAAGTGCCAGATCGCGGCATCCGATATCAGCGGTCCGTGGGGCATCGTCGGCGCCGACGGCACCGTCACCCTCACGCTCGGCGCGGTGCACGGCAACGCCAAGAAGCTGCGCGTCATCTGCGAGGACCCCAAGCGCGGCGACGCAAGCCTGCACACCGTCCGCTCGGATCGGGTGACCTTCGACGGACTGCTCTCCCCCATCCGCCAGATCATGCACAACCGATTCTTCGGGGCCAGATAGCTGTCTTGGGGGCTAGACAACCGGGTGACCGGCGCGGGCCGAGGCGACCGCGGACCGGACCGCGGGCACGGTCTCGGTGGCGAAATGGTGTGTGGCGCGGTCGCCGCCGGGGTCGACGGGGAGCAGGAATTCGCTGATGCCGTGGGCCAGGGCCACTTCCGTGAGCTGGCCGGGCGTCATGGTGGGGTCGATGACGTAGGCGCGGCGGATCAGGGCCGGGACGCGACCCGCCCCGCGGGCGGCGGCGTCGATGGCGGTCATCATGGCGGTCAGGGTGGCGGGCGGGGCGTAGCCGACGCTGCCGAGCCAGCCGTCGGCCAGTTCACCGGTCAGGCGCAGGGCGCGGGGACCGTAGACGCCGAGCCAGATGCCGATCGGATGGGCCGGGCGCGGACCGGGTTTCGCGCCGCGCAGCGGATAGAACTGGCCGGCCAGTTGCGAGCGTTCACCCTCACCCCACAGCGCGCGAACGACCGCGATGGCCTCGCGCAGCGCGGCGAGGGCCTGGCCGGGACTGCGGCGGGTGCCGCCCATGGTCTCGATGGCGTCCCAGAACGCGCCGGCGCCCAGGCCCAGTTCGACCCGGCCGCCGCTGAGCAGGTCCAGGCTGGCGGCGCTGCGGGCCAGCACCGCGGGCGGGCGCAGCGGGAGGTTCGCCACCGCGGGCATGAGGGTGAGGTTGCGGGTGACGCCGGCCAGATAGGACAGCAGGGTCCAGGTGTCCAGGAAGGCGGGCTGATACGGATGATCCTGCACCGCCAGCACTTCCAGCCCGGACTCGTCGGCGTGACGCACCAGGCGCAGCAGCAGACGCCCGCGCGCCGCCTCGGGCGGCACGAAGATCCCGAACCGGAGCTCATGCCCGTAATCCGCCATAGCGAATATCAAGCTACCGCGCCGCCGGGGGCGCCCGGGCGAAATCGGGCGGATTCGGCGCGTCCGGGGCGCGACAGCCGTTTCAGATCGTGATCAACTGGCAACCCGATTCCATAGTCGTTGCCGGGCAACGGAATACAATTGAGACCGGGTCGCCCGGGTCACGACCCGGTCTTTTCGGCAGTGGGCCGTTCGCGACGGCCGGGTGAAGGGACGTGCGCGATGCCGGCTCACAGCACGGTGGACATCGCCCTACGGCACCTGAGGGGAGTGGATCCCTCGGCGTTGCACCACGCGCGGAACCGGTTGGCGGAGACCGGAATCGCACGGCTGGGATTTCTGCTCCCGCACCGGGTCAAACGGGTCCTCGCCGCCGAGGCGCTGACCCTGCTCGATCATCACAAACAGTGGGGCGACCTGCTGCCCGAGGGCGAGGGCCTGGCCCGGCAGCAGGTCGACCTGACCGAGCAGGAGGTGGCCGCCCACGCCTCCTGCATCCCGCAGCTCTACGACTGTGAACCCTTGCGGCACAGCCTTTCCGTGGTCGCCGCCGAACCGGTGCTGGCCTGCCCCGAGGCCGAGCGCTACCGCGTCAGCCGCCTGCACCACGACGACTCGGTCGACCAATGGCATTGGGACGACTACGCTTTCGCCCTCGTCCTGGTGGTGGAGTGCCCGCCGCTGGCGGACGGCGGCTTCGTGCAGACGGTGGCGCACACCCGCCGCGACTGGGACCACGCCGACATCTACCGGACCCTGACCCGCAATCCGATCCACTCGTGGGAGATACAGCCCGGCGACCTCTACCTGATGCGCGCCGACACCACCCTGCACCGTGTGCACCCCTTCGCGCACGGCCGCCGCACGATCGTCGCCATGACCTTCGCGTCGCGGACCGACACCGAGCGGGAAGTCCCGTGGCGGGCGGTCGAACTCGCGCCCCGATAGCGGACACGCCGTGCAGAGCTGGGAGTTTGCGCCAACAGGTCGATGTGGGCTGAATCATATAGAGTGATAGCCTGATTAACCGTTAACGCAGCGGGGGGCAGCGTCGCCGCACCGTATCCGCTCCGGGCAGTTGTGCCCCACCCGGCTAAGGCGGCTCCCATGGACCTGCTCAACCCTCTCGACGCGATCTTCCTGGCCATCGAATCCCGCGAGCATCCTATGCACGTGGGCGGTCTGCAGCTGTTCGAACCGCCCGCCGACGCAGGCCCCGAGTTCACCCATGAGCTCTTCGAGGCGATGGCCGCGAAAACCGATGTCCGCACCCGATTCCGGCGCAAACCGAGCCGGCTGCTGGGCGGCTTCTCCAGCCTTGCCTGGTCCCACGCCGAGACCGTGGATCTGGGCTACCACCTGCGGCGTTCCGCACTGCCGGCGCCCGGCGGCATGGGTGATCTGCTGGACCTCACCGAGCGCCTGCACGGCATCCTGCTGGACCGGCACCGCCCACTGTGGGAGGCCCGGCTCATCGAGGGCCTGTCCGACGGCCGCTTCGCGGTCTACGTGAAGATGCACCACGCTCTCATCGACGGCGTCTCGGCCATGCGGCTGCTGCAGCGCACCCTCACCGACGACCCGTTCGACAGCCGGCTCACCGTCCCGTGGGGCACGGCGCCGGTGCCGCGCGACGACAGCCCCGAACCCGAAAGCCCCTGGACGCAGTTACGCCGGGCGGTGCCGCGGATCCTGCGCGCCACCGGATCGATCGCCGCGCCGTTGCGGGGCGCCATCGACGGGCGGCTCACCCTGCCCATGACCGCCCCGCGCACCGTGCTCAACACCTCCATCGGCGGGGCCCGGCGCATCGCGGTGCGGTCCTGGCCGCTGGAGCGGATCAATGCCGTCCGGCTGGCCACCGGGGCCACCGTCAACGACATCGTGCTGGCCATGAGCGCCGCCGCGCTGCGCGCCTATCTGCTCGAGCGTGACGCACTGCCGGACGAGCCGCTGATCGCCATGGTGCCGGTCAACATTCGCAGCGCCGCCGAATCCGATAGCTCCGAGGGCAATCTGGTGGCGGCCTGCCTGGCCAACCTCGGCACCCACATCGAGGATCCGGCGGTCCGGCTGGAAACCATCAGCACCTCCATGCGCGATGCCAAACGGGTGTTCACGCAATTGCCGAAGCTGGAGGCCATGCTGCTGTCGGCCGCGCTGATGACGCCGTTCGGGGTGTCGCTACTACCGGGCTTCGAAGCACTGCCGCGCATGCCGTTCAACCTGGTGATCTCGAATGTGCCCGGGCCGCGCAAACCGGTCTACATGCAGGGTGCGCGCCTGGACGCCAATTACCCGCTGTCGATTCCGTTCGAATCGCAGGCCATGAACATCACGCTGACCACCAATGGCGACAATCTGGATTTCGGCCTGGTCGGCTGCCGCCGCACCGTGCCGGATCTCGATCGCATGACCGACCATCTGGAGAACGGCCTGGCCGAGCTGGAGCGAGCCGTCGCCTGACGCCTCGTGGCACAGGGCCGCGCCGGGCCTCATTACGCTGGTCCGCGTGGAAACATCGTGGCCCGAACTGCGCACCGAGTGCCTGATCCTCGAGGACGAGGCGGTCCTGGCCCTGAACAAGCCGGCCGGGATCTCGGTGACGGGCGAACGCCACGACACCGACATCGTGGAAATGGCCGCGGCGCAGGGCGAGACGCTGTATCCGGTGCACCGGATCGACAAGGTCACCTCGGGCCTCGTCCTGCTGGCCAAGGAGCTGCCCGCGCACGGGCAGCTCACCCGGCAGTTCAACAAGCGCACCGCGGAGAAGACGTACCTGGCCGTCACCGCCTCCACGGGCCTGCCCGACCGCGGCGTCATCGATCTGCCGCTGAGTGTCGGCCGCAAGAACCGGGTGCGAATCGCCGCGCCCCGCGAGAGCATTCACCGCGCGGGCGACACCTGGCTGGTCGACGAGCAGGACGTGGCGGCGGGCAAGAGCTATCCGTCGGTCACCGAATTCACCACCCTGGCCCGCACCGATTCCCATACCGTGCTGGCGCTGCGCCCGATCACCGGGCGGCGGCATCAAATTCGCGTGCACCTGGCCTGGATCGGTCACCCCATCGTCGGCGACCCGCTGTTCGACCGGTCCGGCGCATTTCCCCGCACCCATCTGCATTCGTGGCGTCTGACCCTGGATGCGTCCTGGCGTCCCACCGGCACACTCGAACTGGAGGCCGAGCCGGGCGCCGACTTCTGGCGGATCGGCGACACCCCGGTCACCACCGATCCGCGGCAACTGTTGAGCAGCGCAGGCGAACTCATGACCCGCACCACATCGACCGGTCACTGATACGACTTCGCTATATTGGGTGGCGGGTCTCACCGAGACCGCATCAGGGCAGGTCAATTAGCCTGAATGGGGTGACCGCGGTGCGGCGGCACAGCCGGGCGCAATGATGCGGCCCTTCACAGAAAGCGAACGCCGATGGTTCTGCTGGCTCAGCTCAGTGACACCCATTTCAATATGGGCGCCCGCAATGTCGAACGCGCCGAACGGGTGATGGCCTTTCTCGCCGAGCTGCCGCAGCGACCCGACGTCATCATCGTCACCGGCGACATCGCCGACGAGGGCGATGTGGAGGAGTACCAGCAGGCGCGCGCGGCCCTGACCGCCGATCTGCCCGTGCTGATCCTGCCCGGCAATCACGACGACCGCGCCAATATGCGCAGCGTGCTCTTCCCCGCCACCTCGGGCACCGGGCCCATCAATCAGTCCTACCGGATCGACGGCGTGACCCTGGCCCTGCTGGACTCCAGCATCCCCGGCAAACCGGAGGGCCTGCTCGAGGACGAAACCTACGACTTCCTCGCCGAGGTCCTGGCGGCGGCACCGGACGATGAGGTGGTGCTGGTGGCCATGCATCATCCGCCGGTGCCGGTGCAGTCCACCGTCGTGGATCCCATCCGGCTCACCAATCCGGAGCGCCTGGCCGAGATCGTGGCGGGCGACGACCGCATCGCCGCCGTCCTCACCGGCCACGTGCACGCCGGGCTCATGACCCAGTTCGCGGGCAAGCCGCTGATCGTGGCGCCCAGCGTCTCCTCCACCATCGGCTGCGAATGGGAAACGGCCGCACCGGGACACGTGCCGATCGACTTCGCGCCCGACCCGTCGATGATCTTCCACTCCATTACCGACGGCCGGCTGCTGTCGATGTTCCGGCCCATCGCCATGGGCGGCTGGCTCAGCGAACCGACGGAGTGAGCGCACCGCGCCGGTAGGCCGAGGGCGTGGTGCCGGTCCAGCGTTTGAAGGCGTGAATGAAGGTGGACGCCTCCGCGTAGCCGAGCCGGATCGCCACATCGCTCACCGACAGCGGTGTGGCCGTGAGCATTTCCTCGGCCAGCGCGCGCCGCACCTCGTCCAGCAGCTGCCGGTAGCTGGTGCCCGCCGCGTCCAGGTGGCGGCGCAGGGTGCGGGTGCTCATATTGAGATCCCTTGCCACCGAATCGATTCCGGGTGGCACCGCGAAACCGTCCAGGCCGCCGCGCGGCACCAGCAGCTCCCGCACCTCGGCGGCGATGCCGGTGCGGGCGCGGCGGCGGGAGACCAGTTCGGTGCACTGCGCCAGGCACATGGCCCAGGTGTGCTCGTTGGCCTGCGGCAGCGGCTGCTCCAGGATCGCCGGATCCATGGTGAACACATTGTGCTCGGCCTCGAAATTCGGTGTCAGCCCGTAGATTTCGGTGTAGAGGCGGAGGTCTGGCGGCGGCTCGAAATCGAAGTCGGCGCGCAGCAGTTCGACGCGGTGACCCATCAGGTCCGACAGCATCTGGAACATGGCGGTGACGTCGCGTTCCACCAGGAAGCGGCGGACGTCGGCGGGCACCCGCTCGTCATGGATGCGGGCCATGAATTCACCCGGCCGCCAGCGGGCCGCCGGAATGCAGAAGGTGAAGCTGAGCTCCAGGTAACGCAGGGCGAGGGAGATGGCCTCACCGAGGGTGGGACTGCTGACGCAGGCGAAGCCGAAGATGCCGAAGGTGGTGATGCGGTACCGCCGGCCCACCTCCAGCCCGAGGTCGGGGCGGGCGCCCAGTTCGCGCACCAGGTTCCGGATCACCGCCAGTTCGGTGTGCGCGTCGATCTGCTCGTCCGGATTGGCCAGCTGCTTCTCGTTCAACCCGCTGCCCTGCAGCATGCGGGCGGCCGGGACCCCGTGCTCGCGCGCGAATCCGACCATGAGGGCGACACTCGCCACGCCGCGCGGGAAATTCCAGTCGCGAATCCCCGCCTCCTGCACCGTGCCCATAGCCTGATTATGGCCGAAATTCTCGATCCGGTCGCCCACCAAATCGAACGCTCGCTCCTACAGTGAGAAGAGTCTTCGATGTGAGGAGCACCACAATGCCGTCCGTCATCATCATCGGCGCCGGATTCGGCGGGCTCGGCATGGCGATCGAGTTGCAGCGCAATGGCTTCCGCGAGTTCACCATCCTGGAGAAGGCGGCCGATCTGGGCGGGGTGTGGCGGGAGAACACCTACCCCGGGGCGGCCTGCGATGTGCCGTCGCCGCTGTACTCGTTCGCGCACGAGCCCAGACCGAAGTGGCGGCAGCGGTATTCGACCCGCGAGGACATCTGGGCGTACATGCGCGGGATCGCCGAGCGGCATCGGCTGCTGGACCACATCACGTTCGGGGCCGAGGTCACCGAGGCGGAGTTCGACGAGACGACCGGGCAGTGGACGGTGCGCACCGCCGACGGCGTGACGCGCACCGCGGATGTGCTGGTCCCGGCCGTCGGGCAGTTGTCGCGCCCGGCCATGCCGCCGATTCCGGGCATCGAGGTGTTCGGCGGGGAATTCTTCCATTCGGCGCGGTGGGATCACGGGGTCGAACTGGCCGGGAAGCGGGTGACCTGCATCGGGACCGGGGCCAGCGCGATCCAGTACATTCCCGAGATCCAGCCGCGGGCCGCTCATCTGACCGTCTTCCAGCGCACCGCCGCCTGGGTGCTGCCCAAGTTCGACACCGACTACAAGCCGGTGCATCAGCGGATCCTCATCTCGATTCCGGGAATGCCGAAGGCCGAACGCCTTTCGTGGTGGCTGCTCGCCGAGTTCATATCGCTGGGGCTGGTCGAGTTCCCCGGCATCGTGCGCGCGGTCGCGCGGATCGCGGAGAAGCATCTGGAGGTGCAGGTCGCCGATCCGGAGTTGCGCGCCAAGCTCACCCCCGACTACCCCATCGGCTGCAAGCGCGGACTGTTCTCCAACGACTACTTCCCGGCCCTCACCCAGCCCAATGTGCGCGTGGAGACCACCGTCATCAGCGAGATCGTCCCCGAGGGCGTCCGCACCGCCGACGGCGTCCTGCACGAGGCCGACGTCATCATCTACGGCACCGGCTTCAAGGGCACGGAATTCCTGTGGCCCATGAAGATCCGGGGCCGCGGCGGCCGCAACCTGAGCGACGTGTGGGACGGCGGCGCCCACGCCTACCTGGGCATCACGGTCCCCGAATTCCCCAATATGTTCATGGTCTACGGCCCCAACACCAACCTCGGCGTCGGATCCATCATCTACATGATCGAATCCCAGGCGCACTACATCCGCCACGCCCTGCAACTCCTCGCCGAACGACCGCGCACCTATCTGGAAGTCCGGCCCGAAGTCGAACTGGCCTTCAACGACGCCCTTCAGCAGCGCCTGGCCCGCACCCCGTGGAACTTCTGCACCAGCTGGTATCGGACGCCCTCCGGCCGCATCACCAACAACTGGCCCGGCACCACCCGCAGCTACCGCCGCCGCACCCGCGCCCTGCGCCTCCCCGACTACACCTGCACCCCGATCCGAGGCTGATCAGTAACCGGTAGACGCGAAATTCCTTGCCCACCAAATCATCTCAACCTCGGTGGGGACACGGTGCTGGCAGCGGACACCGAGTGATCTGCTTCGGCCGTTTGCCACCAGCACCGAACCTTCCCGATTCCTCGGCTTCACCGCTCAATGAGAATCAGAAGGGCAACCCGTTGGTCAGTACCGGTGGCAACTGTCGGTGACCTGGCGCAGGTGCGGACCGAAGTCCGAGTTGATGTCGGTGGGCGCGCCCATCTGCTGCTGTTCGACGAGCAGGGCCTGGAAGGCGAGGCGCCGCTGCCACATCGGCTGGTCGTAGGCCATCCGGAACGCCGCCTTGCGCGCGGGTGCGGCATCGAGCTGCGCCGCGATCTCGGGTTCCACCTGATGGAAGGCGGCGTCGATCTGGTCGAACGAGCAACTCGAGCTCAGCAGCGGTTCGAGATCGCTCATCGGATCGGCGCCCGCCACTCCCGCACCGGACAGCGCCGCACTGGCGGCGAATCCGGCAATCGTCACTGCAATCACGCCTGCGTACCGCGCACTGATCAACCTCATGTGAGACCAACCTTTCGTAGTAGCTGGATCTGCGGATGACAACCGGCCCTCGTCCGGGCCGGACCGAAGGGTAGCCGAGGGCATCGGGGCCCGGAGCGCTGGACTCCGCACAACACCTTTGTCTCCGCGCGCGAGTCATCGTTGACCGCGCGTACCAGGCCACATAGTTTGTTCTCCCATGCGCCGGAATTCTTGGCGGCGCAAGCAGTGGTCCGTGGTATCTGGAGCGTTGGCCGATACACACTGGAGGCGTTTTGAAGCTCGATGCCGCACGGTTCGGGAAACGCACGAATAGATCGACCAAATTATCGCGAACAATCCGATACTGGTGGCGCGCCGGACTCATCGGCGCAGTCACACTGCTGACGACGGCAATCGCGGCGCCCAGCGCCCGCGCCGATATCCCCTTCCCCGACAACGATCCGTTCTACGCGGCACCTGCCAACCTCGGACAATTCGCCAACGGGTCGATTCTCAACTCCCGGCCGATCTCGGTGTTCGGGCAGTCGCTACCGGTAGAGGGCTGGCAGGTCCAATACCGGACCACCGGCTCCAGCGGCGAGGCCGCCGCCGATATGGCCACCGTCTTGAAGCCCAATACCCCGTGGAACGGCCCGGGCGATCGCCCGCTGCTGGCGTTCCAGGTCGCCGAGGACAGTCTCGGAACACGGTGCGCGCCATCGTTCGCGCTGCGCGGCGGGCGCGGCTTCTCCATCATCACCACGCTGCTGGATGTCCCGTTCCTGGCGCAGGCGCTGTGGCGCGGCTGGGCGGTGGTGGTATCCGACTACCAGGGCCCGCAGTCCCGTTTCTTCGATGGCATCAACTCCGGCCGGGCCGTGCTGGACGGCGTGCGTGCCGCCAAATCCTTTGCCCCGCTGGGTATTACCGCCAACAGTGCACTCGGCGCGTGGGGCTACTCGGGCGGCGCCTTCGCCACCCTGTGGGCCATGCAGATGCGGTCGAGCTACGCACCCGAGCTCCGGTTCGCGGGCGTGACCTCCGGCGGCGTGCCCGTGGACATCCCCTCCATGATGCGCGGGGTGGACGGAGGCTTCCAGGCCGGGCTCGCCGTGCTCATCCTGATCGCCCTGGCGCGCAACGATTCCGGCACCGGACTGGCCAAGGTACTCAATGACAACGGCCGCACGCTGATGGCCCGAGAGGCCAGCTCGTGCGCCGGCGACCTGGTGGTCCACCACGCCATGCGGCACCTCGACGAATACTCGACCGCACCGAATCTCGTCGGCAGCCAAGCGTTCAAGGCCGCCGCCAGCCGTCAGGAACTGGGCGACCAGGCCCCCGACACCCCGCTGTACCTCTACCACAGCAACAACGACGACGTGATCCCGGCGGGCGGCTTCAGCGCCCTCGTCGACCGCTACTGCTCCCTCGGCGCAAACCTGACCGCCATCCACTCACAGATCCCCGGCCACAACCCCGCGGCAGTCGTGGAATCCCTGGGAGCCATGAACTTCCTGTCCGACCGCTTCGCCGGCAAACCGACGTCGCCCGGCTGCAACGTGCGCTGAGGCACGCATTGCGGGATAGGCCGCTACTCGCCGAAGGCGGCGAGGCCGGATTGCCAGGCGGCCGTCAGGTCGGCGTTGTTGGGGAAGCGGCCGTCGATTTCGAGGCTCACCATGCCGTGGGCGAAGGCCCAGAGGGCGCGGGCTCGGGCCGGGTCGCCGCCGACGGCCGTGACGAGTGGTTGTGCCGTGCGCTCTTCCAGGTCGGGCGGGAGTAGGTCGCGGCGGAGTGGGCGGTAGTTCATGAGGCGGTATACGTGCGGGTGGGCCAGGGCGTAGTCGCGGTAGGCCTGGGCCACGCCCGGGAGGCCCTGGGCGGAGGCGGTTTCCAGGGCCTGCGCCACCTCGGTGAAAGCCTGGGCCACTACCAGGGTTTCGAGGGCGGTCTTGTCGGGGACGTGCTTGTAGAGGGAGGGGGCTTTGATACCCAAGGCCTCGGCTACGTTTCGCATGGTCAAGGCCTCGGGGCCCTGGGTGTCCAAGAGGGTACGAGCGGCGGCGGCGATCTGCCGCTGCCGCTCGGTGAGTGGTCCGGTCGGGTCAGGCACGGAGGAATCCGTCCGCGGTGCGGAGGCCGTAGCCGGCGATGCGGTCGATGCCGATGTGCAGCATCCAGGCCAGCAGGAAGGTGAACAGGGCCGGGATCTGGAGGGGGGCAAAGGTGTACGCGACGGCCAGGGCCAGGGGGATCCAGGTGCGGTGGGCGGTGTTGTAGAAGGGGACGGCCCGGCGAGGCAATTGACCCTGCTGCACAGGGTCTTTCGCGCCGATGGCGGCGAAGAAGGTGAGGTCGGGGGCGATGAGGCCGGCCGTCAGGGCCAGCCACGAGCCGGTGCCGTGGTTGACGCCCTCGAGGATGGCGAAGGCGGCGAGGAAGACGGTCCAGGTGATCCATCCGGCCTTGCGGACGAGGGCCGGGAGGCGGTGATCGGTGGTGGCCGGCAGGTTGGCGGCGATGGTGGTCATCGGACCCTCCGAGGCTTCTAACTGGGGCTAACGTTGTTAGCCATCACGTTAGGCTAACAACGTTAGCCCGTCAACCCCGGATGGTCAGGCGGCCATCGGCTCGGCCTCCGCGGCGGGCGAACCAGCCGGTTCCGCGGGATGGAAGCCCGGCAGGAACCGGTCCACGAACGGGATCATCAGCTGGATCAGCGGTCCGATGGCGAACGCGTACACGACCGTGCCCACTCCGACGCTGCCGCCGAGGATCCAACCGACGGACAACACCGTCGCCTCCAGCCCTGTCCGGATGACCCACACCGGCTTGCCCGTGCGCCGAACCAGGCCAGTCATCAGGCCATCACGCGGACCTGGCCCCATGCCCGCGCCGATGTAGAGCACCGTCGCAATCGCATTGAGCACCACCGCCGCACCCATGGCCGCGATCCGGATCGGCAACGCGTGCAACTCCGGCAGCAACCACAGCCCCGCGTCCACCGAGACGCCGATCACCACGACATTGCTGACCGTGCCCAGACCCGGCCACTGCCGCAGAGGAATCCAGGCCAGCAGTACCGCCGCGCCCGTAATCGCCACGACCGTACCGAAACTCAGCGGCACCTGATCGGCCACACCCTGGTGGAACACATCCCACGGATCCAGGCCGAGCGCGGCACGGATCATGACGGCCATGGAGAAGCCGTACAACCAGAGTCCGACATACAGGGCGATGAGGCGGCGCAACAACATTGACCGAGCATGGCGGCAACTGGCATGCAACCGGTAGATCCAGTTGCAAAGATCTGGATACCAAGCTGGATATATCTTTTCGTACAAGAAACCGCGCAACGCCGCAGTTACGACGCGCGGAGACGCGTTGACCGCGAGGACCGGCCCGACGTAATTTTATTTCTCCGATGCGCCGGAATTCTTGTCGGCGCGAACAGCGGGTCCGTGAGATGTCTGGAGCGTCGGATGATTCGACGCTGGAGGCGTTATGCGGCGGGACGGCGCATGGTTCGGGGTACGCACGCGCGGATTCACGGTGCGCTCACACAAGGTTCGGCACTGGTGGCGCGCCGGGCTGATCGGCGCGGTGACCCTGCTGGCGGCGGCGGTCGCGGCGCCCGGCACTCGCGCCGACATCCCCTATCCCGACGATGATCCGTTCTACGCGGCGCCGATCAACCTGGGAGAGTTCGCAAATGGGGCAATCCTCAACTCCCGGCCCATCGCCGTCTTCGGGCTGCCGCTCCCGGTGGCGGGCTGGCAGGTGCAGTACCGCACCACCGATTCCGCCGGGGAAGCCGCCGCCGACGCGGCCACCGTCATGACGCCGCTCACGCCCTGGACCGGTCCCGGCGATCGCCCGCTGCTGTCGTATCAGATCGCCGAGGACAGCCTCGGAACCCGTTGCGCCCCATCGTTCGCGCTGAGCGGCGGTCGCGACTTCTCCATTGCCACCACCCTGCTGGACGTGCCCTTCCTGGCCGAGGCGTTCCGCCGCGGCTGGGCCGTGGTGGTGTCGGACTACGAGGGCCCGCAGTCCCGATTCTTCGACGGCGTGAACTCCGGCCGGGCCGTGCTGGACGGCGTGCGCGCCGCCAAATCCTTCGCCCCACTGGGTATCACGGATGCCAGCCCGCTCGGGGCCTGGGGCTACTCGGGCGGCGCCTTCGCCACCCTGTGGGCCATGCAGCTGCGGGCGAGCTACGCGCCCGAGATCTGGTTCGCGGGTGTGACCTCCGGTGGCGTGCCCGCCGATATCCCCGCCATCGCGCGCGGCGTGGACGGCGGCTATCAGGCCGGGCTCGCGGTGCTGATCCTGCTCGCCCTGGCCCGCAACGATTCCGGCTCCGGACTGGCGGACACGCTCAATGACAGCGGCCGGGCGCTGCTGGCGCAGGAGGCGACCTCCTGCGGCGGCGATCTGGTGGCCCGCCACTTCTTCGGGCACGTCGACGACTACTCGAGCGTCCCGGACATCCTTGACAGCCAAGCCTTCCGGGCCGCCACCAACCATCAGGAGCTGGGCGGCTGGGCGCCCGACGTGCCGCTGTACCTGTACCACAGCAACAACGACGACGTGATTCCGTCGGCGGGCTTCAGCGCCCTGGTGGACCGCTACTGCGCGCTGGGCGCGAACCTCATTGCCGTGCACTCGGCGATACCGGGCCACAATCCGGCCGCTGTCGGAGAAGCCTTGGGGGCCATGAACTTTCTATCGGATCGCTTCAATGGCGACCCGGTGGACGCCGGGTGCACCGTGCGCTGACGATCGTCCGCAGCGGCCGGTGCACCCGCGCCAGAGCGTTACTGGTCGCCGGGCTGGGCCCACTTGGTGGTGCCGGGCGCCGCGTTCAGCGTGTTGATCAGGTCGATGCCGGCGATGAGCAGGGCGGGCCCGCCGACCACCAGGGTGCCGATGACCGCGCCGACCGCCGCGGCGACCGGTACGGTCGCCAAACCGAAAGCACCACCGAGGAATCCGATCGCGCCGACCGCCGCGCCGACCGCCAGGCCCAGGAAACTGCCGATGGCCGTGCCGATGCCGAACTGGGTGCTGAACGCCTCCATGGCGTGCTGGTTCTCGTTCGTCGAGGCCACCGGGTGCAGTGCCGGCGTGGCCGCGGCGACATCCTTGACCGCGGTCAGGGACAGGGTGGCGCCGTCATCGCTGACGGTGCCCGGCACCGGGTAGCTCAGACCGTCCTGCTCGAAGGCCAGCGGCAGGCTGAGGACGGTCGCGCCCGCGGAGTCCTTGATGTTCACCGCTCGCCCGGCCAGCTCGAAGCTGCCGTTGGTGAGGGTGGTGACAACGGTATTGCCGACCAGCTGGGTCTGGTAACCGATGTCGGGCACCGCCGGATCCGCGTGTGCCACACCGGCTCCGGCGATGGCGACTGCCGTGACAACCGGCGCGGCGACAGCGGTGATCTTGCGCAGCATCATGGGTCTTCCAATCTTGATCAGGTGTTTGTGGCAACACACGGCTCAGTTGAAAGAATTCCCCCTTTGCGACTGTGAGCCCGTGCTGCATCGGCAACGAGTTCTACTGGCAGACACGGTAGCGCGCGGCACCGACACCCCGAATTATTTTCGGCTCGAGTGTTGCTAAAAAAGCAGTTCGACGCCGATTCCCAAGGCGCACACCAAAGCCACCACCAGCAAGGCCACCACGTCCGCGCGCCCCGGCGATCCCGGGCGGGCGGTCAGCTCGCCGGTGCCGCCGCGGGTGGTGATGGCCTCGCCGAGTTCGCCCGCCCGCCGGCTCGAGACCGCCATGCTCGCGGTCAGAATGTCGACCAGCGGGTTCTCCGACGCGCGATGCAGCAGCGAATCCTTGGGCCGCAGTTTGCGAGCCGCGCGCAGGATGCGCATCTCCTCCAGCAGCAGCGGCAGGCCGCGCAGGGTCAGCGCGACCACCACCGCCCACTCGTCCACCGGAATCGCGTGCCGGACCCCATGGCGTGTCCAGCCGATGCGCTTCAGCGGCGCACCCAATCTGGCCAGCGCGGGCGCCACCTCACCCATCGGCGTGGTCCAGGCGACCAGGAACGACGCACCCAGCAGCAGGAAGCCGAACAGGATCACCTGCGCGTACCGCAGCAGCGCCGACGCGCCGACGGGCGCGTTGATGGCCGCCCCGATCAGCACGCCCGCCCAGATCCACCACGGAAGGCGGGGCAGCGTGCCCAGCGGCAGCTTCGCCAGCAGGAACACCGCAACCAGGAACAGCGTCGCGACACCCAGCAGTGCCCAGGACGGGATGAACATGAGCAGCACGCTGACGGCGAAGACGCCGATCATCTTGGTACCGGCCCAGAGTCGATGCACGGGGCTGTCGACGGGGACCTCGCGAAGGACGACGCTGCTCATCGGACACCTCCGGTGAAATCCTGAATCCGGTTGTCGTGCACCGCGGCGGCACCGTTCTCGACGAGACGGCCGTCGCGCAGGTGGACGGTGCGGTCGCACACCGCGGCCATGTCGGACACGTCGTGCGAGATGACGATGAGGGTCAGGCCCGAATCCCGGAGCCGGGCAAGCAGTTCCACCACTCCGGCGCGGCCCTCCGGATCGAGTCCGGCCAGCGGCTCGTCGAGCACCACCACCTGGGGATGGCTCGCCACGATCGCCGCCAGCACCACCCGCTTGGCCTGCCCGCCACTGAGCTCCTCGACCGAGCGCGAGGCCAGCGCCCGATCCAGCCCCACGGCGTCGAGGGCACGCGCGACCTCGTAACTGCCGCGGCCACCCCAGTCCTCGATCTCGGTGCCGACGTCCTGGCGCTGCAATTGCAGGCGGGAATGCTGGAAGGCCAGCTGCACGGCCCCGATCCGCTTGTGCACCGGACGGGTGGTGCCCATGGGTTCGCGCAGCACGCAGGTGCCGGCGGTGGGCATGGTCAGCCCGGCCATGATCCAGGCCAGCGTGGACTTGCCGGAACCGTTGCCGCCCACGATGAGCAGGGCTTCGCCGCGGCGGACGCTCAGGTCGATGTCGTGCAGCGCGGGCGCTTCCCAGGGGGTGCCGCGGTTGTAGGTGTGGCCGACGCCCTGCAAGTCGAGGACGGCGTCGCCCATGGGCCGGCGGCGTGGATCGCGAACGGGGCGCGGCCAGGCGGGCAGATGGCCGACCGAGCGGCCCTGTTCCAGATGGATGACCCGGTCCGCGGCAGCCGCGTCCGCCTCGTGATGGGTCACCAGGACCACGGCCATCGGATGCCGGCGCGGCAGGTCGGCCAGCAGTGCGACCAGATCACGACGACCCTCGGGGTCGATCATCGAGGTCGCCTCGTCGGCGATGAGCAGCGTGGGCTGCCGGGCCAGGGCGGCGGCCACCGCGAGCCGCTGCTGCTGGCCACCCGACAGGGTCGAGGTTTCGCGGCCGCCCATACCGGTCAGGCCGACCTCGGACAGCAATCCGTCGATATCGACGGCCGCGGCATCCGCGGTGGGCAGGCCCCACACCACGTCATCCGCGACGAGCACGCCCAGCGTCTGGCTCTCCGGTCGCTGCAGCACCATCGCGGTGCCGCCACGCACGCCCAGACCGGCCGCACCCAGCCGGGTGACCGTGCCCGCGGTCGGTGGGCGACCCGCGAGAATCCTGGTGAGCGTGGACTTTCCGGACCCGTTGTGGCCGACCACCGCCACGAATTCGCCGACGTCGACGGTCAGGTCGATATTGCACAGGGCATCGGTGCGCGCTCCCTCGTATCGGAACGCGACCTCCCGCAAGGTTACCGGCAGCGGCGCGACCGGACGCGGATCCGCGGGCGCGTCCAGCAGGCTGTCGCGGCCCGGCAGCCAGGACAGGCGATCCAGCACCCGCCCGAGCACGAACCAGGAGAACACTCCGCTGACCACCATGGCGGCGATGATGCCGCCGCCCACGAAGGCCCACCACCAGTGCAGGACGGTGTCGGTGTAGTCGGACACGGCACGGCCCAGCGGCTCCAGCGAAGACTGGCGCGCCGCCAGGTTTTCGATGCCTGCCGCGGAGTTGCGGATGCTGTCGAACAGCAGGTGCCGCGACTGGGCGAAAACCAGCAGCATGCCAACCGTCAGGGCGGCCATCGCGGATCCGGCCACGGCCGACAGCGCCACCACCGCGGGCAGACCGCCTCGCCTGCGCTTGACAGTGCCGATGATCCCACCGATCACCGCGACGCCGACCAGGTTCTCGGCGGGCAGCAGCCCCGCCGCGACGAACGTCACCAGCGCCCCCGCGATGGTGGTCGCCAGCTGCGCCCGGAACCGGTGCCGATGCGCCAGCAGCCCCATGGGCACCGCCGCCACCAGTTGCAGTGCCGCGGCGAACGGCACCAGCGACCCGAGCGTCACCAGCCCCACCGTCGCTCCGCCCAGCACGGCCGACGCGGCCAGCTCGATGGGCCGCAACGCCCCCGTGGGAAGCGTCGCCCCAGCGCTGCTCCCGGCGCGGGACACGCCAACCTGCTCGGCCAGCCCACCGCGAATCCGGTACGAATCGGTCACGCCTACCAGTCTGCCGTGTCCGCACCCCAACCCACCGCGACCTCTCAACATCTCCACAGACTGCCGGCAATGCCGCCACAAATATCCGCGGTCGATCAGCGGAAACAGCGGCCCCTATGGCATGGCCCACCCGGCCGTCCCGCAGATCGGCCCGTATGCCCGGCCGCTAGGCCGGACGCTGGTCGATGAGGTTGGCGAAGATGTGGGTGATGCGGGTCGTGAGGGCTTCGGGGGTGGTGCCGGATTGGGTTGCGCGGAGGCCGAACTTGCCGTCGACGGTGAGAGCGGCCATACCGTGGGCCAGCGACCACCAGGCCAGGGCCATGGTTTCGGCGTCGGTGGCGGGGAGGAAGCCGGAGCGGACGGCGTCGGCGACGGCGGATTCGAGGATGGCGTAGGCGGCGTCGCCCGCGGCCTCGGTGTCGGGGTGCTTCTCGGGCTGGGACAGCTCGGGGCGGAACATGATCCGGAAGTAGGCGGCGTGGTCGCGGGCGAAGCCGACGTACCCCTCGGCCATGGCGAGCAGGGCGGCGCGCGGATCGGGGGCAGCGGCGCGGGCGGATGCCATTGCGGCGCCGAGTATTTCGAAGCCGCGGGCGGCGAGGGCGGACATCAGGGCGGCACGGTCGGCGAAGTGGTGGTAGGGCGCGCCGGGGCTGACGCCGGCTTCGCGGGCGACCTTGCGCAGGCTCACCGCGGCCAGGCCCTCGGACTCGATCAGCTGCAGGGAGGCGCGCAGTAGTTCCTCGCGGAGGTCTCCGTGGTGATAGCGGTCCTTGGTCGGCGGCATGGGATGAGCGTAAGGGGTTGACGGCTCCCGGCCTCGGAATCTATACATTGTTCAGATTCTAAACACTGCTCAGATTGGAGTCAGGCAATGTCCGATCTCGTTCTCGTCACCGGCGCTTCCGGCTATGTCGCGGGCCATGTCATCCAGGAGCTGCTCGGCCAGGGCTATCGGGTGCGCGGCACCGTGCGCTCGGCCGTCCGCGCCACCGCGGTGGCCGAACTACTGCCCGGCGTCGAGCTGGTCGAGGCCGATCTGGGCTCGGACGCGGGCTGGGCCGCGGCCGTCGCGGGCTGCCGCTACGTGCTGCACACCGCCTCGCCCTTCCCCTCCGGAGTCCCCGAGCACGAGGACGAACTCGTCCGCCCCGCCGTGGACGGCACCCTGCGGGTGTTGCGCGCGGCCGCCGGAACCGGTGTCGAACGGGTCGTCGTGACCTCCTCCATCGCGGCGGTCGAGGTCGGCAACGAGGGCCATCTGCTCACCGAGGCGGACTGGTCCGACACCGCGCAGTGCGACGCCTACCAGAAGAGCAAGACCCTGGCCGAGCGCGCCGCCTGGGATTTCGCCGCCGAACACCCGAATCTCGAACTGGCAGTGATCAATCCGGGCATGATCATCGGCCCCATCCTGCGCGCCGAGGCCGGCACCTCGGCGGACGGCATTCGCGCCCTGCTGGCCGGGGGCATGCCCGGCGTCCCCCGGCTGAACTTCGCGACCGTGGATGTCCGCGACCTCGCGGTGGCGCATCGGCTCGCCATGGAAACCCCGCAGGCCGCGGGCAATCGCTACATCTGCGCGGGCGAGGAAGTCTCCTTCCCGCAGATGGCGCAGATCCTCGCCCAGCGCTACCGGGTCGCGACCCGCGTGCTCCCTGACTGGCTCGTCCGCCTGAGCGCCCGGTTCAACCCCGACGCCCGCACCGCCGTCCGCTTCCTCGGGCGCGCAGCGCACCTGAGCGCCGCCAAGGCCGAGCACGACCTGAACTGGACCATGCGCCCCGTGGCGGATTCCCTGCTCGACACCGCGGAGAGCCTCATCCACTTCGGCCTGGTGCCCGCGCCCCGCCCAGCCCGCTCCGCCGCCTGAGCCAGGGAGCTTCCACCGAGGGATTTCGCCCGATTCCCCGCACCGAGAGGTCCCTGATCATGGTTCGCCGGCGGGGTAGGGTGGCGAAAGAGGGTGGGGCAGTGGGAGATTGCGGAGGGCTTATGCGGCGCGGGAACGGGCAGGAGATTCCGGAGACGCTCGAGGACGTGTGTTCGCCGGAGAAGATGGCGGTCGTCGTGTACGACATGCAGGTCGGGGTGCTCGGGCAGCTCGACGACGGCCCCGCGATCACCGAACGGGTCGCGCGGGTCGTCGAGGCCGCGCGGCGCGGCGGCTACCCCGTGATCTTCCTGCGGCACTTCTTCCTGCCGAAGCGCCTCATGGGGACCTTCGCGCTGCGCATGGCCATGAGCTGGCAGGGCGTGGACTCCGCGGACGACGTGGTGCCGATCCTGCAGCGGGACACCCCGGGATTCGAGCTGGTGCCGGAACTTCGGCCGCAGGCGGGCGAGACCGTCTTCGACAAGACCTCGATGTCGGCGTTCGAGGGCACCCCGCTGGCCTCCACCCTGCGGGACCTCGGGATCGGCGCGTACGCCATCGTCGGCGTCGCGCTCGAGATCGGCATCGTGCCGACCGTGTGCCACTCCACCGATCTGGGTTTCATCCCGGTCGTGATCCGGGACGGCGTCGGCGGGCGGGACGAGCCCGGACAGCAGCGCGCGTGGGACGATTTCGCCTTCCAGGGCCACGCCATCGTCACCGATATCGACACCATCGTGCCGCTGCTCGAGAAGTCGAGCTAGCCGAAACGGTCAGTCGGAGCTGGGAATCCAGGCCGGATGCCAGAGTCGTCCGGTCTCGGTCCAGTTCATGAAGCGCACGGTGCCGGTGAGTTTCGGCGTCACCCACACCGCGTCCTTGCGCTCGTCCGCGGTGAGTTCATTGTCGAACGGGCTGGTCTTGCGTGTCAGGCGGCGCAGCCGATCGGCGAGGTCGCTCATCTCCTGCTCGCTGAACCCGGTGCCGACCCGGCCCAGGTAGTACAGCTCCCCCTCGTGCGGAACACCGACCAGCAGCGAAGCGAACTGCCGCACCTCCGATCTCCGGTAGCCGCCGATCACCACCGACAGCGTCCGCCAGTTCCGGGTCTTGATCCACGACTGCCCGCGCCGCCCGGGCAGATACACCGCGTCCCGCCGCTTGGCGACCACGCCCTCCATGCCGTGATCCTGGCTGTACCGCAGGGCTTCCGCACCCGGTCCGCCCAGCTGTTTCGGCACGATCAGCGAACGCGCCTGCCCGGCAAGGGCTTCCAGCACCCGCCGCCGGTCGTCGTAACGTTTGCGGACCAGCGAGGTGCCGTCCAGATACAGCAGGTCGAAGGCCAGGAAGACCGCCCGCGTCGAATCCTCCCGCAGCAGGCCGAGATTCGCGCCGCCGTGATCGTCGAAGACCACCGCCTCGCCGTCGAGCACCGCGCTGTGCCCGGACAGTTCCGAACCCAGCACCGCCAGGCCCGGATACTTCCCGGTGACCACATGCCCGGCCCGGCTGCGCAGCGTGACCGCGCCGCCCTCGATCTCGGCAATCAGCCGGAACCCGTCCCACTTGGTCTCGAAGGCCCAGTGCTCGGCGTCGAGGGTCCCCACATCACCCGCCGTGGCCAGCATGGGTTTCAGCCCCCGCGGCATGGGCGCGGGGGTGCGCGGCGGCGCGGCCGGAACCGGCTGCGCCCCATTGCCTTCCATCCCCGGCGGCGTCTGATCCTTCATCAGGTGCATGAGCCACTGGTTGCCGTTGGTCTGGATCAGTGCGTACCGCCCCGTCAGCCGCTGCCCGCGCAGCCAGACGATGACCTCGTCGTCACGCCACTTCTCGGTCTCGTAGGTGCCGGTATCCCAGATGGTCATCTCGCCGCCGCCGTACTCGCCCTTGGGGACGGTCCCGTGAAAGGTGAGGTACTCCATCGGATGGTCCTCGGTGTGCACGGCCAGGCGGTTCTCGCCGGTATCGGTGGGCGGGCCCTTGGGCACCGCCCAGGACACCAGCACGCCCTCGCGTTCCAGCCGGACATCCCAGTGCAGCCGCCGGGCGTGATGCTCCTGCACCACGAACCGATTCCCCGGACCGGCGTCGGGCGGGCCCGGCGGGACCGGTTCGGGCGTACGCCGCGGGTCGCGCATGGAGCGGTAGGTGTCGAGCCGGTCCGGAACCGGTTCCGGCAGTGGCTCGTCCAATCCTTCGAGCAGATCCCCCTGCTCCCGCCAGCGCCACAGCACCTCGTCGAAGCGCAAGTGCCGCAGCCGTTTCGGTTTCTCGATCTCCGTCCAGGCCCGGGGCGCGGCCACCCACGGCTCGGTGCGCCCGCGCAGCGAATACGGCGCGATGGTGGTCTTGGCCGGATTGTTCTGGCTCCAGTCCAGGAACACCTTGCCCCCGCGCGCCGATTTCGCCATGGTGGCCGTCACCAGCTCCGGCCGCAGCTGCTGCAGGTTGGTGGCGACCTGCTTGGCCACCGCCGACGCCCCGTTCGGCCCGAGTCTGCGGTCCAGCGGCACGTAGACGTGAATTCCCTTGGAGCCGCTGGTGACCGGGTAGGCCACCAGCCCCACCTCGCGCACCACGTCCCGCAGGATGAGCGCCACCTCGGCGCATTGCGCCAGCCCGGCCCCCGGCCCGGGATCCAGGTCGAACACCAGGCGGGTGATGTCCCCGACCGCGGCCCCGTCGAAACGCCATTGCGGCACATGCAGTTCCAGCGCCGCCTGCTGCCCGAGCCAGGCCAGGCCCGCGAGGTTGTCGATGAGCGGGTACGTGACCGGCCGGTCGGAATGCGGAACCGTCCTCCGCGCCAACCACTTCGGCGCGTGCTCGGCCAGGTTCTTCTCGAAGAACGACTGCTCGTCCACCCCGTTCGGCCACCGCTTGCGGGTCACCGGTCGCTGCGCGATATGCGGCAGCAGGGCCGGGGCGATGGCCGTGAAATAGTCGATGACCTCCCCCTTGGTGGTCCCGGTGGCCGGGTACAGCACCTTGTCGAGGTTGGTCAGCCCAACCTCGATACCCCCGAAATCCCTGCGGGACCCCATGACAGCAGTTTAGGTCCGGGTCCCGGGAAAAACCGGCAACCCGAAGCGACCCGGAGGAACTCGCGCCATCCGTGAAATGCCAACGGGCCGTTCAGGTCAGCGACGGGGATCCCGCCACTCCCGAACAGCCCGTGGAACGACCGGTGCGACCACTGCGAGACGCCGCGACGATTACGCCTCGGGCTGTTCGCCTTCCGCGGCCTCCGCAGCGGGTTCCGGGGCCGGTTCGGCCGCCGCCGCGGCGGGTGCCGGCTCGGCGGCCGGTTCGGCTGCGGGAGCCTCCGCGGGGGCCGCGGCCGGCGCCTCGGCGCCCGCCTCGGGCTTGATGGCCGACTTCACCGCCTCCGCGCCCTTGTCGATCTGGGCGGAGAACTTCCCCCCGGTCTTCTCGTCGATCACATGTCCGGCCTTATCGACCGCCTGCTCGATCTTCTCGGCGTTCTGGGCCGCCACCTCTTTGCCCTTGCCGACCAAGCCCTTGAGCGTGTCCATGAGACTCACAGCGCTGCTCCTTCAATCTCGGTCCGTTATTGGCGAACATCTTCCCACCACGAATCCCGTGGTGGGAGGCCAATCGGGTCGATCCGCTCGCCCGGCTTCGGCACGGCGATGCGTGTCCCCGCCGCCTCCGCCGCCTCGACCAACCGGTGGACCGGCTCCGACCAGCCGTGGAAGGCCAGATTGAAGGTGGCCCAGTGGATCGGCACCAGCAGCCCGTAGCCCGCATCGCCGACACACAGATCGGCGTGGGCGCGCACCGCCTCCTCGGGGTTCATGTGCACATCCGGCCAGTGCCGGTCGTAGGCGCCGATGGGCAGCAGGGTCAGGTCGAACGGGCCCAGGCGCGCACCCGCCTCCGCGAAGGCCTTGGTGTAGCCGGTGTCGCCGCCGAAGTAGACCCGGCGGGTGGGACCGGCGATCGACCAGGACGCCCACAGTGTGGTGTTGCGCACCAGCCCGCGGCCGGAGAAGTGCCGCGCCTCCGCGCAGGTGATCACCAGATCGGTGCCGTCACCATGATCCCGCTGCAGCTCCGACAGCGAAACCGAAGCGGCCCAATCCAATTCGACAATGCGATGTTCGGGCACCGCCCAGTGCCGCAGATGCGCGCCGATGCCGATCGGCACGATGAACACGCAGTCCTGGCTGTCCGCCAGCTCGATCACGGTGTCGCGATCCAGATGGTCGTAGTGGTCGTGGGAGATGAGCACCGCGTCCAGCGCCGGCAGCTCCGACAGCGGTGACGGCACCGGATGCAGCCGGGCCGGACCCACCAGCGGCGACGGCGAGACCCGCTCGCTCCACACCGGATCGGCCAGCACCCGGTAGCCGTCCACCTCGATCAGGCAGGTGGCGTGCCCGTACCAGGTGACGGCCAGGTCCCCCGCCTGCTCCGGCAGCGCGGGCGTCACCAACGGGATCGTCCCGGCCGGGCGGCCCCGGTCGCGCTGGGTGGCCAGCTGATACAGCAGCTCCAGCGGGGAACCGGTGATTTGGCTGCTCGGTTCGGTGTTGTGGAACTGCCGATTGCGATAGGTGGTCGCCCCGCGCGCCGTCGGCGCGATGGCGGACATGGAGGCGCCCATGGCGGAGGGAATCCCCCACGCCGCCCGCACCAACCAGGAAAGACCGAATGCACCCGCAGACATACCCACCAGTTTCCGCGCATTCGCGGTCGCGCGCTGCCCGTTCATTTGCCCTCGAACTTCGCGGGCCGCTTCTCCTGACGTGCCGTGCGCGCCTCCTGCGCGTCGGCACTCTGCCACGCCGCGTCCAGCGCCGCGGTCTGCTCCAGGGAGTCGGGGCCGCGGGTGTCGTCGTCGTTGAATACCAGTTTCAGATGCCGCAGCGACAGCGGCGCGAGTTCGGCGATCTGCTCGGCCCAGGCCTGCGCATCGGCCAGCGTGCCGATCCGGTTGGCGAAGCCGAAGTGGTACGCGTCCGCGGCCTGTACCCGCTCGGCGCCCATCAGGATGGTGCGCGCCGGGCCGGGCCCGATCAGGTTGGACAACCGCCGCACGGTCCAACGGTCCACGGAGATACCGAGTTTCGCCGCCGGCACGCCAATGAAGGAGTCCGGCGTCATGACCCGTAGGTCCGACGCCAGGGCCAGCTGCACGCCCGCGCCCAGCGCCCCGCCGTTGATGGCCGCGATCACCGGCACCGGGATCGTCTCGATGGTGCGCAGCATGCCGAGCAGCCCGGTCAGGAACTTGTCCGAATACACGCCGTCCAGATCCGCGCCCGCGCTGAAGATCGGCCCCTGGCCGGTCAGCACGATCACGCGGGCCGAGGTCGCGGCCTCCTCGAGCGCCGCGCGCAGCAGCCCGATCAGCTCCTCGTTCAGGGCGTTCCGTCTATCCGGACGCTGCAGTTCGATGGTCACTACCTCGCCATCGCGGCTGACTCCGAGCATCTGTCCCTTCCCCACTGTCCAACTCACCTGCGCTTTCGACCCATGGTCGGCCTTCACTCTAGGTGCGGGTACCGTCGGGCCGGTGACCGCAACACCCGACGTCGACATCCTCGTAATCGGCGCCGGGCAGGCCGGTTTATCGGTCGGATATCACCTGCGACGGCTCGGTTTGCGGCCGGAGCAGGACTTTCTCATTGTCGACCACGCTCCCGCGCCCGGCGGGGCGTGGCAGTTCCGGTGGCCGTCACTGACATTGAGCAACGTCAATCGGGTGCACGATCTTCCGGGCATGTCGTTCGCGGAGACGCTGCCCGAGGGCTCGGAGAACGCACAGGCGGCCACGGCCGTGCCGCACTACTTCGAGCTCTACGAGAAGCGCTTCGATCTGCGGGTGCACCGGCCGGTGTCGGTCAGCCTGGTGTGCGACCGGGCCACCCCGGCCACCTGCCCGGATCAGGAGGTCGACGGGCTGCTGCACGCGGAGCTGACACCGGACGCGACGCTGCGGGTGCGCGGGCTGGTGAATGCGACCGGCACCTGGGACAAGCCGTTCATTCCCTACTACCGGGGCGCGGACACCTTCGCGGGGCGTCAGCTGCACGCCCACGATTACCGCACCGCAACGGAATTCGCGGGCAAGCACGTGGTCGTGGTGGGCGGCGGGATCACCGCCATCCAACTGCTGAACGAGATCTCGCAGGTCACCGGCACCACGTGGGTGACCCGGCGCGAACCTGTGTTCCGCTCAGGGCAATTCGCACCCGAGGACGGGCGGGCGGCGGTGGCCATGGTGGAAGACCGGGTGCGGCGCGGACTCCCGCCCGGCTCGGTGGTCTCGGTCACCGGCCTGCCCGAGGACGCGCGGGTGCGGGCCATGCGCGACCGCGGCGTGCTGGACCGGCGGCCCATGTTCGACCACCTCGAAGCCGACGGAATCCGCTGGGCCGACGGCACTTTCCAGCACGCCGACGTGATCCTGTGGGCCACCGGATTCCGCAGCGCCCTCGACCATCTGGCCCCGCTGCGGCTGCGCGGTCCCGGCGGCGGCATCACCATGGGTGGTCGGCTCGCCACCCGGGTCGAGGCCGATCCGCGCATCCACCTGATCGGGTACGGCCCGTCCGCCAGCACCATCGGCGCGAATCGCGCGGGCCGGGCCGCCGCCGTCGAATTGACCTCGTACCTGGGCATTCCCACCCAGCACGAGCCGTGAGCTCAGGCGGGGGCGTCCATATCGAAAATGTTCGGATCCGCGCCCTGCCGTGCGCCCTTGTCGATGCCGACGATCTGCGTCATCTCCCGGCCGGACAGCTCGAAATCGAAGACCGCCAGGTTCTCCGCCATCCGGGACGGCATCGTGGACTTCGGAATGGCCACATTCCCCAGCTGCATGTGCCAGCGCAGGATGATCTGTGCGGGCGTCCGGCCGAGCTTGTCCGCCAGCGCGATGATGACCGAGTCGTTGAACTCGGCCCCGCGCCCCAGCGGACTCCACGCCTCGGTCACGATGCCGTGCGCGGCGTGGAAGGCCCGCAGCTCCGACTGCGCGTAATACGGATGCAGCTCAACCTGATTGACGGCCGGCACCTCACCGGTCTCGCCCATCACCCGTTCCAGGTGCGCCCGGGTGAAGTTGGAAACGCCGACCGAGACCACCCGGCCCTGCCGCTTGAGCGTCTGCAGCGCACGGAAGGTGTCGACGTACAGATCGGCCGCGGGCAGCGGCCAGTGGATCAGGAACAGGTCGATGGTGTCCAGGCCCAGTCGCTTGACGCTGGCGTCGAAGGCGCGCATGGCGGCGTCGTAGCCGTGGTCGGCGTTCCACAGCTTGGTGGTGACGAACACCTCGTCCCGAAGTAGGCCCGATTCGCGGACCGCGCGGCCGACCTCCTCCTCATTGCCGTAGAAGGCGGCGGTGTCGATGCTCCGGTAGCCGAGCTCGAGGGCCGTCGTAATGGTGCCGACCGCCTCGTCGCCGACGACGTTGTACACACCGAACCCTAGCTTCGGCATGACCTGGCCATCATTGAGCACTATCGCTGGGATGTCGCTGGCCTCGAACCGATAAGTCACCGTTCCGAAGGTAGAAGCGCCGTCCCACCCCGTCAACCGAACACACGATAGAGAAGAAGCCGGATCGGATCCGCACGGCAGCAACTTCTCAGCGTCGCCCTGGCGGGATGTGAGGAGAACTACGACCCGACACCCAGGCGACGGTATCGCAGCTGCCGTGCGGCCGGCAGATCCGCGGCGGACCGACTGGTGAGACCGGCCAGTTCGTCGGCAATGGCCGCCACCATGCGCAGCGCGAAATCCACCGGCTCGTCCGCGGCATCGGGATACTCGGGCACGATGCGGTCCACGATCCCGTCGGCCCGCAGATCCTGCGCGCGAATCCGCTGGGCGGCAGCCAGTTCCGGGGCGTGCCCGATGTCGCGGTAGACGATCTCGCTCGCACCCTCCGGCGGGAGCGGAGCCAGCCAGCCGTTCGCGGCCGCCAGCACCCGGTCCGCCGGCAGCAGGGCCAGCGCGCCACCGCCGGTGCCCTGGCCGAGCAGCACCGACACCGTCGGTGTATCGAGAGTGACGAGATCGGCTATGCAGCGGGCGATTTCGGGCGCCAGGCCGCGCTCCTCCGCCTCACGGGACAACGCGGCGCCCGCGGTATCGATGACGAGGACCAGCGGGACGTGAAGTTCGGCGGCCAGGTGCATGCTGCGCCGGGCCTCGCGCAACGCCGCCGGACCCATGGTGTTCTCGGGCGACTGCCCCGCGCGATCGTGACCGAAGACGATGCAGGGCTGACCGCGGAAACGGGCGAGCGCGTGCACGACGGTGCGGTCCAGCTCGCCCTGTCCGGTGCCGGACAACGGAACTCGATCGGTGGTGTGGCGCAGCAACTCCCGGATTCCCGGCCGATCGGCACGCCGCGAGATGAGCACCGACTGCCAGCCGTCGACGTCACCGGTATCGAGCAGTGCCGGGCCGGGATGCTCCTCCGCACCCGCCAGGAAGGAACCGACGCCGTCATCGAAACGGTGTGAGCCGCCGTCCTTTTCGGGCAGCGGCAGCGGTCCGTCGCACAGGACGGTCAGAGCCCGGTGGGCGATCCGGCGGAAGACCGGCACCGGTACGACTCCATCGATAACGCCATTGTGGTAAAGGTTTTCGGCCGTCTGCACGCCCTCGGGGAACTGTTTCCCGTACAGCGCCTTGTAAACTCGCGGCCCGAGAAAACCGACCAGCGCGCCCGGCTCGGCAAATGTCATGTGCCCCAACGATCCCCACGAGGCGAACACCCCGCCCATGGTCGGGTCGCGCAGATACACCAGATACGGATGCCCCGCCGCCTTGTGTGCGGCCAGGGCCCCGGCGACCTTCACCATCTGCACGAAAGCGACTGTGCCCTCCTGCATTCGGGTACCGCCGGAGGTCGGCGAGGCGAGCAGCGGCAGTCCCAGCTCGGTGGCACGCTCCACCGCCGACACGATGCGCTCGGCCGCGGCCACCCCGATGGACCCCGCGAGAAACCCGAACTCACACGCGAGCACGGCGACCCGCCGCCCGCGCAGCAACCCCTCCCCGGTGAGCACCGCCTCATCGGTGCCCGCCGTTGCCGCAGCAGCCAGCAAATCCTCGCGATACCCGGCCGATGCCGCCACCGCAACGGGTGGCCGATCCCAGCTCACGAAGGAACCGGGATCGAGCAGTGCGCCGAGCAGCTCCCGCGCCGAGATCTTCACGGCGCGAGCTTATCGCCTGGGCGGCTCAGTACCCCTGCACAACCTTGCGCAGTGCGTACTCGGTGACCGCGACCAGAGCCTGCTTCACCGGCTCCCGGCGACGGGCGTCGATCGAGAGGATCGGCACGTCCGCGGGCACCGCCAGGGCCTGGCGAATGTCCTCGACCGGATACCGTGGCGCATCATCGAATTCGTTGATGGCCACCAGGAAGGGTAGGTTCCGCGCCTCGAAGTAGTCGACGGCGGCGAAACTGTCCTCCAGCCGGCGGGTGTCGACCAGCACCACCGCGCCGATGGCGCCCTTGATCAGGTCGTCCCACATGAACCAGAAGCGGTACTGGCCGGGCGTGCCGAACAGGTACAGCACCAGGTCATCGGCCAGGCTGATGCGGCCGAAGTCCATGGCCACCGTGGTGGTGGCCTTCGACGGGACCCCGGTCAGGGAGTCCACGCCGACACTGGCATTGGTCACCAAAGCCTCGGTGCGCAGCGGAACGATCTCCGACACGGCACCGACCAGGGTGGTCTTGCCGACACCGAAACCACCGGCCACGACGATCTTGGCCGACGTGGGCTTGCTGGTGCGCGTGTCGACCTGTGTCGTCGAATCAAATACGCCGGAGTCCACTGAGAACCCTTTCGATCAGCTCGCGACGTTCATCGTCGCTGGAATCGTCTTTCAATGTCGCCGATACCCGCACATGGCCGGCATCGATGAGGTCGGCGACCAGCACCCGCGCGACCCCGAGCGGGATGCCCAGACGCGCGGCTACCTCGGCAACCGACGGCGATTCTCTGCACAACTCCACGATTGACGTCTCGATATTGGTGAGTTCGAACTGCCGCTCGAGGGCGACCGGATGCGATGCGACGAGCGCCTCCAGGGCGAGCTCCACCTTCGGCCGGGTGCGACCGGCCGTCAGTGAATAAGGGCGAACCAGGCTCGGCTCGGCGCTCCCAACGCGTTCGTTATCTATGTCCATCCCGCCATCAGGAACCCATCGTGACGCGAGGTGTGGCCTGAACCGTCTGGCCCACTCGCTCGACCAACAAGGCCATCTCGTATCCCACCTGGCCGATGTCGCAGGACGTATTCGTCAGGACCGCCAGGTACGAGCCGTCGCCGACCGCCATGAGCAGCAGGTAGCCGTGTTCCATCTCGACCACCGACTGCAACACGGTGCCGCCCTCGAACAAGTTCGACACGCCCACCGAGAGGCTCGCGAGCCCCGCGGTCACCGCTGACAGCTGTTCGGCACGGTCCACGGGCAGCTGCGCACTCGCGGCCATCAGCAGGCCGTCAGCCGACACCAGGACCGCGTGCGCAACGCCGGGAACCTCATTGGCGAAATTCGAAACCAGCCAATCCAGCTGACGCTTCGTACCACCTAGATCGGGGTTCATCGGTCTCCTTTATCTCCGGTTAGGTTCATAGCTTTCATCGCGCGGCCATCCCGGACGCCCTGCTGGTGACGACTCAGACTTGACCTGATGGATTCTGGGTCCCGATGGGCCGCCTTGTCAGCGTTTCCGGTGACACCACCGGGCACAAGTCGGTTACCGGGATCGCGCTGCGGCAGACCCGCGGCGGTCCGCCTGTCCGCCGAGGACTCGTTGACGCGGCGAGCCGCCTGCCAGCCCTCGTCACCCGGTGATTCGAAGGACGACGCCACCTGGGACCGGTCGGCATTCGGATCCGATAGCCACGCCGACATCATCTCGGCGAAAATCGGCGTGCCGCCCATGATCGCATCGCCACCGGAATCGGCTGGCTGCAAACGGGTCTGGAAGAACGACGCCGCCTTCTGCGGATTCGAGCGGAAGCTGTGCCGGCCCGGCTCCTTGACAGCGTCGGAGCCGTTCTGCGGCAGGCCCACACCCGGAATCGGGCTCGGGCGCTGCGGCAGCACCGCACCCGGATCACGCTGCGGCAGACCGGTCGCGCCCCGCTGCGGCAGACCCGCGCCCGGATCACGCTGCGGCAGTGGACCACTCAGCGGATCACGCTGAGTCAGACCACCCGACAACGGATCAGCACCCGGGGCACCACGCTGCGGCAGACCGCCGGCCGACTCCCGCTGCGGCAGACCACTGCCGGCATCCCGCTGCGGCAGGCCGTTGCCACCGCGCTGCGGCAGACCACCGGCGGCAGAGTCACGCTGCGGCAGAGACCCACCCAGCGGATCACGCTGAGTCAGTCCACCCGACAACGGATCAGCACCCGGGGCACCACGCTGCGGCAGACCACTGCCGGCATCACGCTGCGGCAGACCGTTGCCCGCGTCACGCTGGGGAAGACCGTTGCCCGCGTCGCGTTGAGGCAGGCCACCGGCCGCCGCACCACGCTGCGGCAGACCACCCGCGGCCGGATCACGCTGCGGCAGGCCGCCGTCGCGCGGCGCGAGGCCATCACGCTTGGGCAGGCCCGGCACGTCCGAATCCTGAGCGGCGGCGAGGCCATTGGCCCCGTCCCGCTGCGGCGCGGCGCCCCGCTGCGGCAGCCCCTGGCCCGGAGCACCCGGACCACGCTGCGGCGGAGCGCCATTGGCGCCCGGCTCCCGACGCGGCAGACCACCGGCAGCGGAATCACGCTGCGGCAGACCACCGGCCGAAGGATCACGCGGCGGCAGACCACCGGCGGCCGAGTCACGCTGCGGGAGACCACCAGCGGCGGGCTCACGGCGGGTCGGACCCGAATCCGCTCCGCGCGCTTGCTGCGGCGCACCATTGCTACCCGGGTCGCGCTGGGGCAGGCCGCCGGGCGCGGGGCGCTGCGGCTGGCCGAGGCCGGCCTCGCGGCCCGGCGCACCGTTGGTGCCCGGCTGACGCTGCGGCAGACCACCCGGTCCCGACGGAGCTCCACCCGGCGCGGCATCGCGCTGCGGCAGGCCGACGGAGGGATTGCGCGGCGGCATCGCACCGGACTGACCCGGCTGCAGCAAACCGCCCTGGCCCGGACCGCTCGGCGCGGCCCCCGGCTCGCCCGGTCGCGGCGGCAGGCCGCCCGGGGCACCTTGACGCTTGAGCATGTTGGCGGCGAGACCGCCCCGCGGCTGCGACGGGCCCTCGGGGCTCTGGCCGCGCTGCGTCGCTCCACCTCCCAGCGCTGGATTGGCGCCCGGCTGGGCCGAGGGTGCGGACGGACCGTGCGCGCCCGGATCACGCTGGGGTAGGCCGGCGGGCTTCGACCCGCCCGGAGCCGCCAGCGTGTGCTTGACGGTGGGCCCGTTCACACCGGGCTGCCGGGTCGGCAGACCGCCCGGCACCTGGGCGCCCGGCTGCCGCGTGGGCAGTCCGGTCGAGGCGCTGGCCGCGGCGGGGGCCGGGGCAGCGCCCGGCGTCTGTCCCGCCGGAGCCGGAATCGGCCCGCTCACACCCGGATCTACGGTGACCATCACATTGCCGGTCGCCGTGCGGGTGACCGCGCGCATCTGCATGGAGGACGGCGCACCGGCCTGGTTGCCCGCACCCTGCGGCGCGGACGGCGTGGGAGCCGACGGCGGCGTCTGACCCTGCTGCGGCGGCACCGAGATCGGCCCGCCCGCCGAGACGATCAGCGGCTTGGGCACGTGCACGGTGACCGTCACGCCCGGGTCCCGGGCGATGTCGAAGGTCGGGCGCAGCCGCACGGTCAGGCCATGGCGCTCGGCCAGGCGGCCGACCACGAACAGACCCATGTGGCGGGCGGTGTCCGGACCGACCTCGGCCACGGCCTCCAGTCGCCGGTTGATCTCGGCCATTTCGGCCGGGGGCATACCGATACCGCGGTCGGCGACCTCGATCAGCAGACCCTGATCGTGTGCCTGCGCGAAGGTGAACTTGACGTCCGTCTCCGGGGGCGAGGCGCGCAGCGCGTTGTCCAGGAGCTCGGCGAACAGGTGCGCGAGGTCGGAGGCGGCGGGCTCGACGAGCGCACCCCGCGGGGTGGCGCCCAGCTTGACGCGTTCGTAGTCCTCCACCTCGGAGATGGCGGCGCGCAGCACGTCGGCGATCTCGACGGGCGCGGACTTGGTCCGGCGCTGCTTGGTACCGGCCAGAATCAGCAGGTTGTCGCCGTTTCGCCGCATACGGGCGGCGAGGTGGTCGAGGCGGAAGAGGTTTTCGAGCAGGCGCGGGTCCTTCTCGTCGTACTCCATCGCCTCGATGAGCGAGAGCTGGTGATCGACAAGGGACTTGGAGCGGCGGGCCAGGGTCTCGAACATGTCGTTGACCTGGGTACGCATGGCGGCCTGGTCGGCGGCCAGGCGCAGCGCCTGACCGTGGATGTCGTCGACGGCGCGGGCCAGCTGGCCGATCTCCTCGTCGGTGTGCACCGGCATCGGTTCCAGCGGAACGTCTTCGGGATCCGCACCGTCACGCAGCGAGGAAACTTCCTGGCCGAGGTCGTATTCGGCGACGCGCAGGGCGGCCAGGCGCAGACGGCGCAGCGGGACGATCATCGCGCGCGCGATCAGCACGGCCAGCGCGAGGGCGCCGAGGATGGTGGCGATGACGATGATCGAGTAGCGGATGGCGCCAGAGCGGGCCGCCGCGGCCAGATCGTCCACCCGGGACACGATGTCCTTGGTGGAGGCGGTCGCGATGGACTGGTAGCCGTTGATGCTGGCGACCAGCGAATCCTTCAGCTCGGCGACGGGCAGCTGCCCGGCCAGTGCCTGCGGGCCGTTGACCAGCTGCACGCGGGTGTCGGCCTGCCGATCGAGCTCAGCGATGGTGGCGTCGCCGTCCGGGAAGCGGTGCGCGAGCACGGCCAGCATCTGCCGCTCGGTATTGACGCCGATCTGGATGTCCTTGAGGCCATCCTTGGGGTTGTTACGTAGCGCCTCGGCCATACCGGCGACCTCGTTGAACAGCATCCAACGGCTGTTCAACGAGTCGACCAGGCGCAGCTTGGACTGGTCCACGTTCTTGTCGGCGACGCTGGCCACGATGTTCTCCACCGTGCGCACGCTGTCGCCGCGGATCCGTTCGACCGCGGTGACGGTGTCCGGGATCGACTTCGACGGCGCCAGGCCCTGGGACCGGATCGCCTTGGCGCCCACGATCATCTCGTCCAGCGCCGAGCGGGCGCTGGGCATATCGCTCAATCGCGCGGCGGCCTTCTCGGCGAACGCGATGGCCGTATCCAACTGCGCAAGCTCCGGATCCGAGGTCAGCGACTGAGTCGGGCCCAGCATGACCATCTGACCACTGGCGACCTGCGCCGCATCAGCACTGAGACCGGTGATCGCCGGGATGACCCCGACATGATCGGTCGCCGTCGAGAGCCGGCTGGAGTCGGCGAACTCCGCCGAGATCCTGGACGCTCCCAGCACAACAGCAACCAACAGCGGCACGGCGAGCACCGCCGTGACCTTCCATCGCAGGTCCCAGTTGCTCAGCGCCCAGCGCTTATTGCTGCCGGACCTAGCGGCGTCACGCATCTCCCACTCACTTTCCAAACTGGCCCCAGCCACGCGCCATCAGCGAGCCTCCGCGATCGCACGCTGGGCTCGACTGGCACAGCTGGCCGAGAACTGCGGCTGGCCGAGAAATTGCGTCCATGACGGCCGAAATATGTGACATGCGATTCTAACGGATCAATAACTTCTTGTGTGACCTCTTGGCAACCACCGGTCTCTGACCTGCCATTTGCAGGCAAAATCAAAGGTCGCGGCGTCCGCCCGGACGTCGCGTGAAGTCTGCCACAATCAGCTGGATCTATCGAGGCGGGCATCTCAGCGCATCTCGAGGACACATGGCGGAGCTAGGGAGTCACCGGGTTGAACGCGAAGCAGGAGTACCGATCGGCTTATCAGCTGAGCCTGGTCGATCCCTCGGAGTTCTGGTGCGACGCGGCCGAAGCCATCAGCTGGGATGTGCCTCCCACCCAGATTCTCGATACCGCGGCCCGTCCGACGGCGCGCTGGTTTCCCGATGCTCGCCTGAACACCTCCTACAACACCCTGGACCGGCATGTGCGCGATATCACATCCCCGGAGGGCCCGACCGGCGGTCAGGAGGGGGGTCGCGCTGAACAACCGGCCCTAATATACGACTCCGCTATGACCGGGTCCAGAAGGATCTACACATATCGGGAGCTGCTGGACGAAGTCGCCCGATTTGCCGGATCCATGCTCCGACTGGGCGTCAAGACCGGTGATCGCGTCGTCATCTATATGCCGATGATTCCGGAAGCCGTGGTGGCCATGCTCGCCTGTGCCCGCATCGGCGCGGTGCACTCGGTGGTCTTCGGCGGATTCGCCGCCCACGAACTCGCGGCCCGCATCGACGACGCCGAACCTGTGCTGATTATCACTGCCTCCGGCGGGCTGGAACCCGGCCGCCGCATCGAATACCCGCCGATCGTACTGGCCGCCCTCGACCTCGCGGAGACCACCGCGCCCCGCACGGTGCTGGTCAAGCAGCGGGACGGCTTCCCCACCATTCGTTTTCCCGCCGAGCAGGCCGCCACCGAACATCTGCCCGCCTCCTCCGACACCGTCGCCGCCCGCTGGCTGGACTGGGACGAGGCGCAGATCGGCGCGGAACCGGCCGATCCGGTCTCGGTGGCCGCGACCGATCCCCTCTATATCCTCTACACCTCCGGGACCACCGGGAAGCCCAAGGGCGTGGTGCGCGACAACGGCGGGCACGCGGTCGCACTGGCCTGGTCCATGCGCAATATCTACGAGGTCGGCCCCGGTCAGACCATGCTCACCACCTCCGATATCGGCTGGGTGGTCGGGCACTCCTACATCGTGTACGCGCCGCTGCTGGTCGGGGCGACCACCATCCTCTACGAGGGCAAGCCGATCGGGACCCCGGACGCCGGGACCTTCTGGCGACTGGTGGACGAGTACAAGGTGGACGTGATGTTCACCGCACCGACGGCGCTGCGGGCCATTCGCCGCGCCGATCCGGACGCCGCACTCGCGCATCGGCACGATCTGACCCGGCTGCGGGCGCTGTTCTGCGCCGGCGAGCGGCTGGACCCCGCCACCTACGAGTGGGCGGTGGAGACCCTGCTCGCGGAGCGGCCCGACTGCCCGGTCGTGGACCACTGGTGGCAGACCGAGACCGGCTGGCCCATCTGCGCGAATCCGCTCGGGTTGCAGCAACTTCCGATCAAGCCCGGTTCGGCCTCGGTGCCGGTGCCCGGGTACCGGCTGCGGGTGCTGGATTCCGAAGGCAATGCGGTCCCGCCCAATACAGAAGGAAACATCGTCATCGGGCTGCCGCTGCCGCCCGGCACGCTGACCACGCTGTGGCGCGACGACGCCCGCTACGAGCGCTCCTATCTCTCCGCCTATCCCGGCCACTATCTGACCGGGGACTCCGGCTTCTTCGACGAGGACGGTTACCTGTACGTCCTGGGCCGCAGTGACGACGTCATCAATATGGCCGGGCACCGGCTCTCGGCGGGCGGTATCGAGGCGGCCATCTCCGGGCATCCGGCCGTGGCCGAGACCGCGGTGGTCGGTATCCCGGACGAGCTGAAGGGGCAGCGGCCGATCGGGTACGTGGTGCTCAAGACCGGCATCGACATCGAGTCCGAGCGGCTGCGCGCCGAGGTCATCGAGCGGGTGCGCGAGCGGGTCGGCGCCATTGCCACCCTCTACGATGTGGTCGCGGTGACCGCGCTGCCGAAGACCCGCTCCGGAAAGATCCTGCGCCGCACCATGCGTCAGATCGCGGCGGGTGAAACCTTCGAGGTGCCGCCCACCATCGACGACGCCGCCATGTTGCCCACCCTGGAGAAGCAGATCCGCGACGCGGTCACCCTCATGGAGGACAAGGAGCGCATCGCCGCCGCCGATGCCGCGGTCGCCGCCTCCCCGATCCACCGGGTCGATCCGGCCACCCTCGATACGGGCGCGTCCGGGGTGGATCCGGCCGCTCAGGCCGGGGATTCGGCCGTCTCGGGCTAGCCTCAGAGAGTTTTCATACTTCGCTCATCGGCCTCCCATGCGGGTGGTTTAGCGTCGGGCGGGCGCGAATCGCGGGATTCGCGCGCCACCCTTTCGCTCTGCTTGTCGAACAAGAAAGGTCGATGCATGAGCTTCGTCCGTAATCGCCGCGTCGGTGCGCTCTTCGGAGCCGGCGCGGCCGCCGCCGTGGCCCTCGCCCTCGCGCCCGCCACCGCCTCGGCCTCCCCTGCGGATCTGGTTGCGCCGCTACTGAACTCGACCTGCACCTTCACCCAGGTGGATGCCGCCCTGCACGACAAGGCCCCGGCCCTGGCCTCGTTCCTGGACCAGAACCCGGGCTACAAGTCCGAGTTGCAGGCCAAGTTCGCGCTGTCGCCCGAGCAGCGTCAGGCCGAACTCGACCAGTATCTGAAGGACAACCCGGACGCCGCCGACCAGGCCGCGGCCGACCCGCGCGCCGGCGGAATCGCCGCCGCGATCCAGCAGGTCGCGGACTCCTGCCACAACTACTGAGCTAGCGGCTGCCAGAATGGAACCCGTGGTCGAACGCGGTGAGGTACCCACTGTCCTGGTCGTCGACGACGACGAGGATGTGCTCGCATCGGTCGAGCGCGGGCTCCGGCTGTCGGGGTTCCGGGTGGTCATCGCCCGGGACGGCGCGGCGGCGCTGCGCAGTGTCAACGAATCCGCCCCCGATGCCGTCGTGCTCGATATGAACATGCCGGTGCTGGACGGCGCGGGCGTGGTCACCGCGCTGCGCGCCATGGGCAACGAGGTGCCGATCTGCGTGCTGTCGGCGCGCAGTTCGGTCGACGATCGGATCGCCGGGCTGGAGTCCGGGGCCGACGACTATCTGGTGAAGCCGTTCGTGCTCGCCGAACTGGTCGCCCGCATCAAGGCGCTGCTGCGGCGGCGCAGCGACGTACCCGCCTCCGCCATCCCGGGCGCGATCACCGTGGGCCCCTTGGAAGTCGACGTCGCCGGCTACCGGGCGCTGCTGCACGGCACCGAGATCGAGCTCACCAAAAGGGAATTCGAGCTGCTGTCCACGCTGGCGCGCAGCGCCGGCGTGGTGCTGAGCCGGGAGCGGCTGCTGGAACTGGTGTGGGGCTACGACTTCGCGGCCGACACCAATGTGGTGGACGTCTTCGTCGGCTACCTGCGCCGCAAACTCGAGGTCGACGGCACCCCGCGCCTGCTGCACACCATTCGCGGGGTGGGATTCGTCTTACGCGCACCCAAATGAACCGGCCCGCACCCGATTCCGCGCCACCGCGCCGGCGCCGCCACTCCTATTCGCTGCGCTTCCGGGTCGCGGCGGCCGCGGCGCTGGGCGCCACCATCATCGTGGCGGTGCTCAGCTGGGTCACTGTCACCGCCATCGAGCGCAACAATCTCAGTCAGGCCGATCAGCAGCTGGCGCTGTCCTCGCGGATCGTGCTCATCGAGCCACAACTCGCGGTGACCGTCCTCGACGTGCTCGGGCCCACCAACCAGCTGGCACTCACCGTGCGCAATGCCGACGGCTCCATGACCAGCACCTCCGTGCAGCTGCCCGCCCTGTCGGTGGGTAATCACACCGTCACGGTGGACGGCAATTCCTACCGGGTGCTCACCACCACCGAGAACCAGCCCGCGGGACGCGTTGTCTCCCTGGGCATTCCGACCACGGACACCGAGCACGCCACCGCGGAGCAGCGGCGGTTCGTGTTCTTCGCGGCGCTGGCCGCGGTGGCGGCGTCGGCCGGGCTGGGCTGGCTGTTCGGCGGCCGCGCGGTGCGGCCCATCGTCCGGCTCACCGAGGCGGTCGATCAGCGCGGGCCCACCGGCGGCCCGAATGCTCAGCTGCCCGTGGACGGTTCGGGGGTCAGGGAGGCCGACAAGCTGGGCGAGGCCGTCAACACCATGCTGGAGCGGCTGGATCGGGCGCAGGCCGAGATCGCGGCGGCGCTGGAGACCGCGCGCGACTTCGCCGCGGTGTCCGCGCACGAACTGCGCACCCCGCTCACCGCCATGCGCACCGATCTGGAGGTGCTGCGCACCCTCGACCTCAGCGAGGACCAGCGCCGGGAGATCCTCGGCGACCTGCAGCGCGGCCAGAATCGGGTGGAGACCACCCTCGCGGCGCTGGAACGGCTGGCCGCCGGTGACCTCACCAATGAACGCGACCACGTGGTCACCGATGTGGCCGAGCTCTGCGACGCGGCCGCGCACGACGCCATGCGGCACTTCCCGCAGCTGAAGGTGCGCATCGACACCGACGCCGAACTCGTCACCCGGGGCCTGCCCACCGGGCTGCGGCTGGCCGTGGACAACGCGCTCACCAATTCGGCGCGGCACGGCGGGGCCACCGAGGCGCTGGTGTCGGCGCACCGGGCCGCGAACGGGCGCATCGTCATCTCCATCGACGACAACGGGCGCGGACTGCCGCCCGCGGAGCGCGAGGCGGTGTTCGAACGGTTCTTCCGGGGTAGCCAAGCCGCCAAGGGCGGGTCCGGGCTGGGGCTGGCGCTGGTCGCACAGCAGGCCCAATTGCACGGTGGCCGAGCCTATTTCGACGACGGCACGCTGGGCGGGGTGCGCCTGGTACTGGAACTTCCGGACCGCGATGCGCCGCCGGGGCCATCGCCCGGCCGCGGGTGAACGTACCGGTCTTTACCGAACTCTCAGACAACCATCAGAGCTCGGGACACGCCGCACCTCTACGGTCTGAATGGTGTTCGGAAAACGCGCCCGCTGGGTCCTGATCGTCCTGCTGCTCGCCGCCGCGGTCACCGCGGGCACGATCAGCGTCCTCCGACTGCGCTCCGCGCCCACCGCGGTCGCGCTCATCAACGGCGATACCGGGCCACTGGGCGCGCGCATCGCAAAGGAGCTACAGGGCAGCGGAACCCGGCACTGGGATGTGGTCGACGAGGCGAGCACCAAGGACTACGCCGCGGTGGTCACGCTGCCCACCGACCTCAGCACCGATATCACCTCCCTGCTCACCGACAAGCCGCAACGGGCACAGGTCACCGTCACCACCCACGATCGCGCCGACCCGAACCTGGTCAACGACGCGGTGACCGAGGTGACCAAGAAGATCAGCGCCGCCGGGCTGGACACCCTGTTCGCGACCATGAACACCGCGCGCCTGCAGGTGTCGCAGATCGCGGGCACCTCGCAGCTGCTCAGCGCGGGCGTGCAGGCGGCCGCCGACGGGGCGCAGCAGTTCTCCGGCGGCGCCGACCAGATGATGGACTTCCTGAATCAGGCGAAATCCGGTGCGGGACAGCTGACCTCCGGCATCGACGCGCTGAACTCCAGCCTGAGCGCCGCCACCACGCAGGCGAATCAGCTTGCCGCGGCGCTGGATTCGACCGGCGTCACCATGGGCCAGGTCTCCCAGGCGGCGAGCACGCTGTCCAACGGACTCGACTTCGTGGTGCCGTTGCTGCAGGCGCTGCCGTTCACCAATGATCCGCAGCTGGCGAATGTCATCACCCAGCTGCAGGGTCTGCAGAACGTGGCGAATCAGGCCAACACCCAGCTCAGCGGCTTCGCCAATCTGACCGGCACGCAAGTCACCCCGGATACCAAGGTCGGGCAACTACTGCGCGACGCGGCCGGCCGGCTGAACGACGCGAGCACGCAGCTGAATCAGGGCGCGTCGCTGGCACAGAGCATTCCGGCCATCGCCGATCAGGCGGGTACCCAGCTGGTGGCGGCCATGCAGGCGCTGACCGGTGGCGTCACCCAATTGCAGGCCGTGACCAAAACATTGGGCAATCAGGCCGGTCAGGCGATGGGCGCGCTCCCGCAGCTCGGAGTGCCGCAGCAAACGGCCATCGCGGCCGCCCTCACCGACCCGGTCGACATCGTTCGGAAATAACGTTCGCAAACAATCAGCAACATTCGGCGATTCGCCCGGATAGACTCTGCCGGGATTGCTCTAATCGACCCGTTTCGGAAGCTCCACCGCTCTACCGACCCTGGCTCCACCTAGCGCCCCGGTACCGGAGAGGAACGATCGTGAGCATGCTGATGGCCGCGCATGACATGTACGGCACAGTTCTCGCCCAGATGGGCAACCCCACCGCGGAGACCCCGCCCATGGCCGACAAGATGATGAAGATGTTCCGCTACTTCACCTGGTTCACCCAGATGTCGGGCGTCGCGGCCATCACCTACGGCGGCGGGCGCTTCGCCTGGGAGAAGTGGGGCGGCGGCTCGGCCTCCCCCAAGATGGTCGCCAACGCCATGATCGGCGGCGCGACCGCGACGAGCGCCGGAACAATCATGAACGCCATCGTCGGCTAGGGATTCGGGAGACAATGCGGGGGCCCAGCCCCCGCATTCCCTCTGGGGAGGAACCGATGACCTACGGCAACGATCCCTATTCGCAGCAGCCGCAACAGCCCGGATTCGGGCAGCAGCCCGGGTTCGGCCAGCAGCCACCGCCCGGCTACGGGCAGCAGCCACCACCCGGGTACGGCGGCCAGCCACAGCCCGGGTACGGGCAGCCGGTGGGCGGCTATCCGGGTCAGCCCGGGGGCTATCCGCCGGGACCCGGCTACGCCGCGTATCCCCAAGCGCCCTATGCCAGTTGGGGCGCGCGGGTCGGGGCGTACCTCATCGACCGGCTGATCATCGGCGTGCCCGCGGCCATCTTCTACGGCATCGGCTTCGCGGTCGGGTCCAAGGACATGAACTGCACCACCGACTCGACCGACTCCTCCTACAGCACGTCCTGCTCGGGCGGGCTGTCCGCGGGCGGGATCGTGCTGGTGCTCATCGGCGCGGCCATCGCGATCATCGGCGGCCTGTACCTCATCTATATGGAGGGCACCAGCGGCCAGACCCCCGGTAAGCGGCTGCTGGGCATCAAGCTGATCCGCGAGGCCGACGGCCAGCCCCTGGGCTTCGGCATGGCCTTCGTCCGGCAGATCTGCCACATCGTCGACACCCTCCCCTGCTACCTCGGCTGGCTCTGGCCGCTCTGGGACGCCAAGAAGCAGACCTTCGCCGACAAGATCATCAGCAGCATCGTCGTGAAGGTGTGAGTTCCAGCAGCGAAGACAACCGTGCCCGCCGCGTTGAAAAGCACGGCGGGCACGGGTTTTTCGTCGACCGGAGTCGTCAGTTCACGACGTCCAGGAGGTCGATGATGAAGACGAGGGTCTTGCCGGCCAGATGGTGGCCACCCGCCTCGCCGTAGGCCAGCTTCGGCGGGATGGTCAGCTGACGGCGGCCGCCCACCTTCATGCCCGGGATGCCGTCCTGCCAGCCCTGGATCAGGCCGCGCAGCGGGAAGACGATGGACTCGCCACGGTCCCAGGAGGCGTCGAACTGCTCGCCGGAGTCGTACTCGACGCCCACGTAGTGGACATCGACGGTGTCGCCGGGCTTGGCTTCGGCGCCGTCACCCACAACGAGGTCCTTGATCACGAGTTCGGCGGGGGCGGGACCATCCTGGAACTCGATTTCCGGCTTGCTGCTCATGGGCTGTCCTCTTCGATAGATCGGAATCGGGTCTCGATCACCTTATGCCCCGCGCATTCGCCCGCCCGCAGCGGAGGCGAAAATGTTCCGGTGGCCGAAGTGATCGATATCGACGACCCGAACGATCCGCGGGTCGCCGAATTCCGCGACCTCAACAATGCCGATCGACGCCCCGACCTGCCCGGCGGCAAGGGATTGGTGATCGCCGAGGGTGTGGTGGTCGTGCAGCGCATGCTGGCCTCGCGATTCACGCCCTTCGCATTGTTCGGTGTCGCGAAGAGATACGAACAGCTCGCCGAGGAGCTGACCGGAGTGGAAATTCCGTATTACCGGACCAGCGCCGAGGTGATGGCGCAGGTCGTCGGATTTCATTTGAATCGCGGCGTCCTCGCGGGCGCCTATCGGCCGCGTGAACTCACCGCCGGCGAGCTGCTCGCGGACGCGCGCACGGTGGCGGTGCTCGAGGGCGTGAACGACCACGAGAACATCGGGTCGATCTTCCGCAATGCCGCCGGATTGGGTGCGGACGCCGTGCTGTTCGGCGACCGCTGCTCGGATCCGCTGTACCGGCGCGCCGTGCGGGTCTCCATGGGCCACGTACTGCGTGTCCCCTTCGCCCAGCTGCCGCCCTTCCCGGCGGGGCTGGACCTGCTGCGCGACAACGGCTTCCAGATCATCGCCCTGACCCCGAACCCGAAGGCCGACACCCTCGCCACCGCCATGACCGGCGAGAAGGTGGCCCTGCTGCTCGGCGCGGAGGGCCCCGGCCTCACCGAGGAGACCATGCGGGCCAGCGACATTCGTGCCCGCATCCCCATGACGGCGGGCACCGATTCGCTTAATGTGGCGACCGCAGCCGCCATGGCCTTCTACGAGAGAGTGCGTGCCCAGTGAGCCATCCGCCCGACGGACCGTATGGATACGGCTATTCCGAACCCACCCCGTGGGCCAGCGGCATCGCCGTGGTCGTCATGGTGGCCGCACTGACCGCCGTCGGCGTCTACGCCTTCGGCGCGGCGCTGGCCCAGATCCATCCGGTGCTGTCGGTGGCGGTCAACCTGATCGCGGTGGGCGGGGCCGCCCCGACCGCCTGGCGCTGGCGCTACGCCCCGGTGACCCGCTGGGTGATCGCGGGCCTGGGTGCGGGCGTACTGCTGGCCTGGCTGGGCCTGCTGCTGTTCTGAGTCAGGAGACCCGGTCGCGGCCGCGCAGCCAGCCCAGCAGTCCGCGTTTGCTGCCGTTGTGCTCGACGGGCGCCTCCGGCACGACCTCCACCACCATGGGCGCCTCGCCCCTGGGGAACAGCGAGAAGCCGCACACCTCGATCCGGTCGGCGGTCAGCGCCTGCTCGGGATCCCGGCCGCGATACCGGAAGCCGAGCCACTCCTGATTGGCGGCGTCGGCGAAGTCCGGCGGGTCGAAGGGCAGCAGCTGCGGGTCGGGCAGTTCGCCGGGCGCGAGGTGGATGGGATGTTCACCCGCCCAGTAGGGCCGCTCCCACACCCGCGGCATGCCCTCGTCCTCGAGGATATTGACCCGGGTCGCGCTGAAGGAGCGGCGGAATTCGCCGCGTTCCCAGTGCGCGAACGCGCCCCAGCCCAGGGACAGGTCGTAGGAGATCAGGTAGGTCTGCTCGGAGGCCAGCGGACGTACCAGCAGCTCCGGCAGCCTGGTCGGGCGTGGCAACGCGGCCTGGGTGGAGCAGACGACCGTGACGCCGGGATAGCAACCGATATAGATGGATTCGCGATCCGGCCCCGCCCACACCTTCATGGTGCCCGAGGCGGCGGGCACCACATCACGGTCCGGGTTGAGCTGTCTGGCGAGTGCGAAGGCGGCGTCCGGGTCGGGTCCCGGGTGCGCACGCAGCACGGCCACCGGATCGGGGGCGTCGACGTACCACAGGGACGAGACCGTTGATGGCACCGACGTCACCTCCCCTCAGTCACTGCACACAGGATGGCTACTTTTGAGCAAACATCCGGCGGCCGATCGCTGGCATCGACGTGGGTCGACCCGGCACTGACCGCCGACTTAATGAATCTACCCCCGCGAGGGCCGAAATATCGCCGTTGCCAACCTTGTTTCGCGGCGCGGCGCAGAGCGGATGGCCAGCGGATTCAGCAACCCACTAGCATCCGAGAAATTCGAGCGGCCTACCCGGCAGGACTCAGTGACCGGAGGACCGCACGCCTAGGAGTACATCCTCCCAGGACGGCATCGGCGCCTTGCCGCCCCGCTTGGCGCGATTCGGCTTCTGCGCGTTGGCCTTCGCGGCCGGCTGCGCCGGGGCGGGAGCCGGTTCCGCGGGCTCGGCGGCAGCCGCGGGGGCCGGAGCGGGCGCCGGGGCAGCCGGGAGCGCCGGAGCGGGCTGCTCCTTCGTCGCCGGGGTGGGCGCGGGCGCCGGGGCAGCGGCGGTGGTCACCGGCACGGTGCCGTCGCCGACCGCGGCGCGCTGCTCGAAGTAGTCGTCCACGTTCTGCTGCTTGGCGACTCGCGCCGGGGCGGACTCGTAGTCGGGGGTCCGCTCCTCGCGCGGTGCGGGCGCGGGCGCCGGCACCTCGTCCACCACCGGGTCGGTCTGGTCCGGCAGGATGGTCGCCAGGCCGCGCAGCGCCCGGCCGAAGTCGGGATCGATCAGGTCCGAGGCCGGATCATCGAGCGGCACCACCGAGCCGCCGTGCGCGTCCGGCTGGTAGCGCCAGTGCGCGGCGATCACGGAACGGCCCGCCTGCCACTGCAATTGGGCCACCCAGTAGCCCTTCTCGTCCTTCCAGGCGTCCCATTCGGCGACCTCGATATTGTGGCCGCGCTCGGCGAAGGCGGCCGACACGATCTCGATGAGGGTCTCCACGGCGGGACCGTCGTTGCGGACCGGGTGCGCCTTCTGCGCCAGCTCGGCGGCCCGGGCGCGTTCCAGCAGAACGGGATACGCGAAACGCTCCACCCGCGACAGCGGCATACCCGACTCTTCGGTGACCTGCTCCACCGACGCACCGGCACGGATACGGGCCTGGATATCGCGAGGACGCATCGTGGCTTCCGTTTCGATCTCGATTTGGCCGAATCGGGCAAGATCTCCGCGGGCAGCGGCGCGCAGTTTATCGTCGGCGGCGAGCCTGTACTTCTGGCCGCTCTCGGTATCGATGCACACGATGTGCGTGGAATCGGGCGTCAATCCGATTACTCGAAGTTCACGCACCGTTACCTCCTGTTCGCTGCGCAACTCACAGCTATAGCTAGGCTCGCGACACCGCCCACGTTCTGGAACAGTAGTGCACTTCTGAGAATCATGGGGCAAGACACGCGGCGCGGAAATCTGTTCCCAGACTTCCGCGCCGCATTAGTGTGATCGATTCGCCTCAGCGGCGAAACCGGTTTCACGATCTCCCGAACATCGTGAGAGAACCGCGAACCGATGTCGTTTTTACTGCTCAGGCCAGCTTTTCGACGACCCAGTCGACGCAGCGGGTCAGCTGCGACACATCGTCGGGGTCGATGGCCGGGAACATGCCGATGCGGAGCTGGTTACGGCCCAGCTTCCGGTACGGCTCGGTGTCCACGATTCCATTGGCGCGCAGCACCTTCGCCACCTGCGCGGCGTCCACGGTGTCGGCGAAGTCGATGGTGCCGACGACCTGCGAGCGCAGCGCCGGGTTCTGCACGAACGGCGTTGCGTACGCGCTGGTCTCGGCCCACGAGTACAGGCGCGAGGACGAGTCGGCGGTGCGCTTCACGGCCCAGTCCAGGCCGCCGTTGCCATTCAGCCACTCGATCTGGTTGGCGAACAGCAACAGGGTGGCAAGCGCCGGGGTGTTGTAGGTCTGGTCCTTGGTGGAGTTGTCGATCGCGATCGGCAGCGAGAGGAATTCGGGGGTCCAGCGACCCGAGTTCTTGATTTCCTCCACCCGCTCGAGCGCCTTGGGGCTCATGAGCGCGATCCACAGGCCGCCGTCGGAGGCGAAGCACTTCTGCGGGGCGAAGTAGTAGACGTCGGTGTCGGCGATGTTCACCGGCAGGCCGCCCGCGCCGGAGGTGGCGTCGATGGCGACCAGCGCGTGCTCGGAACCGGCCGGGCGCGACACCGGGATGGCGACACCGGTGGAGGTTTCGTTGTGGGCCCAGCCGATCAGGTCGGCCGACGGGTCGGAGGTCGGCTCGGGGGCGTCGCCCGGCTCCGACTTCACCACGATCGGGTCACCGATGAACGGGTTGCCCTTGGCGACCGAGGCGAACTTCGAGGAGAACTCGCCATTGCTCAGGTGCAGCGACTTCTCGCGGATCAGGCCGAAGGCGGCGGCGTCCCAGAACGCGGTGGTGCCACCGTTGCCCAGCACGACCTCGTAACCGTCGGGCAGCGAGAACAGGTCGCGCAGACCGGAGCGCACCCGGGCCACCACGTCCTTGACCGGCTTCTGCCGATGCGAGGTACCGAACACCGAGGCGCCGGTATCCACCAGGGACTGCAGCTGCTCGGGGCGGACCTTGGAGGGGCCGCAACCGAACCGTCCGTCGGCGGGCTTGAGATCGTCGGGGATGGTCGGGAACGCAGAGGTCATGGCGACAAGGGTAGAGGTGCTATCACCCGCGCTCACGCCCGGGTCCGGTCGGAAAAACATTCCCACGAGCGGGTTCGGCAAACCGCGGGTATCGCTGTGTCGGGCACCACACAGCGATTACGGTGTACCGCCATGGACATGGCCGCACACGAGCGACCGCGCAGCGCTTCCGACCAGCCGCCCGATTCCGGACCCGGCGCGCCCCCGAATTCCGGTCGGGGACGCGGCGGTCCGCAGGTTGTGCCCGCCCCGCGCATCGGCCTGCTCGCCCGGCTGTCCTCGCAATTCGGTTCCCGCGGCCTCGCCCGCCGCGGGCCCGCGCTCGACGACGCCGCCCGGCGCGAACTGCTGCTGCACGGCGTGGAGGGCGCCGCGACCGTGCTCGGTGTGCACGGCGCCGCCGAGGCCGAGCCGGGGCCGGAGTTCTGGGTGCGGGTCCAGCTCGAGGGCCGGCATGCCTACGAGGCGCGGGTCCGGCAGCGGGTGAACGCGGCCGATCGGCAGTGGATGCAGCCCGGCGATGTGGTCTGCTGCCGGGTCGATCCGGGCGATGACGACCGGGTGGTGCTGTATCTGCCCGCGTCCGAGGAGACCTCGCGCACCAATATCACCAAGATCCTGGCCGACGGCCGCCGCGCCCGCGCCACCGTGCTGGCCGCGACACCGGTCGCGGCCGACTACACCGGCAGAGACGATCCGGTGCTGCGGCTGGATCTGGAACTGCACGCCTGGGACGAGCCGGGGCCGTGGCGGGTGCGGGTGGTGCAGCCGGTCCCCCTGTCCGCCCTGGAATTGGTGGATCTGGGCCGGCATCTGGAGGTCGCCTTCTTCACCGTCGACCGCGGCGAATCCGTCGCGGTGGACTGGGCGGCCTCGCTACCCGGCTGACCGCCGGCCCCGAAACGCTGTGGCACGTGCCCGAAAGGCTGTGGCACGTGCCCGAAAGGCTATGGCAGGTGCACGAATTGGAAGCCGTTGGACTTCAGGGCGGGCAGGGCTGCGAGCATGCCCCGGCCGGTGCCCGACTTGGGGCGGTGCATGTGCGCCAGGGAGATGCCGCCGGTCTTGGCGGCCGTCATGTTGTTCTGGACCTGGGCGGCGGTCGCGGTGGCACCGAAATCGGCATTGACCGAGAAGCCGACCGGGGTCTCGCCCAGGTCCTTCACGATCGCCACGGCCACGTCGTCGTAGTGCGCGGTGCCCGCGCGGAAGAAGCGGGGCGCGTGACCGGTCAGGGCGGTGATGCGCTGGTGGTTGCCCCACACCTCGTCCACGGCCGCCTGCGGGGAGGCGGTGCCCTTGATCTCGTAGGCGGCACGGCCGTTCACCGACAGCGGGCAGTGCGCGGTGCCGTGGTTGCCGATCTCGAAGAGCGGGTTGGCGGCCAGCTGCCCGGCGCGACCGGGATTCGCGTCGATCCAGCGCTTGTTCAGGAACAGGGTGGCCGGAATCTGCTGAGCCTGCAGGAAGGCCAGCAGGTTCTCGTCGATGTCGTTGTTGCCGGGGCCGCCGCAGGCGTCGAAGGTGATCGCGAACTGCTTGCCCGTGGCATTGAACCCGGTCACGATGCCGTCGAGGTCCATGCCCCAGCCCTGCGGCTGCCGACCGGCATACTTCGCGGCCACGGCGTCGGGCGACACCGCGGCGGCGGGCAGCCGCGCCGGCGCGGTGGCCGGATCGGCCCCGGCGTGCGGATCGAGGATGCGGTCGGACGAATTGCCGTTCGCCACACCGCATCCGGCGGTGACGAGGCCTGCGGCGAGCGCCGCGCCCGCGGCGAAGAAGCCGCGCCTGGACAGTCCTGCGTCGAGCACCGGTGCAGGTTATGTGAATCCGGTCGCAGTAGCCAGGACCACGATCATGATTATTCGAACCGTTGCGGTCTGGCAACCAATTCGCCACCGCCGTTGGTGCAGATGTAATCCATTGTTCCACTGCAGGATTCGCCGCAGCAGCCCGAATACGAGCACCTCGGGACGCCGCCGCTGGTGAGCGGATCAGCAATCGCGCAGCGCTCACGGCGTGTCGGATTTCCAGTTCATCCCGAAGGCCGGATTGCTCCAGACTGTAGCCTGCCCGACCGAAACAAACCGTTTGCAAGGAAACGCATTGACATACCCGAACAACCCGTACCCGCAGCAGCAGCCCGGATACGGCTACCCGCCTGCCGATCAGCCCGCTCCGGGTTACGGCGCTCCCCAGCCCGGCTACGGCGCGCCGCAGCAGCAGCCCGCCTACGGCGCGCCCCAACCCGGTTACGGTGCGCCCCAGCCCGCGTACGGCGCCCCGCAACCCGCGTACGGTGCTCCGCAGCCGGGCTACGACGCCCAGTCCCCCTATGGCGCTCCGCAGCAGCCCGCGTACGGCGCGCCCCAACCTGCTTACGGCGCAGCGCAACCCGCGTATGGGGCGCCGCAGCCCGGCTATGCGCCGTTCGGAGGGTACGGGGCACAGTATGCGAGCTGGGGCGCGCGTGTGGGCGCGTACTTGATCGACGGCGCGATCTGGATGCTGCCCGGCGCGATCCTGCGGACCATCGCGGTCACCGCCGGCACGTCGAAGGTGCAGTGCAGCGTCACGCCCGGCACCTACCACACGTCCTGCACGGGCGGCGGGATGAACGCGGTGGGCGTCATCTGCCTGCTGCTCGCCTTCGTCGTCGGCGTCGCCGGCCTGCTGTTCATCAGCCACCAGGAGGGCACCACCGGCCAGACCCCGGGCAAGCGCGTGGTCGGCATCCGGTTGGTCCGCGAATCCACCGGCCAGCCGGTCGGTTTCGGTCTCGCCATCGGCCGCCGCCTGCTGCACTTCATCGACGCCCTCCCCTGCTACCTCGGCTTCCTGTGGCCCGCCTGGGACGCCAAGAAGCAGACCTTCGCCGACAAGATCGTCAGCACCATCGTCGTGAAGGGCTGAGAGCAACCCGGGGCTGGGGGGTGACCCGGGGACGAATGTGAAAAACGGTGGCCCGCAGCGATTCTCGCTGCGGGCCACCGTCGTGTTGGAACCGGATTACTTGTGCGACACCAGATCCCAGCCCGGGACGGCGTCGGGCTTGCGCGGGGCCGGGCCGGTGTAGATGGCGGCCGGGCGGACCAGCTTGCCCAGCTTCTTCTGCTCCAGGATGTGGGCACACCAGCCGGCGGTGCGGCCACAGGTGAACATGGCGGGCATCATGTGCGCCGGGACCTCGGCGAAGTCCAGGATCACGGCGGCCCAGAACTCGACATTGGTCTCGATGGCGCGGTCGGGGCGGCGCTCGCGCAGCTCGGCCAGGGCGGCCTGCTCCAGGGCGGCGGCGACCTCGTAGCGCGGGGCGTCGAGGCGCTTGGCGGTGGCGCGCAGCACGCGGGCGCGCGGGTCCTCGGCCCGGTAGACCCGGTGGCCGAAGCCCATCAGCTTCTCCTTGCGGTCCAGGATGCCCTTGACCAGAGCCCGTGCGTCGCCGGTCTTCTCGACGGCTTCGATCATGGGCAGCACGCGGGCCGGGGCGCCGCCGTGCAGCGGGCCGGACATGGCGCCGATGGCACCGGACAGCGAGGCCGCCACGTCGGCACCGGTGGAGGCGATGACGCGGGCGGTGAAGGTCGAGGCATTCATGCCGTGCTCGGCGGCCGACACCCAGTAGGCGTCGATGGCCTCGATGTGGCGCGGGTCCGGGTCACCCTTCCAGCGGGTCATGAACCGCTCGGTAATGGTGGCCGATTCGTCGATCTTCGCCTGCGGCACGGCCGGCTGGTAGATGCCGCGCGCCGACTGGGCGACGTAGGACAGCGCCATGACCGAGGCCCGGGCGAGGTTCTCGCGGGCGGTGTCGTCGTCGATGTCGAGCAGCGGCTCGTAGCCCCAGATCGGGGCCAGCATGGCCAGGCCGGCCTGCACGTCGACGCGCACATCGCCGGTGTGGATGGGGAGCGGGAACGGCTCGGCGGGCGGTAGGCCGCGGCCGAATTCGCCGTCGACCAGCAGGGCCCACACATCGCCGAAGGTGACCGAGTTGCCGACGAGGTCCTCGATATCGACGCCGCGGTACCGCAGTGCACCGCCGTCCTTGTCGGGTTCGGCGATATCGGTGGTGAAGGCCACCACTCCCTCGAGACCGCTGACGAAGCCGTCGGGGACGACCGAGCTTGGTACCGCAGCGCTGGCAGTCATGTTGTGACTCTCCTTGCAAAGTCGGGCCGCCCGATCTTTGGGCAGCCACGCCGATCAACTGGAGCTTAACCCCCGCATTACTCCGGAGTAACGTCTGCCCCATGGTTGACCAGGAGAAATTCGCCACGCCCGACATCGACATGGCTGCCCTGCGGGTCGAGTACGGAGTCGATCAGGGCGACAACCATCCGGACCCGGAAACCGACCTCGACGAGACCTGGCTGTCCGACGGCTGGGAGCCGTTGCTGCGCAACTGGATCGAGGACGCGACCAGCGCGGGCATGACCGATCCGAACTCGATGGTGCTGAGCACCGTCGAGATCACGGAAACCGGTCCGCGGCCCGCGTCGCGAACTGTCCTGTGCAAGGGACTTTCTCCCGAAGGTGTGACTTTTTACACGAATTACGAATCGTTCAAGGGCCGCCAGCTGACCCGAACCCCGTATGCCTCGGCCACTTTCGTGTGGCCCGCCATGGGCCGGCAGGTCACCGTGCGCGGGCCGGTGCGGCGGGTCCCGGCCGAGGCCACCGAGGTGTACTGGCAGTCACGTCCGCGCGGTTCCCGGCTGGGCGCGTGGGCCTCGGAGCAGTCGCGGCCCATCGCCTCCCGTGCCGAGCTGGACCGGCAGATGGATGCGACGGCCGCCCGGTTCGCCGAGGTCGGCGACATCCCGGTGCCGCCGTTCTGGGGCGGCTTCCAGATTCAGCCGGAGACCGTGGAGTTCTGGCAGGGCCGCCGCAGCCGCATGCACAACCGCATCCGGGTCACCGTCGAACCGGGCAATACCGACGTGTCGGTCATGAAAGTCGAACGCCTGCAACCCTGACCGACTCTCGTGAGCCCGAAAGAGTTGGATATCTCACGTTCAAATGATGGGATGATCGGCCCAAAATGCCTTCCCAAGCGCTCGTCGGCGTCGCTAGGTTGGGCCGGTGAAGCTGCTCGCCGACATAACTCCATTACGGAATCCTGATTACCGGAGGCTCTGGACCACCGGCATCGTCACCGTGATCGGCGCACAGCTGTCCGTCGTAGCCGTCCCCAAACAGCTCTACGACATCACCCACAGCTCTTCGTATGTCGGCCTGGCCGGGCTGTTCGGCCTCATCCCGCTCATCGTCTTCGGCCTCTGGGGCGGCGCGCTCGCCGACGCCATGGACCGCCGCAAAATGCTGCTCGTCACCGGTGCGGGCACCGGCCTGACCTCGCTGGCCTTCTGGGCGCAGGCCGCCGCCGGGCTGAACAATGCCTGGCTGGTGCTGATCCTGTTCTCGGTGCAGCAGGCGTTCTTCGCCATGAACCAGCCCGCGCGCAGCGCCATCTACCCCCGGCTACTGCCGCCCGAGCAGCTGCCCGCGGCCAATTCACTGAGCATGACGGTCATGCAGTTCGGCGCCATCGCCGGACCCGTGCTGGCGGGCATGCTGATTCCGTTCGCGGGCCTGGCCACGCTGTACCTGATCGACTCCATCGCGCTGCTGGCGACGCTGTGGGCCACCTGGAAGCTGCCACCCATCCCGCCGCACGGCGAGACCCGGCGCGCGGGCCTGCGCGAGGTGTTCGACGGTTTCGCCTACCTGGCCACCCAGCGCATCCTGCTGGCCTCGTTCGCGGTCGACGTGGTGGCCATGGTGTTCGGCATGCCGCGCGCCCTGTTCCCGCAGATCGCCCAGGACAGCTTCGGCGACACCGCTTCCGGCGGAACGGCACTGGGCCTGCTGTTCGCGGCCATGTCGGTGGGCGCGGTGCTGGGCGGGGTGTTCTCCGGCTGGCTGTCGCGGGTGCGGCGGCAAGGCCTGGCCGTGGTGGTCTGCATCGTGCTGTGGGGGCTGGGCATGGTCGGATTCGGCCTGGCCGTGGGCCTGGTCGGGCACGGGCTGAGCATGACGCTCGCACTCTGGATCGCGCTGGCCTGCCTGGCTTTCGGCGGCGCGGTGGACATGTTCTCCGCGGCCCTGCGCACCACCATGCTCCAGTCGGTGGCGACCGACGAGATGCGCGGACGATTGCAAGGGGTCTTCATCGTCGTCGTGGCGGGTGGACCGCGCATCGGTGATGTTGCGCACGGTTTCGCGGCCGCGGCGGTGGGTACCGCGACGGCCGCGGCCGGTGGTGGCGTCCTGGTCGTGATCGGCATGATGATCGCGGCCGTGGCGTTTCCGGCGTTCGTTCGATACCGGGTGGCACGTGCGTATTCGGAGGTGCAGCTCGCGTGATGCCGCGGGGTTCATGCTCATAGCACATGACCGCCGCTCTCCTCACCTGCGAACGATGTGACTGTGAGGTAGCAAAGAGCCACCCTCATTGGTCGGGCGTAGTGGACAGCGGCTAGCGTTGACTCGAGCGCATCGCACGCCGACCGTGTCCGATGCCTACGGTTACAAGCCTGAGAGGGATCCTTCCGTGCCCGCTGAGAACATCATCAACGTCGACGACGACGCCAAGCCGGTACTGCAATACCCGGGCGGCGAGTACCCGATGACCGTCGCCAAGGCTGTCGAGGGCAATGACGGAATCGACCTGGGCAAGCTGCTCGCCAGCACCGGGTACGTCACCTTCGACCCCGGTTTCATGAACACCGCCTCGACCAAGTCGGCCATCACCTATATCGACGGCGAGGCGGGCATCCTGCGCTACCGCGGGTACCCGATCGAGCAGCTGGCCGGGAAGTCGACCTTCATCGAGGTCAGCTACCTGCTGATCTACGGCGAGCTGCCGACCCAGGCCCAGCTCGACGACTTCACCGACCGGATCCGCCGGCACACCCTGCTGCACGAGGACCTGAAGCGGTTCTTCGACGGCTTCCCGCGCAACGCGCACCCGATGCCGGTGCTGTCCTCCGCGGTCAACGCGCTGTCGGCCTATTACCAGGACTCGCTGGACCCGCGCGACCCCGAGCAGGTCGAGCTGTCCACCATCCGACTGCTCGCCAAGCTGCCGACCATCGCGGCCTACGCGTACAAGAAGTCGGTCGGCCAGCCGTTCCTGTACCCGGACAACTCGCTGTCGCTGGTGGAGAACTTCCTGCGGATGACCTTCGGCTTCCCGGCCGAGCCCTACGAGGTCGACCCGGAGATCGCCGCGGCGCTGGACATGCTGCTCATCCTGCACGCCGACCACGAGCAGAACTGCTCGACTTCGACTGTGCGCCTGGTGGGTTCGTCCGACGCCAACCTGTTCACCTCCGTCTCCGGCGGCATCAACGCGCTGTGGGGCCCGCTGCACGGTGGCGCCAACCAGGCCGTGCTGGAGATGCTGGACGACATCAAGGCCAGCGGCGGCGATGTCAAGGAGTTCGTCCGCAAGGTCAAGAACAAGGAAGACGGCGTGAAGCTCATGGGCTTCGGGCACCGCGTCTACCGCAACTACGACCCGCGCGCCACCCTGGTCAAGCAGGTCGCGGACAACATCCTGGCCAAGATCGGCGGCGACGACCAACTGCTCGACATCGCCAAGTCCCTCGAAGAGGCCGCCCTCACCGATGAGTACTTCATCGAGCGTCGCCTGTACCCGAACGTCGACTTCTACACCGGCGTCATCTACCGGGCCATGGGCTTCCCGACCCGCATGTTCACCGTGCTCTTCGCCATGGGCCGCCTGCCGGGCTGGATCGCCCACTGGCGCGAAATGCACCGCGAGCCGCTGAAGATCGGCCGTCCGCGCCAGATCTACACCGGCTACGGCGAGCGCGACTACCTGCAGATCAACGGTCGCTGACCCCGACGGGCCTGTGCCCGAAGGGTTTTCGACGAACCCCGCCGCAACGCATCGTTGCGGCGGGGTTTTTCGTTCACAAGGTCTTGTTAAGAATCTCGCTGGGGTGCGGCGGCAATCTTGTTCGCGCGAGATGGAAACGATCTCAGCTCCGGTGTCACCTGCCGCGGCGGGGGCGGCAGGTGGCGCCGGAGAAAATCGGGTGCGAGGCCCGGTAATACGTGGGATGTTCGGGGTATGGCATCGACGAATGGCATCACCGTGCGTTCGGCGCGAGCGGACGAGCGGGCGGAGATCATCCGGCTCTCGGAGATCTGCTTCGGGATGCGGGTCGGCCCGGCCGATCTGGAATACGGCGGCGACGTCTTTCCGACCGAGCGGGCCCTGGTGGCCGTGGACGGCGATCGCATCGTCGGGCACACCAACGACCGCACCATGACCGTCACCGTGCCCGGCGCGCGCACCGTGCAGGCCTGCGGCGTCAGCAGCGTCGTGGTCGCGCCCACCCATAGGCGGCGGGGCATTCTGCGGGTGCTCTACACCGAGCAGCATCGGCGCACCGAGGCCGAGGGCATACCGCTCACCATCTTCACCGCCAGCGAGGGCACCATCTACGGCCGCTTCGGCTACGGCCCGTCCATTGTCGAGAACGAGATCTCCGTGCGCGGGCGCACCGCCGAATTCCGTTCCACCACAACGGATCCCGGAGGGGTGCAGGTCGCCGACCTGGAAGCGGCGAAGCTCCGGCTGCCCGAGATCTACGACCGCTGGCGGCGGCTGGTCCCGGGTGCGCAGGCGCGGCCCGCAGCCCGCTGGCAGCAGCGGTTCTTCGCCGACGCGGTGCAGAGCGAGGAGAGCTCGCCGCAGTTCTTCCTGATCCATCCGGACGGCTACGCCATCCTGCGGCGCGCCTGGCACAAGGACAAGAACACGGCCACGGTCCGCGAATTGCGGGCTGTCACAGCGGAAGCCCATGTCGCGCTGTGGCGGGTGCTGCTGAGCCTGGATCTGGTGGACACGGTCGAGGCCACGCTGAGTGATAGCGATCCACTCCCCTACCTGGTCACGAATCCGCGTCTGGTGCGCGTCACCGGCCGCCACGACGCGCTGTGGACCCGGGTCATGGACGTCCCCGCCGCTCTCACCGCCCGCACCTACCAGCGGGATCTGGATATCGTGCTGTCCGTGGACGATCCGTTCCGCGACGCGGGCGGCAGCTTCGCGCTGCGGGTGCGCGACGGCATCGCCGAGTGCGCGCCCACCGGCCGCACCCCGGATCTGGAACTCGGCATCGATGTACTCGGCAGCCTCTACTTCGGCGCGTACCGGGCCCGGGTCTTCGCCGCCGCCAGCCGGATCCAGGCCAAGGACGCCGCTGTGCTGCGCGCATTCGACGAGGCGTTCGCCGCCGAACGCGACGCCGAACTCGGCTGGTTCTTCTGAGTCGGCAGACGAAAACGGCTGCCGGGTCCGGCGCAGAGTTGGAACCGGAGTATTTCTTTGCTAGAAATGCGCTCCTGATTCTTTCCTTGCCAGAAAGAATGGATAGAGCCGTATGAGCCGAGATAGCGAGACATTAACCACAAGTCAATGCTTCAACCCACCTTTCGGGGCATTTCACCCGATTTGGGCGATGGCCACCCCTGGCGAGTTCAGGGTTTTCCCGGTGGTGGGTGAGCACCGGACGCTGGCATGCTGGGATACGTGAAACCCATCCAGTTGATACTCAACGTCCTGTGGCTCGTGCTGGTCGGATTCTGGATGGCCATCGGCTATGTCATCGCCGGGCTGATCTGCTGTGTGCTGATCGTGACCATCCCGTGGGGCGTCGCGTCCTTCCGCATCGCCAACTTCGTGCTCTGGCCCTTCGGCCGGGAAGCGGTGGAGAAGCCGAGCGCGGGCGTGGGCTCGATGCTCGGCAACATCATCTGGATCGTCGTGGCGGGCTGGTGGCTGGCGCTGGGTCACCTGATGACCAGCATCGCCCTCGCCGTCACCATCATCGGGATCCCGTTCGCCTGGGCCAATCTCAAGCTGATCCCGATCTCCCTGTTCCCCCTGGGCCGCGAAATCGTGGACAGCGACCGGCGTTTCGGCTACTGAATCACTCGGATTCGTCGACGATCTGCTTCATGATCCCGACCGCCTCGGCGAGCACGCCGACCTGGGCGGGGGAAAGCCGGGACAGCTGATCGGTCATCCAGGCCTCACGGGCCTGGTTCTCGTCGGCGATCAGGGCCCGCCCGGCGTCGGACAGCGACACGATGATCTGCCGCCCGTCGGTGGGGTGCGGATTGCGTTCCACCAGATCCATTTCCGACAGTGAGGCGATGACCCGGGTCATCGACGGCGGCTGCACCCGCTCCTTGGCGGCCAGCGTGCCCGGCGTCATGGCGCCCTCCCGATTCAGCGTGGCGAGCGCGGACAGCTGGGTCAGCGAAATCTGGGCATCGGCCCGCCGGCCTCGCAGATGCCGAGTCAAGCGCACCACCGCCAGCGAAAGTTCACCGGCGAGCGCTCGAATGTCGGAAGGCGTTGTCACAGAGGCAAACGATACGGGACCGCCCGCGCGGGAGTCGGCTGTTCCGGTGCGTGGGGGCCGGGCGCCCCGGCGCGCCACCCGAACCGGACCCTGCCCTCTAGTCTGGTGGGGTGACCACGCCGCCCGTTCCGGAGATTCCCCCGCGCTTCACCGATCCGCGCCCGGTACTGGCCGTGGGCAGCATCGGTTTCCTGATCGCGACGGTGGCGGTGTGGGCGAACGACGCGTGGGCGACCGCGCGTCCGGTCTGCCTGATGGGTCTGGCGGTGGGTCTGCTCGGCTACACGATCTTCACGATTCAGCGCCGGAGCGCGCGGCGCGGGGACAAAGGCGCACAACTCGGCCTGGATTAGCGGCCCCCGGGGGCCGGATTAGCACAAGAAGCGACTGGTCGGCCGTCCAGCGGGGTCTGACAAAACGAACTTGCGGACCGTGCGAATTGACTGCACGCGCCTCGGAGGCTTAACTCCCTGGAGTGTCCTCCCGATTGAGCGTCGAAGAACGACGGGCCCACCTTATCGAGGCAGCCATCGGCCTTGCCGAAAAAAAGGGCGTGGCAGGAGTTACCACGCGCGATGTTGCCCAGGCAGCCGGTGTTTCCCTCGGTGTGGTGCATTACTGTTTCGAAAACAAAGATCAGCTGATGACCGAGCTGGTCAAGGCACTCTCGATGGAATTGCGCGATTCCGTCGATGCCAACGAAACGGTATGGCAGGACGTCGGAACCGGAAAAGAAGCGCTGCAACAATTGGTGCGCGCCGGTCTGGAACTCATGTGGCTCAACATCGAAGCCACTCCGGAGCGCCAACTACTCACCTACGAAACCACCACCTACGCCCTACGCGAAGGCGAACAAACGCCCGCGAAACTCGCCATCGCACGCGAGCAGTACACCTTCAACGACTCCACGGTCGCCGACGTCATCGAACACGCGCGCGAAGCCACCGGCACCTCCTGGACCGTTTCCGTCGACACGCTGTCCCGTTTCATACTGGCGGCCATCGACGGCATCGTGCTGCGCTGGCTGGTCGACAACGACAGCGCCGCTGTCCGTCAGCAATTGGACGTCCTCGCCACCACCGTGGCAGCCCACGCGGCCTGACCCGGGCCTCCCCCGCTCCGGCGCGGGCACTGTGCAGCATCGCCCGCGCCGGACCCGAATTCGCCTGCCCGCCTGTGTATCTCATCCAGGCCGGGCCCGCGCACGGCCATTCGGGCCGACGCGCATCCTCAGCGGCGCGAGAAGTTCTGCGGCTGCGCCTGCACGTGGGTGATATCGCCCTCCCGCCACCACGCGACCGTCACCGTGGCCTCGAACGCACCCGTCAGCCGGACCCGGAGTTCGTCGTGCACCACGAGATCGCCTGCGGGCAGCGGCAAGTCGAACTGCAGGCGCAGCAGCACGCCCAGCGGCTCGGCGGTCCAGCTGGTCTCCCGGCCGGTGCTCACCACCTCCGCCGTCACCGCCTCGGAGGCCAGCGGCAGATCCAGCAGCGTGGCCAGCGGGCGCGCCGACACCAGGTCACCCACGACCAGCCGGTCGGCGGGCAGCGCCGGGCCCAGCCACGGGCGATCCAGCACCAGGGCGTCCGCGGCCGGGATCACCTCGCCGGTGAGGGCGCGCACCTGACCCGGCAGCACCAGATCCTCGGTATCCAGGCGGCCCGCGTCGAGCGCCTCGGCCAGATACCGGTACGTCTGTGAAATCGATTCCGGGGTGGGCATTCTCGCCGGATCGGCGAGGGCGTCGAGGAGTTCCTCGGCCAGCGCGGGGGTGAGCACCTCCGGGTCGGCGAGCACGCCGCGCAGCACCGTCAGATCGTTCGCGTCGAAGCCGGGCAGCTGCGGGAGCAGACCCGCGAACAGGGTGTCGTCCGGGTGGCGCAGCAGGCCCAGCGGAATGCCGTCGATGTGGGCGTGATGGCGCAGCCACCAGGCGGTGTAGCCGTCGCGGTCCGCGAGCAGCCGGCGGGTCGTCTCATCGGACAGCAACAGCCGCAGCGCCTCCGGCCATTCGGCGTCGTCCACCAGGTCCAGGTCGCGGACCGCCACCAGTTCGGCCGGATCCTCGACCAGACCCTCCCACCAGGTCTCCTCGTCGTCGAGGTGGTGGTCCGGGCCGGTCGGATCCGACTCGGCGACCAGGGTGAAGCTCCAGCCGACGCCGATGGCGCGCAGGGCCTCCGGGCCGTAGCGCTCGAGCACGCCGGCGTCCACCGTGGTGAAGGGCGAATCCTCGACGAGCACGCGGGCCAGCGGCGCATCGGGCAGCAGCAGTTCGTCGGCCGGCGTCGATTCTCCGTCGACATCGGGCAATTCGACCAGGCCCAGCCAGGACGGGAGGACCCCCGGTGCGGCCAGGGTGGTGGCCGCCAGCTTCAGCACCGCGTCGACGGTGTCCGGATCGCTCGGATCGTCCTCCAGCACCGCCTGCAGCCCGGCGTCATTGAGCAGATCCTCCGGCGTGGCCGGGCGCGTACCCAGCCGGCCCAGCAGCTCGTGCGCCGCCTCCGGGTGCACCAGACGCGCCCAGTGCACCGGAATCGCCTGTTCCAGACGGTCATCCAGCACCACCGTGCGCGGCCCGGTCACCAGGCGGCCGTCGGTCAGCGGCACCGCCAGCGCGCCCAGTTCCTCCACCGCCAGCGGATCCACCGCGAACGGCTCCAGGGCGTCGTAGAGCGAATACCACCACTGCGGTTCACGTTCCAGGCTGCTCGACAGCTCGGCGATCCGCGCCAGGCCGATCCGGTGCACATCCAGCACGGCGAGGGCATCGGCGTACATGCGGCCGGACAGCTCCGGAATCACCAGCGGGCCGACCATGTCCGCCAGCAGATCGGCCAATTCCACGGTCGCACCGGTGAATACGGTGGCCCGGCGCGGCGAGGCGACATTCGCCCGCGAATCCGCGCCCGGGGTTTCGGTGATCGCCGATTCATCCACAGCCATCCCCAGGTCCCCGGGGGATGGTTCCTCGAACTCGGTCGAGTCGAAGGTCGCGACCACATCGTGCGGTCCGATGGCGTCGTGGGGTTCGACCGTGTCGCCGGGCGCTTCGTCCTGGGCCGGAAGATCCCACAGTGGCAGGGTTTCCTGCTCCCATGCCGCGCTCGCCTTGGCGGTCGGCGCGGCGGCCGAATCGACGTCCGGCGCGGCGGCCAGTTCGAGCGCGGCCGCGGTATCGGGATCGCCCGATGCCCGCACCTCATCGGCCTCGGTACCACCGCCGGCTGCCGTCTCGCCGAATGCGGCGTCGAATTCTTCGGGTGCCGGGGCATATTCGGCAGCGCGTTCCGGACGGCCGGTGAGGACCGGAAGCCACTCGTTGTCGCGGAGCTCGGCGATCAGGGCCTCGCGGAGCAGGCCGTCCGCCTCGCTGCGGGCGAAGCCGGGAGTGGGGACCAGCACCAGGCGGTCGCGCGGCGGCAGGGCGCGCGCGAACGCGGCGTAACCGGCGGCCAGCGCGGTCAGGTGCGCGCCGGGGAGCAGGCGGCGGCGGTCCGGCTGCATGGGGATGTCGGCGATGAGCAGCGCCGGAATGGACAGCTCCTCATCGGAGCGGGTGGGTGCGCGCAGCACATCGGGGCGGGTGGCGATCGGGCGGCCGTCGCGCACGGGCAGCAGCCAGCGGGCGCGCTCGGTGCGGTACTGCCACCACACGCGCTCATCGGAATTCGGGCCGGTGACCCGCAGTTCCGTGAGGCCGTCACCGAGTTCCCGTTCGGCACTGGCGATCTCGTCGTCACCGATCCGGATGGCGTGCAGCGCGGGCAGTTCCAGCAGCAGATCGGCCGCCTCCGACCGCATCTCCGTGAGCAGGGCGACGGTGTCCACGCTCTCGCGCAACCGCAGCACGATCTCACTGTCGAAGCCGTTCACGGGCTGCTCCGCGGTGGCCCAGGCCAATCGCAGCGCAGGCGGCTCGAAATCGTCCGGCGTCTGCGGGATCTCGATGCCCTGAGCGCCGAGCAGCGCCCAGGTCTCGGCCCGTGAGAACCGCACCGAGCCGCCGGTCGAACGGAACTCCACCTCGTCCGACACCGTCAGCACGGCGGTGAATCCCACGCCGAACTGCCCGACGGCCGCTGCGTCCGTCTTCCCCGAGGCCCGCAGTGCGGTGAGCGCGTGCACGCCCGAAACATCCAGCGGCGCACCGGTATTGGCCACATGCAGGGTGCGGCCGTCCAGCCACACCGCGATCCGCCCGGCGACGCCGGCCTTGGTGGCCGCGTCGGCGGCGTTCTGCGCCAGCTCGGTCAGCAACCGGTCCCGATATCCGGCCCGGACCAGGTCCGCCTCCGTGGCGGCGTCCTCCCGCAACCGGGTGGGCGAACCGCGCCAGGCGGCCACCACCCCGGCCCGCAGTTCCGCCGTCCCGAACGGATCCCCCGCATCGGTCGCGACCACGCCCTACACCCCTTCCGCACAACCGTTGATGGCACGCCAGAGCCAAGCATCCGGGTATCTCACAGAACTCCGGCGCGATCCATCGAAAACCGCACCCGCCGCCGGGAATCCGGCGGCGCTACAACCTATCCGGGCGAGCGCCTCAGCGCGACTCGGCCGAACCGGTCTCGGGCTCCACCCGCACCGCATTCACGGCCCACGCATCGTCGTACACCGCATCCGGATCGCCCACCTCGAACAACCCGGCCGCGCCGGAATCGTCCGCGGCCACCGACTTCTCGGACGCTTCCGCAGCCGCGCCGGAATCGTCCGCGGCCACCGACTTCTCGGACGCTTCCGCAGCCTCGCCGTTCTCGGACGGTCCTGCGGTCTCGCCACTCTCGGGCGCCACCGACACAGCGGCGACCTCGGCGTCCGGATCGACCACCCCCGCCTGCACATCCGCGGCATCAGCCAGGCCCGTCGCCGAATCGGCGTCAGCCGCAACGCTCGTGTCCGCGGCGACGGTGTCGGTCTCCGCAGTCCGAGCCGCGCCAGATTCGTCCGCCTCGCCCGATTCCGCCTCGGCCACGTTGGCAAGTTCGGCTTCCGCGGCCTCGGTCGTCGCGGCAGCGTCAGCAGTCGCGGCAGGCTCAGCGGCGGCGTCGGCGTCGGACGTCGCGGCAGCGGTGGTGGCGGCATCGGCGGTCGCGTCGGCGTCCGTCAGGGTGGGCGTCGAATCAGCGTCGCTCGCAGGCGCTTCCGCACCCCCGACCGTGCCGGATCCGTCTACTTCGCCGTTCTTGGCGGATTCCGCTTCCAGCGCACCGGTTTCGATGCGGAGGTCGGTGGTGGGGAACAGGTCCACGGCGGCGTCGTCGTAGGCCTCGTAGAGGGGAGAGCCGCTGCCGGTGGGGAGTTCGACGTCGGAGTGGGCGCCGCAGCCGTAGGCGACGTGGACCACATGGCCGTCGGCGCCCATGGCATTGGCGCAGACGCCGAAGGCAGCGCCCAGGGCGCCGGCCATGGGAACGAAGAAGGCGCAGCGGCCGCAGGTGGACGGGGCGGCGCGGGCCATGTCGGTGTCGGGGCCGTATTCGGAGAACCAGCGGTAGGCGGCCTCCTCGCGACCCTCGCGGGAGAGCACCTGGGTGCGGCCGAGCCCGATCTCGAGGGCGACCTCGTCGACGGCCGGGTCACCGGTGGCGACATAGCCGGGCACCAGGCGCGGGTCGCCGAGCGGCGGGGCCAGCAGATCGCCGGGCGCGAGATCGCCGGGGCGGATGCGCTGATCCCACGGGATGAAGTCGGGCGCCACCAGTGCGTCCGGCCCGGGCAGCAGGGCCGACTCGCTCACCGTGGCGGTGGTCGCCCCCGGCGGCGCGGCCACCACGACCGCCCACTGCCAGCCGCGATAGCCGGGCAGCGTCGCCTCGAAGTGATGGGTGGCCGAGGATTCGTCCTCGCCGGTCACGCCCAGATGCGCGCCCACCCCGACCGGTTCCAGGTCCAGGAGCGCACGGCGGGCCAGCTCGACCGCCTCCGCCAGGATCGGCCGCATACCGGACTCCGAAACTCCAACCGCGCTCACGCCCTACATTTTGCCGTATGGAGCGCAAACGCCGTGCACCGGTAGCGGCCGCCACGATCACGCTGTCCACGGCCCTTGCCCTGGCCGCGACCGCGACCGGCTGCACCAGCAGCGACAACACGCCGAAGCTGCGGGTCGAGGTGGTCGCCACCCGGCCGCACGACCCGGGCGCGTTCACTGAGGGCTTGGAGGTCGACGGGTCGGTTCTCTACGAGGGCACCGGACTCGCCGGCAATTCCTCGATCCGGGCCACGGACCTGAACACCGGCGCCGAACTCGCCCGCGCCGACCTGCCCGCGCCCCTGTTCGGCGAGGGCATCACCCGGGCCGGCGACGTGCTGTGGCAGCTCACCTACAAGAACGGCGTGGCCATCGCCCGCGACCCGGGCACCCTCGCGGAACTGCGCACGACGCATTTCGACGGCGAGGGCTGGGGCCTGTGCACCCGGGACGATCGCGTGCTCATGAGCAATGGCAGCTCGACCCTCATCTTCCGCGATCCACAGACCTTCGCGGTCACCGGGAGCGTGGCGCTGACCAGCCACAAGGACGCCGAGCTCAACGAACTGGATTGCGCCCCCGACGGTTCCGTCTACGCCAACACCTGGCCGACGAACACCATCCTGCGCATCGATCCGGGCACCGGCGAGGTCCTCGCCGCGATCGACGCCTCCGGCCTGCTCCCCCGCAGCGCGCGCACCCCCGACACCGATGTCCTCAACGGCATCGCCCACCTCCCCGGCACCGACCACTTCCTCCTCACCGGCAAGAAGTGGCCGACGTCCTATGAAGTGCGTTTCGTCCCCGCCTGATCTGGTCAATCGCGACCGGTCGCTACGAACTTGTGGCGGCCCACACCGGCCGTAGTGCAGCCACCGGCCGACGGCACTGCAAGAATTGGGTGCGTGACTCCTCCCCGTGACCCCGGTGCCGACCCAGGTCGCTGGGGCGACGAGGACTCTCCGATGATCGAACGGCACCCGGGGTACGACCGCTATCCGCCCGCCAACCGCGCGGGCCGCCGACCCGTCCCGCCGGGCGACGAGAGCGAAGTGCCGGAATTCCTGGCCCGGCGTATGTCCGCGCGTCCCACCGACCCGCCATCGAGGTCGCGTGGCGAATCTCCGCGCAGCTCAGGCGGCGAACCGGAGGGCCGTACGTCGCGCTGGGCGCGCCGCCGCCACGACAAGGCCGAAACGCATGACAGGGCCAAGGACAACCCGCCGACCCGGCCGTACGAGACCCAGCCGCCCAAGGGAACTGCGAGCGAGCCGGAGACGTGGCAGCAGCCGCACGACTTCGGCACCACGCGGCGGGTGCGCTACGACCCGGAATCCGCATCCCGATCGCACGAGCCGGAATCCGCGCCGCCCGTACACCGCGATCAGGGTTATCCGACTCGCCCCGACCACACGCGGCACGCGCACACCGAACCGCCGCACCCGGAAACGGCTCGCACGCAATCGTTTTCGCCCGAAGCCGACCCGGATGCCCAGGACAGCGGCGGGCTGCACAAGCCGCCCCGCAAACTGACCGTCACCCGGGTCGCGGCACGCCGCAGCATCGAGCTGACGCAGAGCGGTTTCGCGACCTTCCAGCGCGCCGCCAAGGCCGACGGGGCGGAGGAGTCGGGTCTCACCGCGCTCATCTACGCCACCATGGCCAACTTCGCCACCGACGCCGCGATCGCGGTGGCCCTGGCCAACACCCTGTTCTTCGCGAGCGCCACGGCGGAGTCCAAAACCAAAGTGGCGCTGTACCTCTTGATCACGATCGCCCCGTTCGCGGTGATCGCACCGGTCATCGGCCCCATGCTGGACCGGCTGCAACGCGGTCGCCGGGTCGCGCTGGCGGGCTCGTTCGCGCTGCGCGTGTTCATCGCCGGGCTGCTCATCTTCAATATCGACAACTGGGCGCTGTACCCGCTCGCCCTGTGCATGATGATCCTCAGCAAGTCGTTCTCGGTGCTGAAGTCCGCGGTCACCCCGCGTGTGCTGCCACCGGGAATCGACCTGGTGCGCACCAACTCCCGGCTCACCGTGTTCGGCCTCGTCGGCGGCACCATGGGCGCCGGCGCGGTGGCCGCCCTGTGCGCCAAGATCGCGGGCTCCACGGGTGCGCTGCTGTTCGCCGCGGCGCTGGCGGCGGCGGGAATGATCCTGAGTCTGCGCATCCCATCCTGGGTGGAGGTCACCGAGGGCGAGGTCCCGGCCACCCTCGGCTACCACGGCAACGACGCCCGCACCGAGGTGCTGGACCCGAGCCGGGCCGACACGGTACAGCCGAGCAAACGCCGTCAGCCCCTGGGCCGTTCGGTGGTGACCGGGCTGTGGGGCAACAGCACCGTACGAATCCTGACCGGCTTCCTCACCTTCTACGGCGCCTTCGTCGCCAAGTCGACCGAGCATCGGGCCGTGCAACAGGTGGCTATGCTGGGCGTCATCGTCGTGGCCGCGGGTGTCGGCAATTTCGCGGGCAATGCCTCCGGCGCGCGCATGAAACTCGGTCGCCCGCAATTGATCGTGGTCAGTTGCACCGCCGCGTGCGTCGGCGTCGCGGTCGTGGCGGCGGTGATGGGCAACCTGATGGGCGCCGCGATCGCCACCCTGATCGCCTCGGGCGCCAGCGCCCTGGCCAAGGTCTCGCTCGACGCCTCCATCCAGGACGATCTCCCGCCCGAATCCATCGCCTCCGGTTTCGGCCGCTCCGAGACCGTGCTGCAGCTGTCCTGGGTGATCGGCGGTGCGATGGGCGTGATGCTGCCGCCGACCTGGTGGATCGGTTTCACCGTGGTCGCGTCGGTGATGGCGCTGGGCTTGATCCAAACCGTGGTCAGCTACCGTGGTCATTCGCTGCTGCCCGGTTTGGGCGGTAACCGACCTCAGCACGCCAAGCAGGAGATCCCCGCCGCGCACGGCGCGGGGGAACCCACCCAGTGATGGACAGGAAGCCCCGGTGAACCAACCCAAAGCCCGCACGATCATCGCTCTGCTGGCGGTTCTAGTCGTGGTGGCAGTGGCCTATTTCGCCGCGATCGTGGTCATCGCCCGCCACACCACCAAGCCGGATCCGCAGATCACCGCGTACGCGCACGGCAAGTCGGTGTCGGTGAATCCGTTCCTGTACTGCGACCTCGAGGTGTCGAAGGACCGGCTGGCGATCGGCAAGTGCAATTCCACCCAGTCCGTCTCCGATCTCGATGTGCCCCCGGGCTCGACGGTGCAGATCTCGCTGCCCAAGGAGGTCGCCGACGCGCCGTGGGAGATGCTGATCGGCTACCGCCTGCCGAACAACAAGGCCGACGCGGACGTCCTGACCTACAAGCAGCCCTGGCGGCTGTCGGGCAAGCCGGAGCGGGATAAGGATCCCAAATACGACAAGCCGCTCACCCTGACCATCAAGACCCCGCCGACCGAGCACGTGCGCCTGGCCATCATGGAACTGCACCTGCCGATACCCGCCCGTGACGAGAACGGTAACGAGGGTGTCATCTCCCGCGGGATCTGGGCGCTGCACACCCCCGCGTTCGATCCCGTGCTCTTCAGCTGAGATCCCGCCTGCCGCAACATCGGAACGGGCCCCGGTGACGGAATCACCGGGGCCCGTTGGCTTCTCGTCGCGACCTAGTGGTCGAGCTCCCGCGCCACGCCGCGCACCACTTCGGCGATGCGCTGGGCGGTCTTGCGGTCGGGGTACTTGCCGCGGCGCAGATCCGGCTGCACCTTGGTCTCCAGCAGCGTGATCATGTCCTCGATGAGGCCGTGCAGCTCGTCGGGGCTCTTGCGATTGATGGGGGCGTCATTGCGCCCGCCGCCGCGACGGTCGCCGCGCTCGCCACGGCCGCCGCGCTCCTCGCGCAGGGACGGGGTCTCCAGCAGCTTCAGCGAAAGCGCCTGCGGGCCACGGCGACCCGCCGCCATTCCGAATTCGACGCGCTGGCCCGGTTTGAGGGCCTCCACGCCATCGGGCAGCGCCGACGATCGAACATAGACGTCCTCGCCCTCATCCTGGGAAAGGAAGCCGAAGCCCTTTTCGACGTCGTACCACTTCACCTTGCCGGTCGGCACTGCGCTCACCCGTTCGTCATTCAAGCCCGGGCAGCCGGGCACATTCGTGGTCGCCGGACGCATGCGCCGGCGACCTTTCCGTTTGCGAAAAGAACGCGCCCCACACAGCTATGCAGGACGCGACTGACACCGAGTCTACCCCGGTGCGAATAGCGCAAGCACATCAGTTTTACGGTTCAGAGGTGTCCGACACTTCTTCCAAGCAGGCCCCTCGCGGTTCCGCGAGCTGGCTGCTGTATATCGCCTTGGGCCTGTTCGCGATTGGATTGCTGGCGGTGTTCGCGATCTTCGGCGTGCATCTGCTGACCGATGCGAAGCCGGGTCTGTGGCTGTATCTGCTCGCCATGTGCGCGCCGCTGGGTTTCCTGCTCTCGGTGGTCTATGCGCTCTGGTCGGGCCGCCGGTCCCGCTGACCGTCCGGGTCAGGATCGGGACTCTGCCGACACGCGGGCGACGACACGGAGATTGCCCAGTTCGTTACCCGCGCATGCGTGTGATCTTCGTCACATAACGAGAAGGTCACAGAGCGGTGACAGACCCCTATCGGCGAGGACTCGCCGTGACCACCTGCGCAGAAGCCATCCGGAACCCCTTGCGCCGGTTAGCGACCCGGACAGACACGTCGGTTACCAAATGGTGATTTTTGGCGGCGGTCGTCGTAGTGTCTTCCTCGCCGGGTCAGCCCGGCGCCACCGGCCCGCCGCACCGAACTTCGCCCCGCGGGTACCGGACCCCCAACTGGAGAAAAGGGGCGAAGACGAGGAGCAGCGCACATCCAGTGCGCCGGGCCGGACGACCTCTCAGTTCGACCCCGGTAGTCGGCCTCGCAGGCGCGTACGAGAGGAAAGACCCGAAAATGAGTGGACGCCATCGCAAGCCGACCAACACCGGCCGCACTGTCGCCAAGGTTGCCCTGACGGGCATCGCTCTCGGCGGCGCCGGAGTGGCCATGGCGGGTAACGCCAGCGCGGCACCCGACTCCGACTGGGATCGCCTCGCACAGTGCGAAGCCGGCGGCAACTGGGGCATCAACACCGGCAACGGATTCCAGGGTGGGCTGCAGTTCTCGCCCGGCACCTGGAACGCAGCGGGCGGCGGCGAATACGCCCCCACCGCCAACCAGGCCAGCCGCGAGCAGCAGATCGCGGTCGCCGAGAAGGTGCTCGCCACGCAGGGCTGGGGCGCCTGGCCCTCCTGCTCCTCGAGCCTCGGCCTGACCAGCGGATCCACGCCGCGGACCGCCCCCGCGCCCGCGACCTCGGACACCCCGCAGTGGAACCCGCAGCAGGCGGGCCCCGGCGCCGGCAGCGACGGCACCCAGGAAGTCTTCCAGGCCGTGGACCGCGCCATCGCGGTCGCCCAGTCGCAGGGCGTCCAGATCCCGCAGCCCGCACTGGATTTCCTCAATGCCACCAAGGCCAACGGCACCAAGCTGGATCCCAGCATCGTGAACTTCTTCGAGGCGAACAAGGGCCTGCTGCCGCAGTAGCACCCGTTCCCTCTTCGGAATGCCCCGCATCAATGCCGATGCGGGGCATTCGCGATTTCCGGGTTGCCGGCGGAACGCCGTGGCGGGGGCAAACTTCGGGGTGCCGGAGGGGGCGGTCCCGATGGCCGCATGCCAGAATGAGCGCGTGGTGAACAAATCGAACAAACCCTATGTCGACAATGGCTGGCCGGACATGGCCAATGGCGATCACGCGGTCACCGAACTCTCCTCGACCCGCTCCGGTGGCCTGTCCCCGTACGGTGAGGACACCGAGTTCCCGCTGCCGGCCGATCAGCTGCCCTACGTGCACCCGCACACCATCGTCAACCGCTGATCCGACGTACGACCGACAACCATGCGGTTAACGGCGCTCGTTCCCGGGCGGCCGCCGCGCATACGACCCCAGGCCCGCGGGGCGGGCACCGTGCCAACAGCCCCACCTACCGCCTGGTCGCCGCGGCGGCCGCTGAACCGCGTCCGCACCGTGCCCGATGAACCGCGCCCGCGCATTGCCCGACATGCCGGCTGCCCGATGGATCGGGTGAAGTGACCGACCTCCCCACCTCAGCCACGACCGCCGACGCGGCCGCCGGTCCCGCCAAGTCCGCGAAATCCGCCGCCCGCGCGGATATGACTCTGGCCGAATGGCTTTCCAAGCGCAGCGACGCGGATCTCGTGACGCTGCTGCAGTTGCGGCCCGATCTGGCCGTCCCCCTGCCCGGTTCGATGGCCGTGCTGGCCGCGCGGACCGAACAGCGCGCCTCGGTGCTGCGCGCGGGCGACGAGCTGGACACCCTCGATTTCGCCGTCATCGAAACCCTGGTGGTGCAAGGGGCCGGAGACGGCGGCCGCGCCGTGCCGCTGCCCGCCAAGACCCTGCGCAAGCTGCTGTCGGACCGGGTTCCGGCGGCCACCGTCAATGCCGCGCTGCAGAAGCTGCGCGCCCGCGCCCTCGTCTGGGGCCCGGATACCGCCCTGCGCGTGACACCCGCCGCCCAGGAGGCGCTGCCGTGGCCGTTGGGCAGCACCACCGAACTGCCGGACGCGCTCACCGAACCCGAGATCACCGCGGCCCTGGCCGCGTCCACCCCGCAGGAGCGGGCCCTGCTGGAGAAGCTGGCCGGCACCGGCCCGCGCGGGCGCACCCGCGATGCCGCGCCGGGCACCCCCTCCGAGCGCCCGGTGCAGCGGCTGCTGGCGCACCGGCTGCTGAACTGGATCGACGAGGAGACCGTGGAGCTGCCGGTCTCGGTCGGGCAGGTGCTGCGCAACGAGCCGGTCAGTGATCCGCATGCGCTGGTGCCGCCACACCCGGATTCGACCAAGCACGCCCCCGCCGACATCAATGCGGTGGCCGCGGGCGAGGCGGGAGAACTGCTGCGGCACAGCGCGGCCGTGCTGGACGCGCTGGGTGGGTCACCTGCCCCGGTGCTGCGCTCCGGCGGCCTCGGCGTCCGGGAGCTGCGCCGCGTCGCCAAGCAGACCGGCATCGACGAGAACCGGGTCGGTCTGCTGGCCGAGGTCCTCACCGCGGCCCGGCTGATCGACAAGGGCAGTCCCGAGCCGGCGCCCGACGGCGACGGCGCCGAGGACTACTGGGCGCCCACCACCACCGCCGACGCCTGGCTCGCGGTGGTGCCGCCGCGGCGCTGGACGGTGCTGGCGCAGGCCTGGCTGGACCTGGACCGCTTCCCGTGGATGATCGGCCTGCGCGACGCCAATGACAAGCCCCTGGCCGCGCTGTCGGCGGAGCTGCGGTATGTGCACGCCGTCCGCGACCGGCACGCTGTGCTGGGCGCGCTGGCCGAATTCCCGCCCGGCACCGAGGTCTCCGCCGCCGACCTGGGCCGGATCCTGGCCTGGCGGCAACCGCGCCGGCGACGGCACTACCGGCTGGAGGCCGTGGCGAACACGCTGGCCGAGGCCGAGGCGCTCGGGCTGGTGGCGCGCGGGGCCCTCAGCTCGGCGGGCCGGGCCCTGCTGCACGGCAGTCCCGAGGACGCCGAATCGGAGATGGCAATCGCGCTGCCGGAGCCGGTGGACCACGTCCTGGTGCAGGCGGATCTGACGGTCATCGCGCCCGGTCCGCTCACCCCGGAACTCCAGGACCGGGTCGCTATGGTCGCCGATGTCGAATCCGCTGGCGCCGCAACGGTTTACCGCATCAGCGAGACCTCGGTGCGCCGGGCGCTGGACGCGGGCGCGACGGCCGCGGAACTGCACAACCTGTTCACCACGCACTCCCGCACCCCGGTCCCCCAGTCGCTGACCTATCTCATCGACGATGTGGCCCGCCGCCACGGACGCCTGCGCGCGGGCGTGGCGCAGAGCTTCGTGCGCAGTGAGGACCCGACGCTGCTGGCGGAGGTGCTGGCCGCACCCGTGGCCGGCGAACTCGCGCTGCGCGCCGTGGCCCCGACCGTGGCCATCTCGCAGGCGCCGCTGGGCGAGGTGCTGGAGCGGCTGCGCGCCGCCGGTTTCAGCCCGGCGGGCGAGGATTCGTCCGGCGCCATCGTCGACCTGCGACCCCGCGGGGCCCGCCTGTCCACGCGAGGCCAGCAGCGCCCGAACTGGCGGCCCAACCCGCCGAGCACCGAACAGCTCGAATCCCTGGTCGCCGAACTCCGCGCGGGCGAACGCGCCGCCAATGTCCGCCCCGGCCAGGCGGTGCGCTCCGACGGCTCCCGCACCAGCACCGCCGCCACCCTCAACCTGCTGCAGCTGGCCGCCCGCACCCGCCGCCCCGTCCACATCGGTTACGTGGACGCCCAGGGCGTCGCCACCCAGCGCGTGGTCGAACCTCTCAAGGTCGGCGGCGGCCAGCTCGACGCCCGGGATCCGGTCACCGGCGCGGTCCGCCACTTCACGCTGCACCGCATCGCGTCGGTCGCCCTGGTCGAATAGCGGCCTCGGTCGCCCTGGAACAGGAAAAGCCCGGTACCCGAACGACATTCGTCATGTCGTCCGTGTACCGGGCCGCAAGTCCCGAGCGCCGGGCTACCCCTTCGGGTTACCTAGGCAGAACGTGGTCTTCGGGTCGTGAACGATGCGGAAGCTGGTGGCGGTGTTGGCGTCACAGGCGAATTCGTCGTCCTGGCCTTCGATCCGCTTGAGCACCTTGAAGGACGCCTCGGGAGCCGTACACGCCACGTACTTGTAGCCGGTGGACGGGCTCTCGTTGTAGCAGGCGCCCTCCTTGAAGTTCGGGCTCAGGCACAGGAACGCGGTGGTGCCGCCATTGAGGGTCTCCTCGTAGGAGGTCTCCTCCTCCTTGCAGTCGGTCTTCTTGTCGTAGACCGCCGCGACCTTGTACACCGCCTTCTGGTCGGAGCAGTCGACCGGCGCCGTCTTCGAGTCGGTGGCCGAGCCTTCGATGACGTTGATGCAGTCACCCACCTTGGACTTGGCGGTGTCGGACTTACTGGCGTCCTTGAGCATCGAACAGCCGGAAACGGCCAGTACGGCCACGGCCACCGCCACGAGGGCGAGTACGAGGCGCACCAGCGTCCTCGTTCCTGCGAACTTCACTAGCGAAAACCTTTCTCACCGAACAATTCACGGCTGTGAACGCGGTGAGAATACCTGTGTGCGGCCCGCACGCGCATCCGACATGGGGGTTATATCAGAACCGCATGAGTTTCTCAGTGCAGCATGGACAGCCCGCGCATGCCCAGCCACGAGAGATTCACGAGGATGGTGGGGAGGGCACTGAGCAATTGCAGGCTGAAGGCGTTCACGGTCTATACCTCTCGATCGGATCAAACTGGGCGCAGGTCCAACGTTGTCCCTGCGCCCTGTGTCGCTCCCCACCCTCGACTCGTTACATAAGCACATCAACGGATTTCGCGCATCAGCGCGCCGAACCGGTCCCCGATCCGGTGCCCGCCGAGCCACTGGCCGAACCACTGTCGGCCGAGCCGCTGTCCGCCGAGCCACTCGCCGAACCGCTGTCCGCCGAACCCGTCCCGATCGGACCACTGGGCACGGTCGCACCCTTCGACCCCGGCCGGTTGACATAGACGGTCACCGGCGTCGAAGCGTCCGCCTCCACCGTCACCACCCGGGCACCCGCCGCGGAGGTGACATGGCCGCCGTCGACCCGTACCGCGTACCCGTCCGGATAGTGCACGTCCGACACATAGATCTCGGTCGGCCCACTCGCCGGGCGCGGGGTGTACCGGTAGGCGAAGTCACCGGTGTCGGGATCGAAGATCATCCGCCCCGGCGTGCCGGCGGTGGCCTGCGGATAGGTCCGCACCAGCTGCTTGCCGACATCCCCGAGGAAAGGGTCCGGCTTCGGCCCGCCCGCGCCGAACCGCGAGGTGTAGGTCCAGTACTGCCAGCTGACGAAGCGCTCGTCGGCGCGGCTGAGGGTATTGCTCAGCACGGACGCGTCGCCGTCACCGAATTCGGTGACCAGGGTGGGCAACTGGGTGCGGGCGGTGAAGGCGTCGATATTGCTCCAGGTCTTGGCCTGCTGCACCGGGCACAGACCGCGCAGGAAGGTGGGCAGCCCCGAATAGATGGCGAGCTGACTCGGGATGCAGTAGTCGTGTGGCGCGAAGGCGATGTCGGGCGCGCTGATCGGCGGATTCTTGCCCAGATTGGTGGGCATTGTCTCGTTCCAGGTGACATTGGGTTCCCACAGCACCATGAGGTCGCCGTTGCGGCCGCGCACGGCATCGGTCAGCTTCTGCATGGCCGCCTGGTATTTGACGTCGAAGCCCGGACAGCCGTTCGGGAAACAGGACAGGAAGGCCGAACCCGGCCACGGCTCGTTCAGCAATTCGATGCCGAGCGCGCCAGGGTGTCCGCTCACCCGCGCCGCGAGCGCCCCGAGCGCGTCACCCAGGTAGTCGAGCACTCCGTAGGTGTTGTTCCAGACCTCGTCCCAGCCGGAGTTCATGCTGGGCATCAGGTAGTAGAACGGGAAGCCGACATTGGGCTCCAGGCCGCTGGGCCGCGCGTGGATGGCCCATTCGGGAAAGCCGTTGCCGCCCCAGATGTTCGAGAGCCCGTCCTGGTGGTTGTCGAGCAGGGTGTGAATCCCGTACTGCGCCAAGGTGTCCACTACGCCGGCAACGCAATCGAGGTAGGCGGTGTCGACCACGCCCCTGGTCGGCATGAGCGCGTCGAAGGAGACGCCGAGGCGCACGGTGTTGAAGCCGTGCCGCGCGAGCAGCGCCGCATCGTCGGCGGTGACGGTGAGGCCGTCGCCGGGTTCGAGGAAGGGCGGCTCCTTGTCGACATTGTTGACGCCGTGCAGCAGGACGACGCGGCCGCTGTCGTCGACGAACCGCACGCCGTCGGTGTGGAGCCGCGCGAGCGCGGAGCCCGCGGGCGCGGCCTGGGCGACGGCGGCGGGCGCGATCAGCGCACCCGCCAGTGCCGCGGTGAGCAGTCCGCGGATCCAGCGTCCGGCGCGCCCGCGCCCGATCCGGGCCGTGGTGGTCCTGTGTATCGGCATCGCTGTTCAGTTCTTTCAGGTCAATCGTCCAAATGGACATTCGTCCAAGTTTGGAGTGATCGTAGCCACCGAAACTTGGGTCTTGACCGTTTTCGCGAGATCGATCGGCCGCTTCCCGGCCGGTCAGGTGCGCCATAAGCGAAAAGGACGCAGGTCACGTGGCATTGTCGGTGGCTTCCTGGAGAATGGACCAGGCCCATTCGGGCTCGGACAAAGCCAGGAGGTGTCGTGACCGACGGTCCACTCATCGTGCAGAGCGACAAGACGCTGCTGCTGGAGGTCGACCACGAGTCGGCCGATGCGGCGCGGCAGGCCATCGCGCCGTTCGCGGAACTGGAGCGCGCGCCCGAGCATGTGCACACCTATCGGGTGACACCGCTCGCGCTGTGGAACGCCCGCGCGGCCGGGCACGACGCCGAACAGGTGGTGGACGCGCTGGTCAGCCACAGCCGGTACGCGGTGCCGCAGCCGCTGCTGGTGGACATCGTCGACACCATGGCCCGCTACGGGCGGCTGCAGCTGGTCAAGCATCCCGCGCACGGGCTGGTGCTGGTCAGCCTGGATCGCGCGGTGCTGGAAGAAGTGCTGCGGCACAAGAAGATTCAGCCCATGCTGGGCGCGCGCCTCGACGACGACACGGTGGTCGTGCATCCCTCCGAGCGTGGGCGCATCAAGCAGATGCTGCTCAAGATCGGCTGGCCCGCCGAGGATCTCGCCGGATACGTGGACGGCGAGGCCCATGAGATCAACCTGGACTACGAGTCCAGCGACTGGCATCTGCGCGACTACCAGGAAATGGCCGCGGACTCCTTCTGGGCGGGCGGTTCCGGTGTGGTGGTACTGCCCTGCGGCGCGGGCAAGACCATGGTGGGCGCGGCGGCCATGGCCAAGGCCAAGGCCACCACGCTGATCCTGGTCACCAATACCGTGGCCGGGCGGCAGTGGCGGCGCGAGTTGCTGGCCCGCACCTCGCTGACCGAGGACGAGATCGGCGAATACTCCGGTGAGCGCAAGGAGATCCGCCCGGTCACCATTGCCACGTACCAGGTCATCACCCGCAAGACCAAGGGCGAGTACAGGCATCTCGAGCTCTTCGACAGCCGGGACTGGGGCCTGGTCATCTACGACGAGGTGCATCTACTGCCCGCCCCCGTCTTCCGCATGACCGCCGACCTGCAGTCGCGCCGCCGGCTCGGGCTGACCGCCACCCTGGTCCGCGAGGACGGCCGCGAGGGCGATGTGTTCTCGCTGATCGGCCCCAAGCGCTACGACGCGCCGTGGAAGGACATCGAATCGCAGGGCTGGATCGCGCCCGCGGACTGCATCGAGGTGCGGGTCACCCTGACCGACGCCGAGCGCATGGCCTACGCGACCGCCGAGCCGGAGGAGCGCTACAAGCTGTGCTCCACCGCGCGCACGAAACTGCCTGTGGTGGAATCGATTCTGGCCCAGCACCAGGACGCGCCGAGCCTGGTGATCGGGGCCTACCTGGATCAGCTGGACGAGCTGGGCGAGCATCTGAACGCCCCGGTCATCCAGGGTTCCACCCGCAACAAGGAGCGCGAGGAGCTCTTCGACGCCTTCCGCCGCGGCGAGATCCCGGTGCTGGTGGTGTCGAAGGTGGCCAATTTCTCCATCGACCTACCGGAAGCCTCGGTGGCGGTGCAGGTTTCGGGCACGTTCGGGTCGCGGCAGGAGGAGGCGCAGCGGCTCGGACGGCTGTTGCGCCCCAAACACGATGGCGGCCAAGCTCACTTCTATTCCGTGGTCGCACGTGACACGCTGGACGCCGAGTATGCCGCGCACCGGCAGCGTTTCCTGGCGGAGCAGGGGTATGCCTATCGCATCACCGATGCGGACGACCTGCTGGGGCCGACGATAGGATAAGTGGAGGAAGAGCCTCCATAAGGCGGGAGGGACGCACGTGCGGCGCTTCGAATTCGCGGTGGATCGCGACCATGCCCGGGCGGTCAACGAGGTCGTCGCGTACCTGCGGCGGCTTCGCATCTGGGCGTACAGCGCGGCCGTCGGGCTGGGACTGGGCACGGCATTCCTGATCTGGGTGAACCACCCCTGGTCCTGGCTGCTGGCGGTGGCGTTCCTGCTCGCCGCGGTGACCGCGCTGTTCATCGGGTACTGGACGCCGCATCGGGGCCGGGTGGACAAGCTGTACGCCGCCGGCGATCTGGTGCCCGCGGTGGTGTCGGAGACCCACGGGAACGGGGCCACCCTGCTGGCCCTGGTCGATCTGGCCAAGCCGAATACCGCGGGTCCGCGCTACGCGCTGGTGACCCGCACGGTCCGCTCACTACCCGGGCATCGGGCCCGGGCCGGGGAGCGCGTGCCCGCGGTGACCGTGCGGGTGGACCGCGCGCCCGGCCCGGTCGGAGATCTGTGGCAGTCGGTGAGCGCCATGCCCATTGCCTGGGGCACCCGGGATCTGAACATCATCGAGCGCGCCCGCGGGGCCATCAACGAGGTGGAGTGGAAGCTGCTCACCGACAATCTGGACCTGGCCACCAAGGTGCGCGGCGCGGACGCCAAGCGCCTGCTGCTGGACCCGCAGCAGCTGCCGGAAGAACTGCGCGGCTGAACAATCCGGGCGACAGGCAACAATAAGGGCGACAGGCGCGGCCGCCGAAAATAGAATGATCGGATGATTCCCGCCGCGAACGTGCTGGCGTTTCTCGTCGCATCCATTGTCATTGTCATAATCCCCGGTCCCGGTGTGCTTTTCGTGATCGGCCGGGCGCTGACCTACGGGCGGCGCGCGGCACTGCTGTCGGTGCTGGGCCATTCGGCCGGCGTCATGGTGGTCCTGGGGCTGGTGGCCGCCGGGCTCGGCGCCATTCTCGCCGCCTCGGCCATCGCGCTCTCGATCGTGAAGCTGGCCGGCGCGCTGTACCTGATCTACCTGGGCATCCAGGCCGTCCGGGAACGGCGTTCGCTGCGCGAGGCCTTCGAGGCGAAGGTCGAGCCCATGGAGAACGGCCGGGTACTGCGCCAGGCGGTGCTGGTCGGGCTGACCAATCCGAAGGCCATCATCTTCTTCTCCGCGGTGCTGCCGCAGTTCGTGGCGCCGAAGGCGGGCGCGGTCCCGGTGCAGATGCTGATCCTGGGCGGGCTGTTCCTGGTGGTCGCGCTGATCTCGGACTCGGTCTACGCCCTGCTGGCGGGTACCGCGCGGAACTGGTTCGCCCGGTCACCCAAGCGGCTGGAGGTGGTCGGCGGCGCGGGCGGCGTGATGATCATCGGACTGGGCGCGAGCGTCGCCGTGTCGGGCACCGGTAACTGAGGGGTGCGCCGATTAGCATCGGGCTGGTCGGCGGTCGATCACGGAAAGGGGTCGGTGCAGCGCATGAGGCGGAACTGGCGGTACCTGGCGGTGGGGGCGGTACTGCTGGCGGGCGCGAATGCGGCTCCCGCGCAGGCGGATTCGGGTGACCCGCTCGCCGGCTCGCCCGGGCTGGGCGATCCCTACTACCCGATGGACGGCAATGGCGGCTATCACGCCGACCATTACGACGTCACCATCTCCTACGATCCGCCGTCCCATCAGCTGACCGGGTCGACCCGGATCGACGCGGTGGCCACGCAGGCGCTGCGCACGTTCAACCTGGATTACAGCGGGCCGGCGATCTCCAAGGTGACGGTCAACGGGCTGCCGGCCTGGTTCGACCGCACCGATGAGCACGAACTGGTCGTCACGCCCCTGATCCCGCTCCTGCCCGGCCTGCCGTTCACCGCGCAGGTGCAGTATGCGGGCGCGGCCACCGGCACCGATGGCGACGGGTGGTGGTTCTCGCCCAGTGGCGGGGCTTTCGTTGCGGGCGAACCGCATTCGGCGAGCGCCTGGTACCCGCTCAACGACACGCCCTTGGACAAGGCGACTTTCACGCTGCACGCCACCGTGCCGCAGGAGTGGGAGGTGATGTCCAACGGCGACAAGGTGTCCGACACCGTGCAGGGCGCGGACCGCACCGTCTCCTGGGAGATGCGCCAGCCGGTGGTCGGCTACCTGACCACCATCGCCATCGACCGGTTCCAGTTCCTGGAACAGCGGCGCGCCAATGGCACTCCACTGCTGAGCGCGTTCGCGCCGGACGCGTCGAAGGCCAGGGAGGTGGAGTCGCGGCTGCCGGAGATCCTGGACTTCCAGGAGCAGCTGTACGGGCCGTACCCGTTCGACACCGGGGGCGGCATCTACGTCGACACCGATCTGCAGTTCTCGCTGGAGACCCAGACCCGGCCCATCTACGCGCCCTGGACCGATCTGGACACCGTGGTGCACGAGATCACCCATCAGTGGTGGGGCGACTCCGTGTCGGTGAAGCAGTGGTCGGACGTCTGCCTGAACGAGTGCTTCGCCAGCTACACCGCCGACTACCTGTGGCCGGAACGCAAGGACGGCAAGGACGTCGACGCCGAGTACCGGGGGACCGTCGCGAAATACCATGACGATCCGAAGTTCTGGGAGATCCCGCTCCAGAACCCCGGCAAGGGCAGCGAATTCACCTCGGTCTACTACCGCGGCCCGCTGTTCCTGCACGCGCTGCGCCGCACCATGGGCGAGGACGCCTTCTTCCCGGCGGTCCGCGACTTCGTCATGGGGCACAAGTACGGCAATGCCTCCATGCCCGAGTTCCGCGCGTTCATGCAGACCCGCACACCCCGCGATCTGAATGGCTTCTTCACCGCCTGGCTCGACCGCACCGACCGTCCCGCCGACGAGTTCCTCTACCCCGGCAGCCTGCGCGCGTGAGACGTTGCCCGCCGCGGGAATTCGCGGCGGGCCACCGCAACGGCGACCGTGCTCCGGTCAGGCCGGAAGCGGGCGGGTGCGGTCCGACAGCACCAGCGCGGCCATGGCGCCGAGCACCGAGCCGGTGACGAACCGCTGCGCCCGCAGCCAGAGCGGCCGCCGCGCCAGGAAGGTCGAGATGGCGCCCGCGCTGAGCACGATCAACCCGTTCACGGTGATGGCGATGCTGATCTGCACCGCGCCCAGGCAGAGGCTCTGCAGCCACACCCGCCCGTGCGCGGGCACCACGAACTGCGGAATGAGCGCCATGTACAGGATGGCGATCTTCGGATTCAGCAGATTGGTGACGAGACCCATGGTGAACAGCCGCCGTGTCGGATCCGCGGGCAGCTCCGTCGGCGTGAACAGTGAAACCCCGCCGGGCCGGAACGTCTTCCACGCCAGATGGAGCAGGTACACCGCGCCCGCCACCTTCAGCGTCAGATACAGCGCGGGCACCATGGCGAACACCGCGGTGATCCCCGCGGTCGCGGCCGCCAGATACACCCCGAACCCGACCGCCACCCCCGCCAGCGACACCAGCCCTGCCCGCCGCCCCTGCGACACGGTCCGCGACACCAGATACATCATGTTCGGCCCCGGCGTGAGCACCAGCCCCAGCGCCGCCGCGGCCACCCCCAGCACCGCACTCGTCTCGATCACCCGGCCAATTCTCCGAGCCCCACCCACCCGTTGTCGCGGTCCACTCACCACCATCTGGACCCCGAACCCGGAAATCACGCACAGCCGGATCGGCGCCGTCAGTTCAAGTCGTCGAAGCGGAGTTCGGCGGCGCCGCCGAGGTTGCCGTACCAGGCGAGGTGGCCGCCGGGGCCGACAACGCCTCACAACCGTACGGCGCGCTGCCGCATTCCGAAGTCCGGCGTCAGCGGATAACGTCGGCGGTGTGGCCCGCGCGCAGGCGGCGGACACCCTCGGCGATGGTCTCCTCCTTCTTGCAGAAGGTGAAGCGCACCAGGTGGTTCCAGGCGGCCTTGTCGTCGGCGAAGACGCTCACCGGCACCGCGGCCACGCCGAGGCGTTCGGGCAGCTCCTTGCAGAAGGCGTAGGCGTCGGTCGCGCCCAGCGGCGTGATGTCGGCGCACACGAAATAGGTGCCGTCACTGCGCTTCACGCCGAACCCGGCGTCGGCGAGCGCGGCCGAGAGCCGAAGTCGCTTCTCCGACAGCGTGTCCCGCAGCGCGGCCACCCACCGCTGCTCGGTGTTCAGCGCGTGCGCGACCGCGGGCTGGAACGGCCCGCCGCCGACGAAGGTGAGGAACTGCTTGGCGGCGAGCACCGCGTCCAGCAGCGGCGCGGGCGCGCAGGCCCAGCCGATCTTCCAGCCGGTGACGCTGAATGTCTTGGCGGCGCTGGAGATCACGATGGTGCGCTCGAACATGCCGGGCAGGGTGGACAGGCTGATGTGCTCGTGCCCGTCGTAGTAGAGGTGCTCGTACGCCTCGTCCGACATGACGTACAGGTCGTGTTCGATGGCGATGTCCGCGATGGCGGTGAGGTCGGCACGCGAGAGCACGGTCCCGGTCGGGTTGTGCGGCGAATTCAGCAGCAGCAGCCGGGTTTTCGGGGTGATGGCGGCGCGCAGGCTGTCCAGGTCGAGGGCGAAGCCGTCGCCGTCGGGCACCAGCCGCGCGGTGCGGCGCCGCGCCCCGGCCAGCGCGATGGCGGCGGCGTAGGAGTCGTAGTAGGGCTCGATGAGCACCACGTCCTCGCCGGGTTCGACCAGTCCGAGGACGGTGGCCGCGATGGCCTCGGTGGCGCCGACGGTGACCAGCACCTGGGTGTCCGGGTCGTAGTGGGTGCCGTAGCGGCGGGCCCGGTCGGCGGCGATGGCCTGCCGCAGGACGAGCACGCCGCGGCCGGGCGGGTACTGGTTGAACCCGTCGGCGATGGCCTGCCGCGCCACCTCGAGCATGCCCGCGGGGCCGTCGCTGTCCGGGAAACCCTGACCGAGGTTGACCGCGCCGTGGCGCACGGCGAGCTCGGTCATCTCGGCGAAGATCGTCGACGCGAAGGGCTGCAGTCGGGCGACGGTGGGAATGCGCGGCATGTCCGGAGCCTAATCCATCGGCGAAAACGGCCCGCGACGGTGAATTACCTCACAGCGACGGGCCGCGGTTCACTGCGGCAGCCGGATACCCGTCAGCTTGGCGGGGTTCACCACGTCGTAGACGCCCCACACCCGGCCCTCGCGCACGGTGAAGGCGTACACGCGCTGTGGGTTCCCGGCGGACCCGTTCTCGGCCGGGATCGCGTGCGCGAGGATTCCCCACTGCCCGTTGACCAGCACCGGTTCGAGCTGCCGGGCGGGTCCGATGTGCTCGGCGTCGAAGAGCCCGAATCGGCGCCACAGGCCCAGCCAGAGGCGGACGTTCTTGTCCACGCCCGCAACCACATTGATGGCGGTGGACACGGCGCCACCGCCGTCGCCCACGGTACGCACGTCCGGGTGCAGCGCGGCCACGATGGCGTCGACGTCGCCGCTGCCCAGCGCGGCGAGCAGTCGCTGCACCGCGGCATTGTGCTCGTCGTCGGTGACCGGGGCGGGCGCGGCCGCCACCGCCTTGCGGGCCCGGGTGGCCAGCTGTCGCGCGGAGTCCACGGAAATGCCCAGGATGTCGGCGATTTCGCTGAACGGCACCGAGAAGCCGTCGTGCAGAACGAATGCCACGCGCTGCGGCGGGGTCAGCGTGTCCAGCACCACGAGGGCGGCGAAGCGGAATTCCTGTTTGCGCACCACGGCCGCCAGCGGGTCGGGGGTGCTGGAGGGCGTCACCGCGCTGACGACCGGCTCCGGGAGCCATTGCCCCACATACTTTTCCCGCCGGACCGCGGCGCTGCGCAACCGGTCCAGGCAGATGCGGCCGACCACCGTGGTGAGCCAGGCGCGCAGATCCTCGATCTCGGATTGGCGGGCCACCGCGAGCCGCAGCCAGCTCTCCTGTACCGCGTCCTCGGCGTCGCTGACGCTGCCGGTGAGCCGGTAGGCCACCGAGAGCAGATGCGGCCGATGCGTTTCGAACAAGTCGGCAAGGAGAGCGGCAACCATCGGATCGATCCTACGGCCGGGCTCCGACAGCCTCCGCACCGCCCCGGTGGCCAGAACCCGCTGTGCCCGCGCACGTTTCCGTGACAGCATGACCGCATGGACGCGGAATTCCTCTCCGACGGCGTGGTCCGGCTGTCGCCGCCCGCAGTTTCCGACATCGACGCCATCACGGCCCTGTGTCAGGAACCGTCCATCGGCGCCTGGACCACCATGCCGGTCCCCTATCACCGCGCCGACGCCGAGAAGTTCATCTACGACATCGTGGGCCCGGGCTGGGCCACCCGCAGCCCCACCTGGGCGCTGCGCCGCGCCGCGGACGGGCCGGTGGTCGGCATGATCGGCCTGACCGTGCCCAATCGCCGCCGGGACGAGGACACCGCCGAGATCGGCTTCTGGCTCACCCCCGCCGCCCGCGGCGAGGGCCTGATGACCCGGGCCGCGCTCCTGGTCACCGCGGCGGGTCTGGATCCTGCCGGGCTGGCCTTCGAGCGGCTGGAGTGGCGCGCCTTCGTCGGCAATCACGCCTCCGCGGCGGTGGCCCGCCGCGCCGGCTACCACTACGAGGGACTGCTGCGCGGCGGCTCGCTCCAGCGCGGCGTCCGCCGCGACACCTGGGTGGCGGGCCGCCTGCGCGACGACCCCGCGACGCCCAGCCCGCACTGGCCCGCGGGTGTCTGACACACCCGGAAACAGGTTCGGCGCACACCCGCCGGACTGGGTGTGCGCCGAACACAGTGTGCACGCCGGACTCGTTCCGTGCGAGGTGAACTCGCAACGAGCGGGTGCTGGTCAGATGGCCGGGCCGGTTAGCCGCGGGCCTCGCGGCGGCGGGTGACGGCGTCGGCGAGCCGGTCGAGCTGGGCCGCGGTGGTGTCCCAGTCGATGCAGGCGTCGGTGATGGACTGCCCGTAGGTGAGCGCCTCCGGGTGGCCGAGGGTGAGGTCCTGGCGGCCCGCCACGATGAAGGACTCCATCATGAGACCGACCACGGTGTGCTCGCCCGCCGCGATGCGCTCGGCGAGATCGGTGACGACATCGATCTGCTTGTTGTGGTCCTTGTTGGAGTTGCCGTGCGAGGCGTCCACGACCAGCCGCTGCGGCAGCGACGACTTCTCCAGGCGCAGCAGGGCTTCCGCGCAGGAGGCGGCGTCGAAGTTGGGGCCGTTGCTGCCGCCACGCAGGATGACGTGGCAGTCCGGGTTGCCCGCGGTGCGGATGAGCGCGGAACGCCCGTCCAGGTCGGTGCCGGGGAAGACGTGCGAGGCGGCCGCGGCGCGCACGCCGTCCACCGCGACCTGCACGTCGCCGTCGGTGCCGTTCTTGATGCCGACCGGCATGGACAGCGCCGAGGACAGCTGCCGGTGCACCTGGCTGGCCGCGGTCCGCGCGCCGATCGCGCCGTAGGCGACCAGGTCCGCGATGTACTGCGGGGTGATCGGGTCCAGGAACTCGCACGCCACCGGCAGCCCCAGCGCGGTGATGTCGACCAGCAGGCGACGGCCCAGGTCCAGGCCGGTGTTGATGTCGAAGCTGCCGTCCAGGTGCGGGTCGTTGATGAGACCCTTCCAGCCCAGCGTGGTGCGCGGCTTCTCGAAGTAGACGCGCATCACCACGTGCAGCCGGTCGTCCAGCTCGGCGGCCTTGGCGGCGAGCCGGCGGGCGTAGTCCATGGCGGCGTCGGGATCGTGCACCGAGCACGGGCCGACGATCACCATCAGGCGGTCGTCGGAGCCGTTGAGCACGTCGACGGTGGCCTTGCGGCCGGCGCGCACGGTGTCGGCGAGGGTGTCGTCGATCGGGTGGGCGGCACGGATCTCACGGGGCGACCGCAGCGGGCTCACGCTGAGCGTGCGCTGATCGTCCAGATCGGCATGCCGTTCGAGATCGGCGGTGGTAGTCATGGGTTGGTTTCCTGTCCCAGGCCGACCCACGGAGAGTTGTTCGAAACCCCTTCGAGCCGGTCTGTTCTCGTCCGGCTCGGGGTGGAGGATGTCAGCGCAGGTTCACGCCGCGCGACCCACCCGGGGCCGGCTGGCTAAACCAGAAATACACACGCTGCATGCACCGGACTGTACCAGAGATCCCGAATCGCGCCTGTGGCGTGGAACACCATCGATGGGACCAACATCCCAAATACTGGGACGAACCAGGTCAGCGCAGGATGTAGTGCAGGATCACATCGTGCACGTGGCGGGTCTTCTCGTCGCCCCGGAACTCCACCTCGTAGGTGTGGTGCCCGGTGCTGATGGCGATGTGCCCGGAGGAGAAGAACTGTCCCGCGAACGACTTGTTGGTCAGGATGCTGACGCTGGAGATCCGCGCGTACGGGATGCTCGTGATGGCGATCTTCTTCCCGACGAACGAGTTGTCCTGGATGACGACCCGCCGGTCGGTGATCCCCAGGAAGCCGGTGCCCACCCCGATGGCGTCGTACACGGCCAGGATCTGTTCACCCGGCAGCAGTCCCTGCTGGATCTTGTCGAGCTGATCCCGCCGGTCGAATGGAATGCTCATCAGTTCTCCGGCCTCCGGGTCAGCGGCGAACGAACGGATAGGTGACCTTGGTCAGTTGCTCGGACAGCTCCCACAGCCGCCGCGCCATCACCTCGTCCTTGGAGGCGGCGGTGGAGGTGCTGGGCCCGGGGTAGCCGCGCATGCCGCGCAGCCCGGTCGGGCCGTAGAAGCCACCCGGCTCGACCTCCGAGGTGGCGGCGAACAGCGTTGGCAGTGCGCCCATTTCGGCGCTCTGCGCGAACAGCCGGTTGCCGATGGACATGAGCGTGTCGTACAGGGATTCGGTGTGCCCCTGCAGCTCGGTGGCGGCGTAGCCGGGATGCGCGGCCACCGACACCTTGGTGGATCCGGCGGCCGTCAGACGGCGCTGCAGTTCCCGCGCGAACATGAGATTGGCCAGCTTGGACTGCCCGTAGGCGGCCCAGCGCTGATAGGAGCGCCGCTCCCAGTTGAGATCCTCGAGGTCGATGCGGCCGATGGCGTGCATGCCGCTGGAGAGCGTGACCACCCGGTCGCGAATCTTGTCCAGCAGCAGCCCGGTCAGCGCGAAATGACCGAGATGGTTTGTGCCGATCTGCATTTCGAAGCCCTCGGCGGTGCGCTTGAACGGCACCGCCATCACGCCCGCATTGTTGATCAGCACGTCGGCGCCGTCGACGGAGTCGGCGAACTCGTGGATCGAGGTCAGGTCGGCCAGATCCAGCCGGCGCACCTGGGCATTGGGGCCGATCTCGTCGGCGACGGCCCGCGCCTTGACCTCATTGCGGCACGCCATGATCACGCGCGCCCCGGCGCCGGCGAGCGCACGCGCGGTGACCGCGCCCAGCCCGCTGTTGGCGCCGGTCACGATGACCGTCCGGCCCGCCTGATCGGGGATGTCGGAGATGTCCCAACCACTCACGAGGTCGAGTCTAGGGGCGCGGGGGCGTGCTCGTCTGATCTCGGCGCGAACCGCTCCCGGATTCGGAATTTGCCGACGCCTACCTCGGGCGCTCCGGCGCGGCGTGTCCGCCTCGCCGTCGAACCTTCGACCTGCCCGAGCGGTAGCTTCCGCGACCATGGACACCCTGATACTCCCGGGTTTGCTGGGCGTTCTGTGCTGATCCGACGTTCTGGTGCTGATCCGACGTTCTGGTGCTGATCTGACATTGCGACCGCCGCGGACACCGAGGCCACCGTCACCGAGAGCGGCGGTGACGGATTCCCGGGTCGGATCCAGTACCGGCCGGCGGTCAGGACAGGGCGAGGACCTCGTCGTCGGACATGGCGGCCACCTCCAGGTAGAGGCGGGCCACCTCGTCCAGCCGGCCGGCCGCGCCGGCGCGCTCCTCGCGATCCAGCAGGCGGCGGGCCAGTCCCGCGACCGTGCGGGCCGCGAAGAAGTCGGCGACCACGGTGTCCGGGGAATCCAGCCAATCCCGCACGCGGGCGACGACCGCGGTCGCCAGCACCGAATCGCCGCCGAGGGCGAAGAAGTCGTCGGTCACGCCGACCCGCTCGCGGCCCAGCACCGTGGCGACGATGTCGGCCACCGCGCGCTCGATATCGGTTCGGGGAGCGACGAATTCGCCGTCCCGCTCATCCGCGGCCAGCAGGGTCGCGATGGCCTTGCGGTCCGGCTTGCCGTTCGAGGTGAAGGGCAGCTCGCCCAGCAGGTCGACCCGGGACGGAATCATGTAGGCGGGCAGCAGGTCCGCGGCGGCCGCCAGCAGGGCCGGGACCTCGAGGGTGACGCCCTCGCCCGCCACCACGACCGCCGCGAGTTTCGGTGCGGCCGCGCCGATCACCGCCGCGATGGCGTGCCGTACGCCCGGCAGGGCGCGCAGAGCGCTCTCCACCTCGCCGAGTTCCACGCGATACCCGCGGATCTTGACCTGATGGTCGGCGCGGCCCAGGAACTCCAGGCAGCCGTCCGGCAGGTACCGCGCCAGATCGCCGGTGCGGTACCAGTTCAGGCCCTCGTGGGTGACGAACCGGTCGGCGGTCCGCTCGGGGTCGCCACGGTATCCGGCGGCCACGCCCGCCCCGCCGATCCACAGCTCGCCGGTGACCCAGTCCGGGCAGTCCTGCCCCGAGGGCCCGACCACCCGGCAGCGCACATTGCGGAGCGGAGTGCCGTACGGGACGGCCGACCACTCCTGCGGCACTTCGGCATTCACCACTTCACAGATGGTGGAGTGGATCGCGGTCTCGGTGGCCCCGCCCAATCCGGCGAACCGGCAGTCCGGGGCCACCGCGGCCAGCCGTCCGGGCAGCGCCACATCCACCCAGTCGCCGCCGAGAATGACCATGCGCACACTGTCCACAGGCTTCCCGGCCGCCGCCTCGAGCAGCATGTCCAGCAGGCTGGGGACACAGTTGACCACCGAAACCCGATGCCGCCGAATCATTTCGGCCCACCGCCCCGGCTCGCCGCGCTGTCCCTCATCCAGCGCGACGACCGCACCCCCGGCACTCAGCAGGCCGAAGATGTCGTAGACGGACATGTCGAACTCCAGCGCCGACAGGGCGAGCGCCCGATCGTCAGCGCCGATCCCGAACCGCTCATTGAGGTCGTCGATGGTGTTCATCGCCGCCCGATGCGGCACCTCCACGCCCTTCGGCTGCCCCGTCGACCCCGACGTGAACAGCACATACGCGATGGCCTCCGGATCCGGAATCACGGCCTCGGCCAACGGTTCCGGATACCGCCGCGCCTCGGTCAGCGCCAGCGTCGGCACCCCGGTGACCTCCGCCCCGGCCGTCACCGCTGCCACCACGGCACCGATCCGCACGATCTCGTCCCGGCGCGCCGCGGGCTGATCGAACCCGATCGGCACATACACGCCGCCGGCCGCGAGCACACCCGCGCTGGCCAGGATCTGATCGGGCCCCTTCGGCAACTGCACCGCGACCGCATCACCCGGCCGCACCCCCGCCGCACGCAACGCACCCGCCACCGCGAGCGCCTGCCCGGCCAGCTCGCCATAGGTCAGCACCCGTGCTGCGGAGGCGGACGTGTCCACGAGGTCGTCCTCCCAGACGACCGCGGGCGCATCCGGATTCGCGGCGGCGAACTCGAACAGCCCACTGTGCAGCGCCCGCCCGCTCACCGGACCATCAGTGGCATTCACCCGGGCGCGAACCACCGCCTGCTCCACCGGAATTCGCACCGCCGCCTCGGCATCCCACCCCGCGTCGCGGACCTCCACGTCCGGCTCGTCACTGCCCGCAAGGCGCAGGACGGCGTCGATGTAGCGGGTGAACATGGTCTCGACCATGGCGGGCGGGAAGGCGTCCGCGCGGACGTCCCAGTTCAGCAGGAGGCCACCGCGGACCTCGGTGACCTGGGCATCGAGCAGTACCTGCGGGCCCTGGGAGATGATCCAGACCGGCTCGCCGAAGGTCGCGGTGACCTGGTCGGCGAAGAGTTCGCCGAGATTGATGGCGCTGGTGTAGACGATCGGGGCCAGCACCGGTTCGCCGCGCAGCCGGCCCAGGTCGCGCAGCACCTCGAGGCCGGTGTAGCCGGAATGCGCTCCGGCGGCATGCAATTCACGCTGCAGGGCGCGGGCCCGGTCGGTGACGGTAGCCGGCTCGGTCACATCGACCTTCAGCAACACCGAGGAGGTGAAGTCGCCCACCACCCCGTCCACCTGCGGATGCACCGGTTCCCGATGGAACAGCGGCAGATTCAGCAGGAACCGCCGCTGCGCCGACCACCCGCCGATGGTCTCGGCGAACACCGACGCCAACGCCATCGCGGGGGTGACCCCCCGCGCATGCGCCGCCGCGAACATCCGCGCCTTGGCCTCCGGCGACAGCCACCGATGCAGCCGCACGGTGTGCGCCTGCTCCTGGACCTCGGAGGCGCCCGACAGTTCCGGCGCACCCGGCAGATCCGCGAGCCGCTGCTGCCACCACTCGCGATCGGCGGCGTGTTCCGGTGCGGGACCGGCATGTTCGGCCAGGTACTGCCGGAACGTGTAGTGCTGTGGCGGCAGCTGCTCGCCGTGATAGAGCCGCGCCAGGTCGGCCACCAGGATCCGGTAGCTCATGGCGTCGGCCGCGAGCATGTCCACATCCAGGTGCAGCCGGGTGCGCCCGTCCGGCAGCAGGGTCAGCGCGATATCGACGACCTGGCCGTCCTCCACCGCCATCAGCTGATGAGTCCGGCGCTCCCGCAACGCCTCCAGCGTCCGCTCCACCGATTCGGCGTCGGCCGCGCGCAGATCGGTGACACTCCAGACATCCCGGCCCGGCCGCTCCAGCGTCTGCTGGGTCCCGTCGGGCAGGAACCGCGTCCGCAACATCGGATGCCGCCGCACCAGCCCCTCGACCGCCGCCCGGAGCCGCTCCGGGTCCACCCCGGCCCCGTCGAACTCGACATAGAGATGCGCCGCGACCGCCCCGAGCTCCTGCCCCTCGCCCCGCCCGACCCAGTACGCGTGCTGCATCGGTGCCAGCCCGAACGGACTTCCGTCATCCGGCTTCTCGCTCGCGGCCGCAAGCACATCGTCCGCCGGGTCATTCGATTCCGCCCCGCCGAGGAGGCGGTGCCAGGCGGCGACCGTGGGTTCGGCGGCGAGTTGGGCGAAGTTGACGGCCAGGCCGCGTTTGCGCCAGGAACCCGCGAGTTTCATGGTGCGGATGGAGTCGAGGCCGAGCTCGATGAGGTCGGCGTGGTCGGGGACGGCGACCGGGTCGAGGCCGAGGTGGCCGGCGACGGCGGTGCGGATCTCGTCCCGGGCGATGCTCGCCGCTGGCCCCTGGGGTGACTCCATTTCCGCTGGTACTCCTTGTTCGAGGGGAGGGATGGCGGCTGCCGATCCGGAATTCGGATGTCGTTCGACAGCAGCGTAACCCATTGAGATAGGGTTGCCTAACCTATGCAAGGCCACCCTTACTAGCCAGAGGTCAGAGCTGTGACATCGACCGCATCCGCGGAGACATCGACCGCAAAGCCCGCCACGGACCACCGCGACGGCTTCGTCCCGTTCCCCGACGACCTGGCCGAGCAGTACCGGCGGGCCGGATATTGGGCGGGCCGGCCGCTGGGCGAACTCCTGCGCGACGCGGCCCGGCAGTGGCCCGGCCGACCGGCGCTGCTGGGCGACACCGAGACCTCCTACGCGGCGCTCGATCTGGCGGCCGACCGGATGGCGCACGGCTTCCTCACCCTGGGCATCCGGCCGGGCGACCGGGTCGTGCTGCAGCTGCCCAATGTCCCCGAGTTCGTTCCGGTGCTGTTCGGCCTGCTGCGCGCCGGGATCATCCCCGTGCTCACCCTGCCCGCCCACCGGCGCGCCGAGATCGAGCATCTGACAAGGCTTTCCGGCGCGGTCGGCTACGTGACGGCGGACCGGCTCGCCGACTTCGACTACCGCACCCTCGCCGCCGAGGTGAGCGCGCACGTCCCGGCCCTGCGGCACGTCCTGGTGCTCGGCGACCCCGGCCCGTTCACCGACCTGAATTCCATTCCCGCCGACGGCGATTCGCTGCCGGAGGTCGACGCCTCCGATATCGCGCTCATGCTGGTCTCCGGCGGCACCACCGGCCTGCCCAAGCTCATCGCCCGCACCCACGACGACTACGTCTACAACGCGAAGGCCAGCGCCGAGGTCTGCGAGCTCGGCCCGGACGACGTCTATCTCGCGACCCTCCCGGTCGCCCACAACTTCCCGCTGGCCTGCCCCGGCGTGCTCGGCACGGTGGCCACCGGCGGCGCCATGGCCTTCGTCACCGACCCCAGCCCGGAGAGCGCCTTCGCCGCCATCGAACGCCACCGCGTGACCGTCACCGCGGTGGTGCCGCCGCTGGCCCAGCTCTGGTGCGCGGCAGTGGAGTGGGAGGACGCCGACCTGTCCTCGCTGCGCCTGCTCCAGGTCGGCGGCGCGAAGCTGGCCGAGGTCAACGCCCGCGATGTCGTCCCCGCCCTGGGCGTGCGGCTGCAACAGGTGTTCGGCATGGCGGAGGGCCTGCTCAACTACACCCGCGCCGAGGACTCCGACGAACTGGTCTGCACCACCCAGGGCCGCCCCCTCTCTTCCGCCGACGAGGTCCGCGTGGTGGACGAGCGGGGCGACGACGTCGAAGACGGCGAGGAGGGCGAGCTGCTCACCCGCGGCCCCTACACCCTGCGCGGCTACTACCGTGCCCCCGAACACAATTCGCGCGCCTTCACCCCGGACGGCTACTACCGCAGCGGCGATCTGGTGCGCCGCCTGCCCAGCGGCCACCTGATCGTGTCGGGCCGCATCAAGGACGTCATCAATCGCGGCGGCGAGAACATCTCCTGTGACGAGCTCGAGGAACACCTGCTCGCCTATCCGGGCGTCCGGCACGCGGCCGCCGTGGGCCTGCCCGATCCGGCGCTCGGCGAGAAGGTCTGCGTGGTCCTGGTGACCGCGGGCGACCTGCCGTCACTGGCCGCCGTCAAGGCCTTCCTGACCGAGCGCGGCCTGGCCACCTACAAGCTCCCGGATGTATTGCGGCAGGCCGACGTCCTGCCGGTCACCGCGGTCGGCAAAATCGACAAGAAGGCCCTCGCCGCGCGCTACTGAGCCACACGCCCTAGGGTTCAGCCATGGGCGGGTGGAACACATCGGATATTCCTGACCAGACCGGTCGGATCGTGATCGTCACCGGCGCGACCAGCGGCCTGGGCGAGGCCACCACGCGGGCCCTGGCCGCCGCCGGCGCCCAGGTGATCATGGCCTGTCGCAATGAGATCAAGGCGCAGGCCGTGGCCCGGACCATGCCCGGGACCGTGCAGATCCGCCAGCTCGACCTGGCCGACCTGGCCTCGGTGCGCGCCTTCGCCGCGGGTGTCGAGCGCGCCGATGTCCTCATCAACAACGCCGGGGTGATGGCGGTGCCGAAACAGCGCACCACCGATGGCTTCGAATTGCAGATCGGCACCAACTATCTGGGCCACTTCGCGCTGACCGGCATACTGCTGGACCGGATTTCGGAGCGGGTGGTGAACACCTCCAGCATCACCCACTTCATCGGCCGTATCGATCTGGAGGACCTGAACTGGGAGCGGCGCGCCTACTCCCGCTTCGGCGCGTACGCGCAGTCCAAGCTGGCGCTGCTGCTGTTCACCTACGAGCTGCAGCGGCGGCTGACGCTCACCGGCTCGCCCACGCTGTCGGTGGCCGCGCACCCGGGCTATGCCGCCACCGAGATCAGCTCGGAGACCCAGAACCTGCTGGAGCAGATCGTCGGGCTCGGCAATCGGCTGGTGGCGCAGAGCGCCGAGATGGGCGCTCTCCCAACGCTGTACGCCGCCACCGCCGCGGTCGAACCGGGCGGCTACTACGGGCCGGACCGGTTCAACTGGCGCGGCCACCCCGCCAAGGTCGGCTCCAATGCCGCCTCCCACGACGAGAAGACCGCACGGCAGCTCTGGGAGCTGTCCGAGCGGTTGACCGGGGTCGAGTTCGGCGTCTGACGCTCAAGCGCGCACCACGTACGGCGCGACGCTCCCGAGTTTCTCGCAGGTCTCCTCGAATTCGCGTTCGGGCCGGGACTGCCCGACCACGCCCGCGCCCGCGCGCAGCCACGCGCCCGCGCCGGTCTGGTAGACCGCGCGCAGCACCAGCGTCGCCTCCAGCGCACCGTCGGGTGAAACCGTCACCACCGCACCGGAATACAGGCCGCGCGGATCGTGGTCGAGGCGGAACACCGCATCGACGCCCGCGGCCTTGGGAATCCCGGAGGCGGTGACCGACGGGAACAGCATCTCCAGCGCGTCCCACGGGCTGCGGTCGGCCGCGAGCCGCCCGCGCACCGTGGAGGCCAGGTGCTGCACGCTGCCGCGCTCACGCACGGCCATGAAGTCCGAGACCGCGGTGGTGTCCGGCTCCGCCACGGCCGCGATCTCGGCGAACGAGGTCTGCACCGAAATGGCGTGCTCCACAATCTCTTTCGGATCCCGCACCAGGTCGGCGCGGGCGGCCAGATCGACCTCGCCGCCGCGCCCGAAGGCCCGGGTCCCGGCCAGCGGCTCGGTGGTGACCACCCGGTCCCCGTCCACGGCCGCGACGAGTTCCGGGCTGAAGCCCGCGGCCTCCAGCCCGCCCAGCCGCAACAGGAACGAGCGCGCCGGGGTGTTGTGCACGCGGCCCAGCCGGTAGGTGGCCGGAATGTTCACCGCGAAGGGCAGTTCCACCTTCCGCGACAGAATCACCTTCTGGTACTTGCCGTCCCGGATCTCGGCGACGCCGGTGGCCACCCGGTCCCGGTAGCCCGTGGGATCCACGGTGACGTCGACAGGGTGCGCGACCGGCAGCGGCGTGTCCTGCGCGGCCGCGATCAGCGCGTGGATGTCGCCGGTCTCGGACGGCGTCGCACCCGACACCCGTACCCCCGAGGCGTCGACGCGTACCTCGATGCGCGGAATCATCAGGTGCGCCAGCGTCGCTCGCGGGTGCACGTGCGCGGTCGCGCCCAGCGACCAGGCGCAGAACTCGAATCCGATCCACCCGAACGCATTCCGGCCGTCCAGCGGCAGTGCGGCCAGCGCGCCGTCGACGGCCTGCGCCGGATTCCCCGTCCACGGCCCGGCGGTGGTGCGCCCGTCCCAGCTCACCCGCAGTTCGTTCGCGTCCAGCTCGACGCCGCCCAGCGGGTCAGCCGCGAACACCCATTCGCCGGGCCGCTCGTACACCACGTATTCACCGAAGCGATCCGCCGCCGCGAGCGCGGTGACCGCCGCGACCGGATCGGTGACGTGTTCGCCCCACCGCTGCTCCCCCTCGAGCCGTACCCGTTCGTCAGCGACCGACACCAGACCTCCAAGGTTATGCTTACCTAACTTGAAGAGTGAGGTTAGCATTACCTTTCCCAGAGTGGGGAGGGGTCGATCGCGACCTGCGTCACGACGCCCCGCGCCGCCCCGAAACCCACGTCCCGACCGGGGAATTGCCCGACCTACCGACCGACGCCGCACGTTTGGGCTTCAATGGATCGCAGCGGCTCATGCGGAGGTAACCAGAATGCTCGATCATGACAGCCGGCTCCCCGAAGCCGCGCTCACCGCTCCGCAGTCCGTGGTCGCCCTGGTCGACGCCGCCTCCCCGGTGGAGCGCGCCCTCGTCGGACACTGGCTGGCCGAGGGCGGCATCACCCAGGAGTTCGGCACCGCCGCCCCCGTCACCCAGCTCGACCTCGACCCCGCGGCCGTCACCGCCCGGCTGGTCGGGCGCAGCGACGATCCGCTGGTGGTGCCGGTCCGGGTGCTGTGGCTGCCGCCCGAGCGAGACGGCGTGCGCCGCACCACCTTCAGCGATCTGCTCACCCTCACCAACCCGCGCAAACCCAACCGGCTCATGCAGCGGCGGCTACTCAGCAAGGCCCCCGACCGGCACCTGGTGCTGACCGGGCAACCCGCCCGGCTCAGCGAGCTGCGCGCCAACAATCCCGGATCCGCCGGTGCGCCCGACGCTTTCGGGCGGGCCATCGTGCGCGCCGGCATCGTCGCCCTGGAACGCGCCGAACGCGCCGTCATCGGCGACCGGTACAAGGTGCCGCGGCTGGTGGTCGAGGAAATCCTGGACTCGCCCGAATTCCTGCGGCGGCTCGACGCCATCGCCGAGGAGACCGGTGTGCCCGCGCGCGAGGTGTACCGGCGGGCCGAGAAGGGCCTGCGCGAACTCGTCGCGGCACAGAGCCGGCTGGTGTCGGACCTGTTCACCCAGGCCATGCGGCCCGTGCACGCCTCCACCTGGAAGGTCGATGCCGACGAGTCCGGGCTGGACCGGCTGCGCTCGCTCAACCGGCGCTACCCGCTGGTCTTCCTGCCCTCGCACCGGTCCTACGTGGACGCCTTCGTGCTCGGGGACATCCTGGCGCGCAACGACTTTCCGCCCAACCACGTGGTCGGCGGAGCCAACCTCAAGTTCTGGCCGATCGGGCCCATCGCGCGGCGCACCGGAACCGTGTTCATCCGCCGCAGTTTCGGCGACGACGAGGTGTACAAGGCGGTCGTCGAGGAGTACTTCGCCTACCTGCTCACCAAACGCTTCAACCTGGAGTGGTACTTCGAGGGCGGGCGCACCCGCACCGGCAAACTCCGGCCGCCCCGCTACGGACTGCTGAATTACCTTGCGGCCGCGCTGCGTTCGAAACGCATCGACGACGTCATGCTGGTGCCGGTATCCATCACCTACGAGCGGCTCAACGAGATCGGGGCCATCGCCCTCGAACAGACCGGCGGCCGTAAACAACCCGAGGGCCTGACCTGGCTGGCCCGCTACGTGCGCAACCAGCAGCACTCGGCCGGGCGCGTGTACGTGCGCTTCGGAACCCCGCTCTCGGCCCGCGACCGGCTGGCCGTGAACGGCGATCCGCTGACGGTCCACCCGAATCCGCCTCCCGAGCGGAGCCTCGAACTCGAGCACCTGGCCGTGCAGCGGCTGGCCTTCGAGGTCGCCGTCGGCATCAACGACGTCACCCCGATCACCGTCAACGCCCTCACCACCCTGGTGCTGCTGGGCGTGCACGAGCGCGCCCTCACCCGCGGCGAACTGCGCGCCGCCATCGCGCCCGTGCTCGGCTACATCCAGCGCCGGAACCTGCCCAGCGGCGAACTCGACGCGCTGCGCGACGATCACGGGCTGGCCGTGGTGCTCGAACAGCTGACCGTCGCCACTGTGGTCACCGTGTACCGCGGCGGGCTGGAACCGGTGTACGCCATCAATGCCGGGGCACACCTGGAGGCCGCGTTCTATCGCAACAGCGCCGTGCACTGGTTCGTCAACCGCGCCATCCTCGAACTGTCCATCCTCACCGCCGTCGAGGCGCCCGAGGGCGATCAGCTCCGGGTCGGCTGGGAGGCCGCCTTCCGGCTGCGCGACCTGCTCAAGTTCGAATTCTTCTTCCCGGAGCGGGCCGAATTCACCAGCCAGCTCACCGCGGAAATGCTGCTGATGGACCACGACTGGCATCAGCGCACCGCCGCGGGCACCGTCGGCTCCGACATCCTGGCCCGGCTGGCCGAATCCGGGTTCATGATGGCGCACCGGGTGCTGCGCTCCTTCTTCGACGCGCAACTGGTGGTGGCCGAACGGCTGGCCGCCCGCGACCCGGTCGCCGAGGTCGACAAGAAGGCCCTCATCGACGAATGCCTGCAGGTCGGCAAACAGATGCTGCTGCAACAGCGGCTGCACAGCCCCGAATCGGTGTCCTCCGAATTGTTCGGCAGCGCGATCAAACTCGCCGACAACCACGGCCTGCTCACCCCCTCCGACGATCCCGCCGATCTGGCCGCCCGCCGCAGCAGCTTCGCCGCCGAACTGCGCGCCATCGGCCAGCGCATCTCCCGGGCCGCCACCCTCGACCCCTCCAACCGCCTGGAAGCGCTATGACACACCGGGTCCGGGGGATCGGCGCGGGCCGGCCCGCACTGCCGCTCCGGCCCGGCGTCGGCGTCACCCAGCGCCCGGTCGGCGCACAGGATCTCGGCGCGGCCCTCGAAGCCGTGCGCACCGGACCGCAAGGACCGCGCGTCGCAGCGATTTTCGACTTCGGCGGCACCGTCGTGCACGGATTCAACCCGCCGCCGCTGCCCCGGCGACTGCTGCGGCGCAGCAGCACCCAGGGCGCGCTCACCGCCACCCTGCTCGGCAGCATTCGCGGGGCGCGCAGCGAGGGCGAGTACGAGCGCTTCCTGCAATCGGTGATGCACAGCTGGGCCGGGACAGCCGAGGACGAGCTGGCCCAACTCGGGCGACAGGCGTTCGCGCGCAGCGTGTACGGGCACATCTATCCGGAGGCCTGGCGGCTGGTGCGCGAACACGAGGCGGCCGGGCACACGCTGGTGCTGATCAGCTCGGTCACCTGCTACCAGGTGCGGCCGGTGGCCGAGGAACTCGGCGTCCCGCACGTCCTGTGCACCGCCATGGCCGTCCAGGACGGCGTGCTCACCGGGCACGTGGAGGGAAAGCCGCTGTGGCGCAACGGCAAAGCCGACGCCGTGCGCCGCTTCGCCATCACCCACGACATCGACCTCACCCAGAGCTGGGCCTACGCCGACAGCGCCGCCGACCTGCCGCTACTGCAGACCGCCGGGCACCCGGTGGCGGTGAACCCGGATCCGCGCGTCGTGCTGGAGGCGGCCGAAAAGGATTGGCCGGTGCTGCATTTCCGGCCCCGGCAAGCGCCCGGGGCCACCGACTACGCCCGTACCCTGGCCGGATTCACCGGTCTGCTGGGCGGGGCCCTGTTCGGCGTGGCCGCCAAGGCGCACACGAAACAGCGCCGCCAGATGGCGGATTCGATGATGACCTACGCCGCGGACACCACCCTGCGCGGCACCGGAGTGAAGGTCCGTGTGGTGGGCGCCGGGAACGCCCGCGCCCCACGCCCGGCCGTGTTCATCTTCAACCACCAGAGCCAGTTCGACATCGTGGTGCTGGCCGAGGTGCTGGGCACCGGATTCACCGGCATCGCGAAGCGGGAGATCACCAAGAACCCGATCTTCGGTCCCCTCATGCGCTTCGTCGAGGTGACCTTCATCGACCGCGCCGACACCGCGGCCGCCAAGGCCGCGCTGGAACCCGTCGTCGACACCCTGCGCGGCGGACTGTCGGTCGTGATCGCGCCCGAGGGCACCCGATCCCTGACCCCGCGCATAGGGCCGTTCAAGAAGGGCGCGTTCCACATTGCCCGGCAGGCGGGCGTGCCGGTGATTCCGGTGGTGATCCGGAATGCCGGCGAAATAACGTGGCGCAATTCGGCCGTGGTGCGCAAAGGCGTCGTGGACGTGGCCGTCCTACCGCCGATCGATGTCAGCGGCTGGGATCCGGCCGATATGGACGCCGAGGTGGAGCAGGTCCGGCAACTGTTCGTGGACACGCTGCTCCACTGGCCCGAAAGCCGCCCCGGCAGTTAGTCAGACAGCGCGACCGAACAGCAGTTTCCACGGCATGGCCGCGGACTCCAGCTGCACCTTCAGGCTCATCTTGGACGCGCCCTTGGTGCGCTCCTCGAAACGGATCGGCACCTCGGCGATCGAAATGCCTTTCTTGACCGTCCGGTAGTTCATCTCGACCTGGAACGAATAGCCGTTGGACTTGATCGAGGCCACATCGATGGCGCGCAGCGTGTCCGCCTTCCACGCCTTGAAACCGGCGGTCGCGTCCTTCACGCCCAGGCGCAGAATCATATTCACGTAGAAGTTGGCCCAGGCCGACAGCGCCTTGCGATACCACTTCCACTCCGCCGCGGTGGAACCCCCGGGAACATAACGGGATCCGAGCACCACGCCGGCATCGGTGGACTCCAGCTTGTCCAGCATGGCCGGGATGACCTCGGCCGGGTGCGACAGGTCGGCGTCCATCTGAATGACCACGTCGGCGCCCTCGTCCAGCGCCCTGGTGATGCCGGCGATGTACGCCCGGCCCAGACCGTCCTTCTCGGTGCGGTGCAGCACGCCCACCACGCTCGGCAGGTCGGCGGCCAGCTTGTCGGCCACCTCACCCGTACCGTCGGGCGAATTGTCGTCCACCACCAGCACATGCAGGTCGGCCACCGGTAGCGCGGTCAGCCGCTCCACCGCCACCGGCAGGTTCTCCCGCTCGTTGTAGGTCGGCACCACCACGGTGACCTTCAAGGTTTACCCTCCCGCTTGGTCGTTTTCTGGCTACGAAACCGTACCTGGTCAACCTGAGTGCCTCGTGAGCGCACCGAACAGCGCGTCACCCCCGTCACTCCGGCGTCAGTCGTCCTCTTGGTCCGCGCGCCGATTTCGTTCCCGCACAATATCCAACGCCCGCTCCGCTGTCGCCTTATCCGGATAGGGCCCGATCCGATCGCCGACCCAGCAGGTCTTCCCCTGCTCCGCCTTCTGATGGGAGATGCAGTAATACCACTGGTTGTCCTCAGCCATGCGGTCCAGCATTCCACCAAGATCAGACCCACAGGTCGAAAAACACGCGGAGAACCCGGGAACGCAGAAAGACCCCGTCCGAAGGACGGGGTCTTCCAGATCCGGTGGCCAAGGCCGGGATCGAACCGGCGACCTTCCGCTTTTCAGGCGGACGCTCGTACCAACTGAGCTACCTGGCCGTAGGCACCCGATTCGAATGCCACGCTGTACCACTTCTTGCCATGCAAGGAGTCTTGCGACCCTGACGGGACTCGAACCCGCGACCTCCGCCGTGACAGGGCGGCGCGCTAACCAACTGCGCCACAGGGCCTTGCTCTTGCTCCTACAACGATGTTGCCATCGTTGTACCCCCTACGGGATTCGAACCCGCGCTACCGCCTTGAAAGGGCGGCGTCCTAGGCCGCTAGACGAAGGGGGCCCGCCGGATTTCTCCGGACCGTTTGCTCAACGGCTTCCGTTGGGAGCGGAGATAGCTTATGACAGGCTCCGCGTGATTCCCAAATCAGCTGGTCAGAGTCCCAAGTTGAGATCTTCGAGCCGGGCGGACACCCGCCAGCCGGTGCGGCGGAACTCCTCGGTCCACTCCGGTGTCGCGGTGGCTTCCACGATCACCTCGAGCGCCTCGGCGAACCGGGCCCGCAGATCCACCGGCCCCGCCAGCACATCGGAGATATAGCGCTGGCCCGCCAGCGCCGCCGCCAAGGTGCGGGTGAACCGGTCCGGATCCGAATCCGGGCGCAGTTGTTTGTGCTCGGTCGCCTTCACCGCGAGCTGCCGGATCGCGCGCCCGAGGATGCGGCCGCCGCCGGCCTGGATGTCGCGGTAGAACTCCGGCTCGATGATGAGCCGGAACTCCGCCTGGATGATGATGTCGTTCTCCAGCCGCAGCGCGATCTCGTCGATCATGCCGTGCAGCACATCCAGCGGACCGAGATCGGTTCTGGCGAGCCACCTTTCGGTCGATGCCCGATAGCGGTCGACCGCCGCCTCCAGCACCGCACGAGCCAGGTCCTCCTTGGAGTCGAAGTGAAAGTACATGGCCCCCTTGGTCGCCCGGGAACCTTCCAATATGCGGTTGAGCGAAGCAGCGGCATAGCCGCTCTTCCCGAACTCAACGGCGGCGGACCTGATGATCGCCGCGCGTGTCCGGCGGGCCCGCTCTTGCTGCCGTGCCATGCTCGAAACGCCTCCGAAGCTAGCTAACCGTCGCCGACCGCCGCGCGGCCTCGACGCAAAGTTATGTGTCTTTCAAATACTTCAAAACGGGCTTCGCCCGGAATTACCAAACTTTTGGTACGAAAAAGCGCGAAAAACTTGAAACACACCAACAGGTATAGTTTTTCCCGCCCGGGTACACCACAGGGGGTGCGCACCCGGGCGCTCACGTCGTCCTGGTCCGCCTCCCCGCAGCTTCATCGTATTGGAGCCGCGATCGGCCAGACCGGTCGCGACACGTTCGGGCACATCAACGATAAGCCGAATCCCGTGCCGCCGGGGCAATCCCGGTTTCTCGGGAATTCACCAGTCGGTCACCGTACCCGGAAAGCGCACCCAGCGTGAGGTGTACCGGAGAGTCAGTTAGCCAGCACACCCCCTATCGAATGCCGCAATTCCACAGCAATCGTAAGGACGATTGGTTCGAATCGACGAATTCGCCCATATCCCACCGATGTTCGGCCGGCCGATCGCCGCCGCGCGCGCTGTCCACACCGACACCGCATCGCCGCCGAGCCGCCGCCCCCACGCCCGCGCCGACTCCGACCGGTTTCCCCCCCAGCTCCAAATAGCTTGCCACACATCACCATTGGATGATATTCACACTCGAGCGCAACGAAACAAACTGAGTGGCAAGGCGATTGCCGGACCCCTCGGTACCGGCAATCAGCGCCCGCTTACCGGGCCGTCCGGAACCCATCGGGCAATGGACACGGCGAAACCACACCGCCACCCCACCCCGCCCACACTCCGCGCCGACCCCAGCCCACCCCCGGGTCCACCTTCTCGCGGTGCCGCACCGACCGGTCCGCACCCTCACAGGGCCACATCGTCCCCCCAACCGACCGCTGCGGCTCCCCGAGCCCCGCCGATCGGCACGGCCCGTCACCCCAACGGCACATCGCGTCATTCCCCACCCGAACGCTACCGATCCCCGCGCTTCCCCGCCGCGCGCCCGCGCCGCACCGGCCCGGACCCCGACCGCGCTTCGTGACCTGCGCAAATACCGTCTGCCAGAGCGCAATCGGATACTCGTTTAACACTTATGGGGTCGGCCCATTAAACTGACGTCCCGCACGCCCCTATAGCTCAGTTGGTAGAGCTACGGACTTTTAATCCGCAGGTCCCAGGTTCGAGCCCTGGTGGGGGCACTCCCATACGAGGGGCCCGGAACGATACCTCCGGGCCCCTCGCCACATCCGCGAATCTGTAGCAATCCGTCCGGACTTCACCTACCGTGGCCGGAGCAGAGCTTTTCCCGGGAACCATCACCACAGGCGGAGTTCATGACTTCCTTCGATGACCTGCTCTCCAATGTCCCGGTCGCCCAGATCGCCGAACGGCTCGGCGTCGACGAGGCGACCGCGAAGACGGCGATCGATGCGGCCGTCCCCGTGCTACTCGGCGGCTTCCAGGCACAGGCCGGCAACCCCGAGGTCGGACTGAATCTGGAGAACGAAGTCGCCGGCCAGCCGCACGGCCTGCTCGACGGCGGTGTCGACATGAGTCAGGTGGACATCTCCAACGGCAGCCAGATCGTCGATCAGACCTTCGGCGCCGAGAAGAACACGGTGATCAGCGCTCTCGGTAATGTCGGCGGCAACAACATCAGCCAGGACCTGATGAGCAAGCTGCTCCCCATGCTCGCGCCGATCGTGCTGGCCTACCTCGGCAAGAAGGCCCTGGGCGGGGGCGACGGCGCGGCCGGCCAGTCCGGCGGCGGGATCGGCGATCTGCTGGGCAGTCTGCTCGGCGGCGCCACCGGTGGAAACAGTGGCGGCGGTCTGGGCGACATACTCGGCAAGGCGGTCGGCCAGAACGCGGGCAGTGTGCTCGGCAACGTGCTGGGCGGGTTACTGGGTAAGAAGTAATCGGGCATCTCGACCGGATGCGCGGCTAACGAACCACGGCCCACGGCGATACACCCGTCGCTGCGGGCCGCTTGTCATATGACATCTCTCACCTACGCCGCAATGGCGCACATGTGAGTTTCACATCACCCTACGGTCACGTAAGGTATGGGCGCGGCGGCAGGCCGGCGAGGGTACGACAGCACTACGCACGACACGAAGGGCACACGTATGGCAAAGGATCTGACTCAACTCGAGCTGCTGACGGAGTTGGAGCCGGTTGCCGAGGAGAACGTCAATCGCCACCTCTCCCTGGCCAAGGAATGGCACCCGCACGACTACGTGCCGTGGGACGAAGGTCGAAACTTCGCCGCCATGGGTGGTGTCGACTGGGATCCGGAGCAGTCGAAACTGAGCGAGGTCGCCAAGGCGGCCATGATCACCAACCTGCTCACCGAGGACAATCTGCCGTCCTACCACCGTGAGATCGCCGAGAACTTCTCGCAGGACGGGGCCTGGGGCACCTGGGTCGGTCGTTGGACCGCCGAGGAGAACCGGCACGGCATCGTCATGCGCGACTACCTGGTCGTGACCCGCGGCGTCGACCCGGTCGCCCTCGAGCAGGCCCGCATGATCCACATGACCAATGGGTTCGCCTCGCCCACCGAGGAACTCGAGCAGCTGTCGAACAATGCCGGCTTCCTCTACTCGGTCGCGTACGTGACCTTCCAGGAGCTGGCCACGCGTGTCTCGCACCGCAACACCGGCCGCGTCTGCGACGACCCGATCGCCGACCGCATGCTGCAGCGCATCGCCGCCGACGAGAACCTGCACATGATCTTCTACCGCAACATGTGCGGTGCTGCCCTCGACCTGTCGCCCGACCAGACCCTCGAGGCCATCACCCTCATCCTGGAGAACTTCCAGATGCCCGGCGCCGGTATGCCCAACTTCCGCCGCAACGGCGTGCTGATGGCCAAGCACGGCATCTACGACCTGCGCCAGCACCTCGAAGAGGTGGTGAACCCGGTGCTCAAGAAGTGGCGGATCTTCGAGCGCGACGACTTCACCGCGCGCGGCGAGGAGATCCGGGAGCGTCTGGGCACCTTCCTCGAGAAGCTGGGCAAGGACGTCGTGAAGTTCGAGGAGCAGCGCGACCGCATGCTGGCCCGTGAGGCCGCCAAGCGCGAGAAGGAGCTGGCCGCCACCGGCAGCTAGCGACTGGGGGCTGCGAATAAGCCACGGCCCCTCCGGATTTCGATCCGGAGGGGCCGTTTCGTGCCCTGCGCGCGACTCACAGCAAGCTCACCGGGATTCCGCAGCCGATCCGGGCCCGCGGGCCCGATCATGACTGCATGAGCCTCGACACCCGGGTCCGCACGGCGAATGTGGTGCTGCTGCACGGGCAACCGGGCGATCGGTCCGACTGGGACGCGGTGACCGCCCGGCTGCCCGGATCGCTCACCGCGCTGGCCCTGGACCGCCCCGGATATGGTGACAATCCGGAACCGGCGGGATCCATCGAGGACAATGCCCGCTGGCTGCTCGACCGGCTCGACCACGAGGGCATCGACAGTGCCGTCCTGGCCGGACATTCGTACGGCGGAGCGGTCGCGCTGGCGGCCGCGACGCTCGCGCCGCACCGGGTGCGCGGACTGGTACTGGTCTCCAGCGTGGGGCCCGGCTGCCTGACCGCCTGGGACGAACTGCTCGCCGCGCCGTACGCCGGCACCGCACTGGCACTGACCGCGTGGTCGGTGCTGCCGTGGCTGGCGCGCAAGGGCCTCGACCACAGCCCGGCCGGGACCGCCGCCGGGACCGCGCTCGCGCTGCTCGCCGGCGTGCACCACCGGCACGGTCCGGTGTGGCGCAGTTTCCTGACCGAACAGCGGGAAATGTTCGACACGCTGGACCGGTGGACGGCGGGGCTCGCCGACATCCGCGTGCCGGCCTTGATCCTCGCCGACCCCGCCGATAGGGTCGTGCCGATCTCCACCTCCCACGCACTGTGCGAGCAGTTGCCCTGTGCCCGAATCGATCTGATCAGTGGGGGTGGCCACCATCTGCCACGACGGCTGCCCGGCGCCGTGGCCGCCCGGATAGGCGACTTTGTCGACTCGTTGGACTGAACCGATGCGCGGCACCCTGCTGACCGTGCGGGAACGCGCGCTCGCCCAGTTCCACACCGAGCGCCGGCATCCCGCCCCCAGCCCGATCGAGCCCGGACAGCGGCTGTGGCGGCAGGTCGCGGGCGAGGTGCGCTGGTCGTTCACCCCGCCCGCGCTGTGGCTCGAGGGCGTCGGCGCGAATGTCGTGCTGTCCGGGCTCTTTCTGCTGATCTCGCCCCTCACCCTGCACAAGCACGGCTGGGTGGTACTGGTCGGCGTCTACTTCGCGACCTTCGTGCTCGCCGACGTCACCACCACGAATGTGCTCGGCGTGGACGCCGACCGGACCCGGCTGAGCCTGGCCGCCGGGGTGCCGGTGCAACGCATCCTGGTGGTCAAGAACTTCGCGCTGCTGACCATCGTGGGACTGCCGACGCTGCTGGCGACGGCGGTGCTCACCGCCAAGACCAGCGCGCATCCGATGCAGCGGGCCGGGGTTTCGGTCGCCGATGTGGCGCTGCCGATTCTGGCCTGGCTCGGGGTGGGCAATAGCGTGTCGGCGCTGCTCGCGGTGCCGCCCCGCGCGCTCGGGCAGCGCTGGGCCGCGCGCCGGGACTGGCGCAGCACGCTGCCCTGGCTGACCCACCTGGTCCTGCCGTACGGGCTCTACTACTTCGTCGCGCCGATCGACGGCGAGCAGCGCGCCATCCTCGGCTACCACCTGGGCCGCTCGATGCCGGGCGATCTGCGCAGTGCGATCCACCTCGGGGTTGGGGTCGCGGTGTGGCTGGCCGGCACGGTGCTCGCGGTCGCCGTGGTGCGCCGCCGCGGCCTGCGCATGTGGTGACCCGTGTGACCGGGGGCACTGCGGGCGGTACGCGGCTCTGGCCGCGAGCACGCGGATGAGAGACTGGACGATGTGACTGCCTCGCTCGAAGCCCCCAAGACCGAGCTGCGGATCGGGCCCTACCCGCTCGATCCGCCGGTCGTGCTGGCCCCGATGGCGGGCATCACCAATGTCGCCTTCCGCACCCTGTGCCGTGAATTCGGCAGCGCCACTTCGCTGTACGTGTGCGAGATGATCACCGCCCGCGCCATCGTGGAGCGCAATGAGAAGACGCTGAACATGATGGCCTTCGGGCCGGACGAGTCGCCGCGGTCCATGCAGCTCTACGGTGTCGACCCCAAGACCCTGGGCGAGGCGGTGCGCATCGTCGTCGGCGAAGGCTGGGCCGACCACATCGACATGAACCTGGGCTGCCCGGTGCGCAAGGTCACCCGCCTCGGCGGCGGGTCGGCGCTGCCCTACAAGCGGCGGCTGTTCCGCGAGATCGTGCGCGAAATGGTCGCGGCCGCAGGCGATGTGCCGGTCACCTTCAAGTTCCGCGTCGGCATCGACGACGAGCACCACACCTACCTCGACACCGGCCGGATCGCCGAAGCCGAAGGCGCCGCGGCGGTTTCGCTGCATGCCCGCACGGCCGCGCAGCTGTACTCCGGGCAGGCGGACTGGTCCGCCATCGCCCGGCTCAAGGAGACCGTGACCAGCATCCCGGTGCTGGGCAACGGCGATATCTTCACCGCCGACGACGCCCTGCGCATGATGGCCGAGACCGGCTGCGACGGCGTAGTCGTGGGCCGCGGCTGCCTGGGCCGGCCCTGGCTGTTCGCGGAGCTGAGCGCCGCCCTGCGCGGCGAGCCGATTCCGGAGGGCCCGACCCTCGGCAAGGTCGGCGAGATCCTCTACCGGCACGCCGCGCTGCTCGTCGAGCACGACGGCGAGGACAAGGCCATGCGCGACATCCGCAAGCACATGGCCTGGTACCTGATGGGCTTCCCGGTGGGGTCGGCGCTGCGCCGGCAGTTCGCCACCGTGACCAGCCTGGCGCAGATCGCGGATCTGGTCGGGCAGCTGGAGCCGGACGTGCCGTTCCCGGCCGACGCGCTCGGCCCGCGAGGACGCCAGGGTTCCCCGCAGACCAAGGTGGCCCTCCCCGACGGCTGGCTCGACGATCCCGAGGACGCGACCGTGCCCACCGCGGCCGACGTCATGCACAGCGGCGGCTGAGTCATCGACAGCGGCGGCTGATCGCTCCCAGTTTCGAGTTCGATCCGATCACCGCCCGGCGCAGCTCCCGGGCGTTGTGGCGACGCCCTGGCACACTTTGCGAAGCGTGTCCACCCGGGTGTGCGACATACCCGACAAAGCGGAAAAACCGTCCCCACCTGCGATGGACATACGTTCGAGTGGTCCGTCGTGGCGAAATCGTTATCATGGCCCTCGGCATCAGAAGCAAAGTGAGGTTCGTTGGTGGGTGACGATCGGTACGGGCGTACGCCACGACCCGGAGGTCGCGCCCCCTGGGAGCGCTACCCCGCGGACGGGGACGATCCGGCGCGCACCGGCCGCCGCTCCCGGCACACCGACGACGCCGAACCCGCTGCCGCCGCACCCATTTCGGTCCAGGACCTGGTCGAGCGCGTGGACAGCGAACGCCAGACCCGCCGCCGGCGCCGGGCCGAACCGGAGACTCCGAACGAACCCGCGGCCGAGGCGAGCCGCGAAACCCCCGGGCCGAACGGCTCGGCACCCGTGCCGCCGCAACCGGCAGCCCCACCGGCTCCCGTGCCCGCCACCGGATCACAGCCGGCGGCCTCGACCGGCGCGCAGCCCGCGGCGAACACCGGGTCCCAGCGCACTGTGCGCGACACCAGCCACCTGCGCCGGGTCGCGAACGCTCCCGGCAATCGCGGCGCGCGCCCGGCCGACCCGACCGCGGATCCGGTCACCGTGGAACTACCCCCGGTCACCGATACCGCGCCGCCGCCGGCCGCCACCGGCGCGGCCGCCCGCACCCGGGCGCTGCTCGCGCGAAAGATCAAGTCGCCCGCCGACTATCCGACCACGGCGCTCCCGGCGGCCGTGGGACCCGCACCGGCCAAATGGGTTTCGAGCACGCGCCGCCGCCGCAGCCGGCGGCTGCAGCTGGCCGGCCGCACCACGCTCGCCCTCGTCGCCGTCATCGCGCTCATCGTGACCGGCACCGGCTGGAGCTACCTGCGCGCCAAGGACAACAATTTCCAGCAGGTTTCCGCACTCGACGACAACTCACCCGACGTCGTCGACGCCGACGGCCAGACCGGTGACGAGAACTTCCTCATCGTCGGCACCGACACCCGCGCGGGCGCCAACGGTAGCCTCGGCGCTGGCAGCGTGGACGACGCCGAGGGCGCGCGCTCCGACACCGTCATGCTGGTCAACATCCCGGCCAACCGGTCTCGCGTGGTCGCCGTCTCGTTCCCCCGCGACCTGGACGTCTCCCGCCCGGTCTGCGAGGGCTGGGACAACGACAAGGCCGCCTACAGCAGCGAGAAGTTCCCCGCAGCCGACGGCGACAAGCTCAATGCCACCTACGCCCTCGGCGGGCCCAAGTGCCTGACCAAGGTGATCACCAAACTGTCCGGCCTGAAGATCAACCACTTCGTCGGCATCGACTTCTCCGGCTTCGAATCCATGGTCAACGTGGTCGGCGGCGTCGAGGTGTGCACCACCAAGCCGCTGGTCGACGAGATCCTGGGCACCGTGCTCACCACGCCGGGCAAGCAGGTCGTGAACGGCTCCACCGCACTGGACTACGTGCGCGCCCGGCACGTGTACGGCGAGGAGCGCAGCGACTACGACCGCATCAACCGGCAGCAGCGGTTCCTGTCGTCGCTGCTGCGCAGTGCGCTGTCGAGCAAGGTGCTCTTCGATCCGGGCAAGCTCAACGGCTTCATCGATGCCTTCGCCAAGCACTCCTTCATGGACAACGTCACCACCAAAGACCTGCTGACACTGGGCCGTTCGATGCAGAAGATGCAGGCCGGGGCCATCACCTTCCTGACCGTCCCCACCGCGGGCACCACCTCCTACGGCAACGAGATCCCGCGCGAATCGGATATCAAGGCCATCTTCCGCGCCGTCATCGACGACCAGCCGCTACCCGGCGAGAAGAAGACCGACCCGCCGCCCAGCGCCAGTGCCGCGCCCGTGGCCAAGCCCAAGCTGGCTGCGGTGGATCCGAGCACCTTCTCGGTGCAGGTGTCCAACGGCTCCGGCCAGGCGGGCATCGCGAGCACCACGGCGACCAAGCTGGCCGCGCAGGGCTTCCAGATCTACAGCACCGGCAACTACGCCGACGGCACCTCGCCCAGGACCAAGGTCCGCTACTCCAGCGGCCACGAGGCCGAGGCCGGGACGGTGGCCAGCGCCATTCCGGGCGCCATCCTGGAACCGGCGAGCGGGCTGGGCAGCATTGTCGAAGTGGTCGCCGGTTCCGATTTCACCGGTACCGTGAAGGCGCCCACCGCCTTCGGGCAGCCGCTGCCCGACACGCCGAGCGATTCCGGCGGACCCAGTGCGGCTCCGGTCACACTTCCGTCCGATCTCGAGCACGTCAACGCCGCCGACGACCTGTGTAAGTGACCGCGCGTCCCACTGGCCGGAACTGCGGCATCGGCGCTGGACCGCCGGCACCGACGGTTAACCCACAGTTGGTGACTTGGTCAGCGGTCCGCACTAATGTCTTGAGTCATGCGTGTCATCTACAACGAACAAATGGCCGAGCTCGCCGATCTGCTCGGCGGCATGGCCGGGCTCGCCGGATCGGCGATGGAGCGGGCCACCCAGTCCCTGCTCACCGCCGATCTCGAGCTCGCGGAGCAGGTGATCACCGAATACGACCGCATCGCCGAGATGATCCAGCTGGCCGAGGAGAAGGCCTTCGCGCTGCTGGCCCTACAGGCCCCCGTCGCCGGTGATCTGCGGCAGGTGGTCAGTGCGATTCAGATCGTCGCCGATGTGAACCGGATGGGCGTGCTGGCGCTGCACGTGGCCAAGATGACCCGGCGGCGCTTCCCGGCGCACGCCGTGCCGGAGGCCGTCAACAGCTACTTCGCCGAGATGGGCCGGGTCGCGGTCAAGATGGGCGCCACCGCCAAGGAGGTGCTGGAGTCCCGCGATCCCGAGCGGGCCGCCAAGCTCACCGACGACGACGAGGCGATGGACGACCTGCGCAAGCACCTGTTCACGCTGATCATGGACCGCGACTGGCAGTTCGGCGTGGCGGCGGCCGTGGACGTGGCGCTGCTGGGCCGCTACTACGAGCGCTTCGCCGACCACGCCGTCGAGATCGGGCGTCGCGTGGTGTTCCTGGTCACCGGCGTGCTGCCGCCCGACCCGGATTCCGAGAAGGAAAGCATCTAGGACGACGAGCGAGGGAGTTCCGGGGCGCACCCCGGAACTCCCTCGATTCGGTGCGGGTCAGTCCTCGCCGGACTCGCGCCAGCCCATCAGGATCGATCGGCCCCGTTCGGGGCGCCACGGGAGCGTCGCGGCCACGATGACTGCGCACACCACCAGGGTGCCGACCGCGACATAGGACGCGGCCTCGGCGCCCTGCATGGCCGCGACCTTCATGGCGTGGATCAGCTCCGCCTTCGCCTGCGCCAGCAGCGGATTCACCGGCGCCTTCACGATCCCGATGATGCTGATGGGCGTATTGCCCGCCAGTTCCTTCTGCTGCGCGTTCATGATCTGCGCGGGAATCGCGTCGATCCGGCCGCCGATCTTCCCGGCGTAGACCGAGGTCATGATCGAGCCCAGCAGGGCCACCCCGAGCGCGCCGCCCACCTCACGCGTGGTGTCGTTGACCGCCGAGCCCGCCCCCGCCTCTTCGACCGGCACCGCGCCCATGATGGATTCGGTCGCCGGCCCCTGCACCACCGCGAAGCCCAGGCCCATCAGGATCATGGACACCACAACCGGTCCCAGATAAGGGGTTTCGACGGTGGTCCGGCCCGCGATGTACATGGCCACCGCCAGGATCAGTAGCCCGGACACCAGCATGGCCGTGGTGCCCACCCGCTGCGCCAGCATGGTCGCGATGGGTGCGCCGAAGCCCACCGCCACCGCGAAAGGCAGCGAGTGGATGCCGAATTCGAGCGGCGAGAGCTCCTTCACGCCCTGGAAGTACTGGGTGATCAGGAACAGAAAGCCGAACGCCGAGAAGTAGGACACCGTGATGGCCAGCGACGGCAGCGCGAAGCGTCGATTACGGAACAGCCGCATGTTCAGCACCGGTGCGGGCACCCGCAGCTCCCAGCCCACGAACGCGGCCAGCAGGGCGATCGAAAGCAGGTAGCCCGCAAGGCTTTCGGTCGCGAACCAGCCGTGCTTGGGGGCCTCGATGATGGACCACACCAGCGCGGTCACCCCGGCCAGGGACAGCAGGATGCCGATGCGGTCGAGCCGATCCACCTGGTCGGCACGGGATTCCGGCACGGTGGCCAGCACCGCCCCGATACCCACCAGCGCCACGGGGACATTGATCCAGAACACCGAGTGCCAGGAGAAGTACTCGAGCAGCCAGCCGCCGACGGTCGGGCCGATGGCGACGGCGATGCCGGCCATGGCCGTCCACAGCGCGATGGCGGCGGCGCGTTCGCGGGCCGCGGTGAAGATATTGGTGATGAGCGCCAGCGTGGCCGGGAAGACCACGGCCGCGAACACGCCCATGCCGGCGCGCGCCGCGATGACCTGTCCGAGGCCGGAGGAGAGCGCGCCGGCGGCGGACATGACCGCGACGCCACTCAGTCCGATGATCATGAACAGCCGTCGCCCGAACCGGTCGCCGAGGTGTCCCATGGCGAGCAGCAGGCCGGAGAAGGCCAGGGTGAACGCGTCCACGATCCATTGCAGGCCGCTCATGTCGGCCTGCAGCTGTACGGCCATGGACGGCAGGGCCACATTGACCAGCGTGTTGTCCAGGACCACCAGCAATTCCGCGAGACAGATGGCGATCAGGGCCGCCACTTTGGCCCGCTGCGGCAGTTCCGCCGCGGCCTGTCCGGATCCCGGGCTCGCCGTTGAGACGGTCATCCGACACCTCCTTACTAAACCGATCGGTTTACCAACGGGGTCAGACTAACTGTTACGGACGGTTGCACACAATCACCCACGGGCCATATGACCGACGCCACACAGCGGCCGCTTACACATCCCCACCTGCACAAACGGAACGGCCCCTGCCAGATGGCAGGGGCCGTGAACGCCGGAAGGTCTGTTTTAGCCGAAGCGACCCGAGATGTAGTCCTCGGTCTGCTTCTGCGACGGGTTGGAGAAGATCTTCTCCGTCTCGTCGATCTCGATGAGCTTGCCCGGCTTGCCCTGCGCCTCCAGATTGAAGAACGCGGTCTGGTCACTCACACGCGCGGCCTGCTGCATGTTGTGGGTGACGATGACGATGGTGAACTCCTTCTTCAGCTCGGTGATCAGATCCTCGATCGCGAGCGTGGAGATGGGGTCCAGCGCCGAACACGGCTCGTCCATGAGCAGCACGTCCGGCGACACCGCGATGGCGCGGGCGATGCACAGACGCTGCTGCTGACCACCGGACAGGCCGCCGCCCGGCTTGTCCAGGCGGTCCTTGACCTCGTTCCAGAGGTTGGCGCCGCGCAGCGACTGCTCGGCCACCTCGTCCAGCTGGGACTTGTTGCGAATGCCCTGCAACTTCAGGCCCGCCACCACATTGTCGCGAATCGACATGGTGGGGAACGGGTTCGGCCGCTGGAACACCATGCCGATAGTGCGGCGGACGCCGACCGGATCGACCTGGGCGCCGTAGATGTCCTCGCCGTCGAGCAGCACCGCGCCCTCGACGCGGGCCTCCGGGGTCACCTCGTGCATGCGGTTGAGCGCGCGCAGCACGGTCGACTTGCCACAACCGGACGGACCGATGAACGCGGTCACGCTGCGCGGCAGCACCGTCAGCCCGACATTGGCGACCGCATGGAACTTGCCGTAGTAGATATTGAGGTCTTTGACGTCAATTCGCTTGGCCATCAGTCTTTCCTTCTATCGGTTCCGCGTCAGCAGCTTGTTGACCGCCGCGGCGGCGAGGTACAGCAGCGCGATGATCAGGATCAGGGTCAGCGCCGCACCCCAGATGCGCTCGCGGCCGGCGGGCTCCGGATTCGACAGCTCCTGGTACATCAGCAGCGGAAGCGAGGCCATATTGCCGTTGAAGACATCGAAGTTGATGGCCTTCGAGTAACCCACCAGCACCAGCACCGGCGCGGTCTCACCCATGACGCGGGCGACGGCCAGCAGCATGCCCGAGATCATGCCCGGCGCGGCGGTCGGAATCACGATCCGCACAATGGTTTTCCACTTCGGAATGCCGAGAGCGTAAGAGGCTTCCCGCAATTCGTCCGGAACCAGCTTGAGCATCTCCTCGGTGCTGCGCACCACCACCGGCAGCATGAGCAGCACCAGGGCCAGCGACACCGCGAAGGCGCTCTGCGGGTTGCCGAAGGTGGCGATCCACAGCGCGAAGATGAACAGCGCGGCCACGATCGAGGGCACACCGGCCAGGATGTCCACCATGAAGGTGGTGGTCTTGGCCAGCCAGCCCCGGCCGTACTCGACCAGGAAGACGGCGGCCATGATGCCGAGCGGCACCGCGATGATCGCGGCGATGCCCGACTGCACGATGGTGCCGTAGATGGCGTGGTAGACACCGCCGGCGTGCTGATCGGGCAGCACGCCGTTCTGCGACTTGGTCCACCAGTCGATATTGGCGACCGCCTTCGCGCCCTTCTGGATCACCACGTACAGCACCCAGAGCAGCGGCACCAGGGCCAGGCCGAAGCACAGCCAGACCAGGCCGGTGGCGACGTTGTTCTTGAGCCGGCGGGCGACGCTGACATGCCGGAAGGTCGGCGCCTTGATCGGCTTGTCGAGTGTGGTGGTCATCCGTTGACCTTCCCGCCGGCCGCCAGCCGAGCCAGTGCGTTGACGACGAACGTCAGAGCGAACAACACGAAACCGGCGGCGATGTAGGCGCCGGTCGGCAGCTTCGAGCTGAATTCCGAAGCGGCCGAGGCGATCTTGGAGGCGAAGGTGTAGCCGCCGTCGAACAGCGACCAGTGGCCGGCCTTGGCCGAGGTGCGCAGCACGATCAGGACCGCGATGGTCTCACCGAGCGCGCGACCCAGGCCGAGCATGGAACCGGCGATCACGCCCGAGCGGCCGAACGGCAGCACGGTCAGGCGCACCACTTCCCACTTGGTGGCGCCGAGCGCCTGCGCCGCCTCGATCTGCGAGCGCGGGGTGAGGCCGAAGACCTCACGGCTGACGGAGGTGATGATCGGCAGGATCATCACCGCCAGCACCACACCGGCGGTGAAGATGGTGCCGCCACCGGCGATGCTGACATTGCCGTCGGAGAACAGGAACAACCAGTTCAGATTCTTGTTCAGGAAGTCCTGGAAGGGCCCCAGCTTGGGGGCCACGACCAGGAGACCCCAGAGACCGAACACGATCGACGGCACGGCCGCCAGCAGATCCACGATGATCGAGAACGGCCGTGCGAGCGCCTTCGGCGAATACTGCGTCAGGAACAGCGCGATGCCCACACCGATCGGCACGGCGATCGCCAGCGCGAACACCGAGCTCAGCACCGTGACCATGAACAGGTCCTTGATGCCGAAGCGCAGGTTGTTCTCGTCCTTGACGTTGAACTCGGTGGTGGTGAAGAAGTTCGCCTTGTTCGCCATGATCGAAGGCCACGCCCGGATCAGCAGGAACAGTGCGATCAGGGCGATGGCGGCGACGATGATCCCGCCGGCGGCCGTGGCCGCCGAGCGGAAGGCGAACTCCGCGCCGAACTTCGTGGGTGCGCCGCGCCCCGCGGCCGGTTTGGTGCTGGGTTCGGTCGGCATCAGCGCAGTATCCCCCGGCAGTTGGGCACGGTCATCCCTCGGGTCGGTCGAAACGGACAGAACCGAGGATGCAGCTTCGTCGTGCACGGTCATCGTGGTTTTTCGATCAGGCGATCACTGAATGGCGTTGATCGCGGTCGTCAGCTTGGTCTTGAACGCGTCCGGCAGCGGCACGTAGCCGGCGTCGGCGAGACCGGTCTGGCCGTTGCCGACCGCCGAGGTCAGGAACGCCTTGACGGCCTTGGCGGTGTCGGCGTCGCTGTACTTCGAGCAGACGATCTCGTAGGTGGCCAGCATGATCGGGTACGCGCCCGCGGTGGTGGGCTTGTAGATCGAGCTGTTGTCCAGCACCAGGTCGTTGCCCTGACCGGCGACCTTGGCGGCGTCGACGGCCTTGCCCGCGGACTCGGCGGTCAGCTCGACCGGCTTCGGGTCGTTGGAGGTGGCGGTGGTCAGCATGCGCACGGTGGACAGCTTCTGCGCCTTGGCGAAGGACCACTCGGTGTAGGTGATGGTGAACTTGGTGTTCGCGACCGCGCCCGAGGTGCCGTCCGAACCCTTGGCGCCCTCACCGACGCCACCGTTGAAGGCCTTGCCCGCGCCCTTGGTGTAGCCACCGGCGGCGGTCAGGTACTTCTGGAAGTTGTCGGTGGTGCCCGACTCGTCGGAGCGGAAGATCACGCCGATCTTGTCCGACGGCAGCTTGTCGGCCTTGTTGGTGTTCAGGGCCTTGATCTGCGGGTCGTTCCAGGTGGTGATGTCACCGGAGAAGATCTTGGCGAGGGTAGGCGGGTCCAGAACCAGGTCGTCCATGCCGGGGATGTTGTAGGCGACGGCGATCGGGCCGAAGACGGCCGGCAGGTTCCAGGCCGGGCTGCCGCAGCGGGCGGCGGCCTTGTCGGTCTCGCCCTTGTCGGCGGACAGCGGCGAGTCCGAACCGGCGAAATCGGTCTGGTTGCCGATGAATTCGTTCACGCCGGCGCCGGAGCCCGAGCCGGTGTAGTCCAGCTTGGCGCCGCTGCAGTTCGCCTGGTAGGCGGCAACGAAGCGGTCCATCGCGTTCTTCTGGGCGGTCGAGCCGCTGGCCTTCAGCGACGACTTGCCGCCACACGCGACGTCGATCTTGGCGGCGCCGTTGGTGGTGCTGTTGTTGTCACTGCCACAGGCGGACAGAGTCAGGGCACCGGCCGCGGCCAACACACCGAGCAGGGCGCTGCTGCGCTTGAGATTCACCTATTCCTCCGGGAATCACGATTGCACGTCCAACCCCTCAACGGTCGGACGGGCGCGATTGGCGGCTGTTCGCTGCGAACTAGCGCACCGGGCAGCGGTCTGCGGCCCACTTGCAACGTAAGGGCGCCTGGTTGACAGTTGGACCAGCACAGGTGAACGAGAGATGAACAACCCACCCTGATTGCGGCACACCGGATGTGACATTAACCGCACTGTTGCCGAAGGGATTTCAGGACCCGCTCGAGTAGGCGACGTCGATGTGGAATCGGGTGAAACCGAGCCGGGTGTAGGTGTGGACGGCCGCGGTGTTGTCGCCCTCGGTGTAGAGCAGCACCGCGCCGAGACCGCGGTCCCGCAGATAGTGCAGACCCGCCAGGGTCAGCAGCCGGCCGAGGCCGCGTCCCTGCGCATCGGGGTCGATGCCGACCACGTAGACCTCACCGATCGGTGGAGTCTCGTCGGAATGCACCTTGGTCCAGTGGAATCCGAGGACGCGCTCCGGCCGCACCGGATCCACGGCGATGAACAGGCCCTTGGGATCGAACCAGGATTCGGCGCGGCGGGCGTCGATATCGCGCTCGGTCCAGCCGCCCTGTTCGGGATGCCAGGAGAAGGCCGCGCTGTTCACACGCAGCAGTTCGGCATCGTCGGAAGGCCCTGTGTAGGTGCGCAGTTCGAGTCCGTCGGACACCGTCAATTCCGGTAGCTCCGAATTAGCCAATTCTCTTCGCATTTGCCACAATTCACGCGAAACGGACAAGCCCAACCGGGCCGCCACCGCCCGCGCCGGCGGCAGGTCACCGTGCGCCCAGACCCGCGCTCCCGGCCCGCCCGCGGCCAGTGCGGCGGCCACCAGACCTGCGCCGATCCCGTTCCCGCGGGCCGCCGGATCCACGGCGACCTCCGCCATGGCCGGATGCTCGTCATGGGCCGGAACCAGATTCGCGTATCCGGCGACCGCGCCATCGCGGATGTCCACCAGATGTCGTGCGGGCGAATCATTTCCGAGCGAGAGCACCGCTTGTTCGGATACCGGCGCCACACCGTCCGCGGCGGTGGCGCGCTCCAGGACCCCCCGCACCTGCGCGGCGGTCTCGGCGGGCAGGCGGTCGGTCCAGGAGGCCATCAGAGAGCGCCGTTCGCCGTGGTCAATTCGGAGTCGTCGGTGCCGTCGGAGTCCGGGAAGGTGACCGCGTCGCCCTTGCCCGCCGTGCGCGCCGGGCGCACCGCCTTGTAGCCGACATTGCGGACCGTACCGATCAGCGACTCGTATTCACTGCCCAGCTTGGCGCGCAGGCGTCGCACGTGCACGTCCACGGTGCGGGTGCCGCCGAAGAAGTCGTAGCCCCAGACCTCCTGCAGCAGCTGGGCACGGGTGAACACCCGGCCGGCGTGCTGCGCCAGGTATTTGAGGAGTTCGAACTCCTTGTAGGTCAGGTCGAGCGGGCGGCCGCGCAGCCGGGCGGTGTAGGTGCCCTCGTCGATCACCAGCTCGCCGAGGGTGATCTTGCCGGTGTTCTCCGGGCTGGCGACCCCGCCGTTGCGGGCCACCAGCAGGCGCAGCCGGGCGTCGAGTTCGGCGGGCCCGGTGCCGGGCAGCAGGATGTCGTCGAGCCCCCAGTCCGCGTTCACCGCGACCAGACCGCCCTCGGTCAGCACGGCCACCACCGGCACCGACGATCCGGTGCTGCCCAGCAAACGGCACAGTCCGCGCGCGGCGGCCAGATCGGTGCGGGCATCGACCAGCGCCACATCGGCGGAACCCGCCTCGAGCAGCGATGCCACCTCGGTCGGCGCGGGTCGCACGTGGTGCGGCAGCAACGCCAGCGACGGCAACACCGACTCGGGGTTGGGGTCGGAGGTCAGCAGGAGCAGCTCCATGGGGGCCCTCCATCCCATCTGGCATGTGTGTGGCTACCGCACTGTCCGCCACTACCTCATGCAGGTCATCACAGGTAATCGCTGCCTACATTAGCGTGTCTCGGCCGACACCCTCGTATTCCGGCCAGCCGTCGCAACCGTTCGGTCCGGTCCGGTTCCGATTCACCTGTCATTCACCGGGCCGCGACCGGCCCGAGTCGGACGTCGGCGGGTGGTAACGACACACCTCCCTACTAGGGTGCAGCTATGCGTTTCCGGAGGCTGCTCATCGGACTGCTCTGCCTGGCAGGGCTGGCCGTCCTACTCGATTTCGGGGTAGCGGCGTATTCCGAGTACCGGGTCTCGCGACTCCTGCGGACCGGTTCGGACCTGAGCGCCGATCCGGAGATCACCATCCACGAGTCGCTGCGGCACCCGTTCGTCGCCCAGGCGCTGGACGGGCAGTACGGAAACATCGATGTCCGCGCCCGCGCCATGCGCCCGGACATTCCCGGCCGGATCACGGTCGAGGCCAATCTGACCGGCGTGCACCTGTCGATGCGCAATCTCATCGACGGCAATGTGGGCCAGGTCCCGGTGGACGAGGTGCAGGCCCGCATGCGCATCGAGCCGACCGAGCTGGGCCGGCTGTTCAAGATTCCGGACCTGCAGGTCTTCGGCCCGCCCACCGACAAGTCCGACGGCTCCGGTGGTTCCGGCAGTGTCCCCGCGACCAATGGGGGCACCATCATCCTGGAGGGCACCGTGCCGGTCGGCCCGGACGCCGACACCGTGGCGGTCACCGACCCGCGCGGCGACGGCGGCGAGAAGGTGACGAAGAAGAAGGTGCACGTGCTGGCCGATCTGCGGCTGGTGGGCGACGAGGTGCGGATCACCGCCACCGCCATCTCGGGCCGGGATCTGCAGGCCGACACCGATTCGGTGTTGCCCGACCAGGACCGGATCGTCATCCCCGAGCAGGACCGGCCCGCGGTGCTGGCCCGCTTCACCCGTACCCTCGACACCAAGAACATGCCGTTCGGCATCGTCCCGACCCGGGTCCAGGCCAGCGGCGGGCAGATCGTGGTGGAGGGCGCCGGCCGCAATGCGATCGTCGACCTGGACAGGTTGCAGAAACAATGATCGCGATCGAGATCCTGGTGGTCATGCTGGTCCTGGCGACCGGCGTGGGAATCCTGGTGCGCCGCAACGAGGGTCGCGTGCGCGCCGTCGCCGAGGCGAATCCGCCTGAGCCCGAATCGAATCGGGCCGCGCGGCTGGCCGCGGCCGGCGTGATCCCGGGACAGCCCACCGTGCTGCACTTCTCGGCCGACTGGTGCGGTCCGTGCGCGGCGGTGCGCCGGGTGGTCGCGTCGGTGGTCGGCGAGCTGGAGTCGGCCGAGCTGCCGCCACTGGATCTCGAGGTCGACATCGACGCGTATCCGGAGCTGGCGCGCGAGCTGAACGTGCTCTCGCTGCCCACCACTTTCGGATTGGATTCTCGAGGATTGGAACGCTTCCGTATCTCCGGCGTTCCGAAGGCGGCGGATCTGCGCACGTCATTGGCCCCTTTAACGGTCGCCGGCTCCGCTGAGTGATCAGCATTACGGACCCCGGGTCCAATTTCCCCCGAAAATTGGGTAAACTCCCTCTCGTGCAATCCAACCGCGAGCTGATGCTCACCCGACGCCGCACGGTAGACCTGTGCCGGCTCGGTGGTTGTTGCTGCCTGTGCCGCTAGCCGGTCGGCCTTTCGTATTCCTCTGTCGCCGACCGGATTTGTCCCGCTGTCGAGAGATCGTTTCGATCCTCCGGCGATCTGGCCAATACACCTTCAGCGCAGGAGTACTCCCATGCCGAACCCTCATCCGAGCACATCACCCGCAGGGCGAAGCACATCACCCGCCGGGCAGGTGGATGTTCGCGGCCCCCGCTTCGCCGCCTGGATCACCACCGCGGTGCTCGCCCTCGTTCTGATCCTCGCCGCCGTCTCGGTTCCCGCCGCCACCGTGCTGCTGGCGTTGCAGGCCATCGTGTTCGGCCTGGGCGCGGCCCACGGTCCGCGCCGGAGCCCGTACGGCCGGCTCTACGCCGCGGCGGTCGCCCCGCGCATCGGTGCCCCGACCGAGCTGGAACCCGTTGCGCCGCTGCGCTTCGCGCAGCTGGTGGGCCTGGCCTTCGCGGTGCTGGGCGTGCTGGGTTTCGCGGCCGGCAGCCCCGTGGCGGGCGCTATCTTCACCGGATTCGCGCTGTTCGCAGCCTTCCTCAACGCGGCCTTCGGAATCTGCCTGGGCTGCAAGATCTATCCGCTGGTCGCGCGGTTCCGCTCGGCCCCGGGCAGCACCGTCCCGACCTCGACCAGCTCCGTGAACTCCTCTGTCTGACCCCCGAACCGTCCATCCCTCAACCACACGAACGCAACGCCTGTACCGGCACCGCATCGAAAGGAACAACATGGCTCGCTCCGATGTCCTGGTCTCCGCAGACTGGGTCGAAGAGAACCTCAACACCCCGGGCGTCGTCCTCGTCGAGGTCGACGAAGACACCTCGGCCTACGACCTGGGACACATCGAGGGCGCCGTGCGTCTCGACTGGAAGAAGGACCTGCAGGACCAGGTTCGCCGCGACTTCGTGAACCAGGAGCAGTTCTCTGCCCTGCTGTCCGAGCGTGGCATCGCCAACGACGACACCGTGGTGCTGTACGGCGGCAACAACAACTGGTTCGCGGCCTACGCCTACTGGTACTTCAAGCTGTACGGCCACCAGGACGTCAAGCTGCTCGACGGCGGCCGCAAGAAGTGGGAGCTGGACGGCCGTGAGCTGACCAAGGAGATCAAGGACCGCGCTGCCACCGAGTACAAGGCCGCCGCGCAGGACCTGTCCATCCGCGCCTTCCGCGACGAGGTCATCGAGGCCATCGGCGCCAAGAACCTGGTCGATGTGCGCTCCCCCGACGAGTTCTCGGGCAAGATCCTGGCTCCCGCGCACCTGCCGCAGGAGCAGTCGCAGCGTCCGGGCCACATCCCGACCGCCATCAACGTGCCGTGGTCCAAGGCCGCGAACGAGGACGGCACCTTCAAGAGCGACGCCGAGCTGGCGGAGATCTACAAGGAGGCCGGGCTGGACGGCGACAAGCTGACCATCGCCTACTGCCGCATCGGTGAGCGTTCCTCGCACACCTGGTTCGTGCTGCAGGAGCTGCTGGGCCACCAGAACGTCAAGAACTACGACGGGTCCTGGACCGAGTACGGGTCCCTCGTCGGTGCACCGATCGAGTTGGGAGCGTAATTACCTATGTGTGCAGCACCTACCCAGGGCCAGGCCCTGCCCGCCAACGTCGACGTCGAGAAGGAGACGGTCATCACCGGCCGCGTCCTGACCGCTGACGGCCAGACCGTCGGTGGCGCGTTCGTCCGCCTGCTGGACGGCAACGGCGACTTCACCGCCGAGGTCGTGGCCTCGGGCACCGGCGACTTCCGCTTCTTCGCGGCGCCGGGCACGTGGACCCTGCGCGCGCTGTCCGCGTCCGGCAACGGCACCGTCGAGGTGTCGCCGGAGGGCGCCGGCATCCACAACGTGGACGTCAGCGTCGCCAAGTAGGCGAAACATCAAGAACGGCCCCGGGATTCGTGATCCCGGGGCCGTTCTCGTGCGTGCCGGAGTTTTTCCCGGGGTCGTTTTCACGTGATCCCGGCGGTGCGATTAGACTCCCAGCCGTGGTGCTTACCTTCGAGATTCTGCTGGTTCTCGTCTCCGTGCTGATCGCCTGGTTCGGTCTGTACGTCCTCTACCGGCTGTTCACCGAGTCGTGACAGATCCGGCCCACGAGAACATCGAAAACGGAGTGGCCAACGGTTCGTCGTCGTCGACGCCGATCGTTCGCCACGACGAGGGCGCGAAGCCCGCTGATGCTGCCGCCCCCCGGCGCAGCGGCGACCAGGCGGTCGCGGACGCGGCCGAGCGTGCCAAGTCGACCGGGGCGCTGAACGTTCCGACGCTCCCCGATCTGCCGTTGCCCGTCGATACCGCGAACCTGCGGCTGGGCCCGGATCTGAGTTCCTCCATGCTCGCGCTGCTGCCGCTGGTCGGCGTGTGGCGCGGTGAGGGCGAGGGCAATGATTTCGAGACCGGCGACTACCGCTTCGGTCAGCAGATCATCGTCTCGCACGACGGCGGCGACTACCTGACCTGGGAGGCGCGCTCCTGGAAGCTGGACGCCCAGGGCGAGTACGCGGGCCCGGATCTGCGGGAGAGCGGTTTCTGGCGGGTCGGCATCGACGGTGACGACGAGGTGCTGGAGCTGCTGCTCACCCACTCCACCGGCATTGTCGAGCTGTTCTACGGCCAGGCGCTCACCCAGTCCTCCTGGGAGCTGGCCACCGACGTGGTGATCCGCAGCCAGTCCGGCATCGTGGTGGGCGGCGCGAAGCGGCTCTACGGCATTGTCGAGGGCGGCGACCTGGGCTACGTCGAGGAGCGCATCGCCGCCGACGGCGCACTGGAGCCGCGGCTCTCGGCGCGGTTGCAGCGGTACATCGGCTAGCAGATTCAGCGAAGCCTCGTCCGGCCGGACGGGGCTTTTTCATGCGTGGATGTGCTGAAAAGGGTACGGCCCCCGAGTCATACCAGCGGAAGATGCAACATTTTCACGCTGATCCGGTCGGACGGACCGTAACTCGGGGGCCGGGTGACTGCCTTGGATTCGCGAGGGCTCGCGCGATCGGAATCCGATTGCAGCGGTAGCGCCTAGCTGGCAGCCACCTCACGCGTCCTAGAAATCATTCTCGAACCACCTCCTTCCTGTGTACCGACGAAATTAGTCGGGTGAGACAGCGGCGGCAACGTATTTTCTCGGATCGCGAAATCGCAGGTCAGGTCGGCGTTGTGGGAATAGATCGAGCGATGGCGACGGTGCCGCCCGGCTCGACGCGAACGATGGTGTCCGCCTTCGTGTCCGGCGGCAGCTGGTGGGTGACGACGACCACGGTGCGGTCGCGCTCCACCAGGCCACTGGATTCGTCGAGCAGGCGGCGCAGCAGCTCGGCCCCGGCTTCGGCCTCCAGGTGCTCGGTGGGTTCGTCGAGCAGCAGTACGCGGGCCGGGGCGAGCAGGGCGCGGGCCAGCAGGAGGCGCCGGCGCTGACCGCCCGAGACCGCGGCCGCGCCGCCGACCAGATCGGTCTCGACGCCGCCGGGGAGGGAGTCCAGCCAGTCGCCGGCTCCGACCGCGCGCAGAGCGGATTCGGCCTCGCCCGGGGTGATGTCGCCGCGGGCCACGCGCAGGTTCTCCAGCACCGTGGTGCCGAACAGGTGCGCGTCCTCGGCGAAGAAGGTGACGCCCGGGCGCGGCGTCTCGAAGAGCCCGGCCCAGGACATCAGCAGCGTGGTCTTGCCCGCGCCGCTGGGGCCGACCACGGCGATCCGGCGGCCCGGCGGCAGCGCGGGGAGATTCGGTGCGGGAGCCGCGGATTCGCCGTGCTCGAGCCGATCCAGGCGGTGCAGGGCGGCGCGGCCGGTGGTGAGGGCCTGCGCGGCGGCCGGGAGCACCGCCACGGCCTCGAAGGCGGACAGCGGGACCAGGACCAGCACCGTGAACGCCATCGGGGTGATGCCGCCCGGCGGGATGGTCTGGAAGCCCGCGGTCGGGATGGGAGAACCGCTGCCGTACAGCACGATTCCGATGAGCAGCGCGCCCAGCACGCTCGCCCCGATGGACAGTGGCAGCACCGCCGCGGCCCACGCGCTGCGCGCCGCCGCCCGATCCTCCGCCGCGACCGCCCGCTGCCCCGCCGCGGCGGCCGCGCCGACCGCCTCGGAAAGCCGCCCCGCCACCCGCAATTCGGGCGCGTGGTCCAGCACGGTCAGCGCCTCGGCGGTGAACTCGGTGCGATCGGTCCGCACCGCGAGCTCCGCCTCCCGGGCCGCGCGCGCCGACAGCCACGGCGCGATGATGCCCGAAACGGCCAGCGCCACTGCCAGAATCACCGCCGCGAGCAGCGAGATACTCGTCAGCAGTCCGACGGCCAGCAGCGACAGGATCAGCGCAACCGCGATCGGGACGAACGCGCGCACCACCACGGCACCGAGATCGTCGATATCGCTCATGACCCGGCCGAGCAGCTCACCGCGCCGCAGATTCGTCGGATCCCCCTGCCGGGCTTCGTCTTCCGCGTCCGCCGGTCCGGCGGCATCGCCGTACACCGGCCCGGTCCGCCGCAACCGCCAGATGTCCGCACCCGCCAGCGTCCGATAGGTCGTGGTCCGCGCGGTGCTCATGGACCGCAACGCCACATCGTGAGTGGCCAGCCGCTCCAGATACCGGCACAGCCCCCGCGAAATACCCAGCGCCCGAACGGTCACCACGGCAATGCTCAGATCCAGCACCGGCGGCATCTGCCACGCCCGCGCAATCAGCCACGCCGCCAACGCCGCCAGCCCGAGCCCGCTCCCGAGCGCCAGCACCCCCCACCCCACCGACAGCGCCATCCGTCCCCGCGACAGCTCGAGCAGCTCCCGAATCCGCCGAAAATCGGCCAGTACCGCCCTCATCGCGCCGACACCTCCATCGAGCTCACCGCACCCGCGCTCCCGGTCGCGCCGCTCCCGGCTCGGCCGAGTGCGCCCCCGTCCGCTCGACGGGGACCGGGATCCGCTCGCGGACCCGATATCGACTCGGCGGCAGCGGTTTCCGGCGCGGGTCCGCAGGCGCCCGGATCCGGAGCGGTCGCTGACCCGTCGATCCCGGTTCCGGCGGATGCGCCGGAAGACCCTGGCGCGGCGTCGCCGCTGAGCTCGGCAGCCGAGTTCGTCGCCGCCTGTGATTGCTGTGGGGCAGCGGCCGTCGTATCCGACTGTGGTTCATGCTCGGACTGCGCCGTGGTGGTGGCCGGAACTTCGACCACGTGGTCGGCGATGGCGAGAACGGACGAACGGTGGGCGACCACGACGACGGTGGCTCCGGCGCGGGCGCGGGCGGTCAGGGCCGCGAGAACCGTTGTCTCGGAGGCATCGTCGAGGTGGGCGGTGGGTTCGTCCAGGAGCAGGATCGAGCGTGGGGCGGCGAGGGTGCGGGTGAGGGCGAGGCGCTGGCGCTGACCAAGGGAGAGGCCGATGCCGCCGGCGCCGAGCACGGTGTCCCAGCGGGATGGGAGGGTGGCCAGGACGGCGTCGAAACCGGTTGCAGCGCAGGCGGCGTCGACCTGGTCGGGGCCGGATGGGGGGCCCAGGAGTTCGAGGTTGGCGCGGAGGGTGCCGGGGACGAGGACGGGGCGCTGGGGGAGCCAGGCGATGTGGGACCACCAGTGGTCGGGGTCCAGGTCGGAGACGGGTATGCCGTCGACGAGAACGCTTCCGGCGTCCGGGGTGACCAGGCCCAGGATGGCTTGCAGCGCAGTCGATTTGCCGCAGCCGTTCGGGCCGGTCAGGACGGTGACCGTGCCCGGCCGGAGGGCCGCGGACAGCCCTTCGGGTGCGTATCCGTCGCGGGACCGCACGGTGAGATCACGGATGTCGATGTGGCCGTCCAGGTTCCGATGCTGGGGTCCGGCCGGCACGGGCGTAGGCGCGGCGGATGCCGCATCGGTGTTCGCGTCGGCGGCCGGCGCGGTGTCCGGCTCGAGGATGGCGAAAGCCTTGTCGGCGGCGGCCATTCCGTCCTGGGCGGCGTGGAAGCGTTCACCGACGGCGCGCAGCGGGAGGTACACCTCGGGGGCGAGGATGAGGGCGAGCAGGCCCGCGTACAGGCCCATGTGGCCGAACACCAGGCGCATGCCGATGGAGACCGCGACCAGGGCCACGCACAGGGTGGCGAGCATTTCCAGGACCATCGAGGACAGGAACGCCAGGCGCAGCGCCGACATGGTCCGGCGGTGCAGCACATCGCCGAGCTCGCGGACCCGGCCCGCCATGCTGCGAGGCGAATCACCGTCTCCCCCAGCGCTGTCCGCGCGTCCCGTCTCGCGGCCGAGCGCGCGCAGGGTCGGCATGCCCGCGAAGAGGTCGAGGAGCTGGTCGGAGAGCCGGGTGGTGGCGGCCAGGGTGCCGGCGGATTTCCCCTGGGTGAGCAGGCCGATGAGGATCATGAAGATCGGGATCAGCGGCAGGGTGACGAAGATGATCAGGCCGGAGACCCAGTCGTGCACCGCGATCACGGCCAGCACCACCGGTGGGACGAGCATCGCCAGCAGCAGGGCGGGCAGGTAGCCCGCGAGGTAGGCGCGCAGCCCGCCCAATCCGGAGCCGACCACGACCGCGAGTTCGGTGCGGCGGCTCTCCAATTCCCGCGGCGGGAGCTGGGCCCCGGCTGCCAGTGCGGCGGTCTCGAGCTCGGCGACCACCTGCGCCCCGGCCCGGTGCGCGAGCCGCGACTGCCACCAGGTGGCGGCCGCCCGGCACCCGACCGCGACCGCGAAGATCACCAGTTCGGCGGTCCAGGAGCCGATGCGGCGCTGATCCGGTTCGGTGATGACCCCCGCGAGCACCCGCGCCAGCGCGAGCGCCGCGACCACGATGCACCCCGTGGTGACCAGCGACAGCCCCACGCTCAGCCCGAGATACCTGCGGGCGGAGCGAGCGTGCCGCCACAGTCGCGGGTCCACCGGTCGTGCCATGGTCGATCTCCTCTGCGAACGGGCGCGCCGGGCCCGTGGACATCACGTCCGGCGCGCCCGCTCCGTTCAGCTCTTCGCGGATTCCATGGGCAGCCCGATCGAGGCCGGGATCTGCTCCACGGTGAGCCGCTTGCGGAACACCCAGTACGTCCAAGCCTGGTAGATCAGCACGATCGGGACCAGGGCCACCGCGACCCAGCTCATCACCACCAGTGTGTAGTGGGTCGAGGACGCCGCCACGGTGCCGCCGCGGCCGTCGACGGTGAGGCTGTACGCGTCATTGATGGTGGACGGCAGCACATTCGGGAACAGCGACCCGAACAGCAGCACGGTGGCCGCCGCGATGGTGACCGCGGTGCCGGTGAAGGCCCAGCCGTCCCGGCCCCGGATGGCGGCGAGACCCGCCACCACCAGCCCGACCACGGCCAGCACCAGCGGAATCCAGGTCCAGCCCTTGCCGTGGGCGAGCTGGGTCCAGATGCCGAAGGACGCCACCACCACCGCGGTGGGCGCGAAGATCAGCCGGATGATGCGGTGGGCGTCGTCGCGCACCTCGCTGCCGGTCTTCAGGGCGATGAACACCGCGCCGTGCAGCAGGAACAGCAGCAGCGTGGCCAGCCCGCCGAGAATGCCGTACGGGTTGAGCAGGTCGAGCAGCGTGCCCTGGATGTGCTTGTGCTCGTTGAGCTGCACACCGCGCACGATGTTCGCGAAGGCCAGGCCCCAGGCCAGCGCCGGAATCCACGACCCGAGCGCGATGCCCACGTCACACCAGGTGCGCCAGCGCGGATCGTTGATCTTGCCGCGCCACTCGATGGCGCAGGCCCGCGCGATCAGCCCGACCAGGATGAGCAGCAGCGCCAGGTAGAACCCGGAGAACAGGCTGGCGTACCACTCCGGGAAGGCGGCGAACATGGCGCCGCCGCCGGTGAGCAGCCACACCTCGTTGCCGTCCCACACCGGGCCGATGGTGTTGAGCACGGTCCGCTTCTTCTGCTCGTTGCCGCGACCGATGATCGGCATCAGCATGCCGACGCCGAAGTCGAAGCCCTCCAGCACGAAATAGCCGGTGAACAGCACCGCGATCAGGAGAAACCAGAATTCTGGGAGACTCATCCTCGGCTCCTAGTAGGCGAAGGAAAGCTTCTCGACGGGCTCCCCGGTCATCTTCGGGGTGCCCGCACCGGTGGATGCCTTCTCGGGTCCGGCGTTCACGTAGCGGCGCATCAGGTAGAACCACGCGATGGCCAGCAGTCCGTAGAGCGCCGTGAAGACGATCAGCGAGGTGAGCACGGTGCCCGCCGATATCCCGGAGACGCCCTGCTGCACCGTCATCCGGATGTGCTGGTCGCCGGTCGGGTTGGGTGCGACCACCCAGGGCTGACGGCCCATCTCGGTGAACACCCAGCCGGAGATATTGCCCAGGTAGGGGGTCGCGATGGCGAGCAGCGAAAGCCACTTGTACCAGGTCTGATCCGGTACCCGGCCGCGGCGGGTGACCCAGAATCCGGCCAGCGCCAACAGGATCGGGCCGGCCATGAAGCCGATCATGGCGCGGAAGGACCAGTAGGTCACGAACAGGTTGGGCCGGTAGTCGCCGACGCCGTACTTCTGGTTGTACTCGACCTGCAGGTCCTTGACGCCCTTCAGGGTGACGCCGGTGAAGTCGCCGCTGGCCAGCCACGGCAGCACGTAGGGCACCTCGATGAGGTGGTCGACGCTGTCGCAGTTGTTGTGGGTGCCGACCGTCAGGACCGAGAAGTCTGGGTCGGTCTCGGTGTGGCACAGCGATTCGGCCGAGGCCATCTTCATGGGCTGCTGCTTGAACATGAGCTTGCCCTGGATGTCACCGGTGAAGATGAGGGCGACCGAGGCGACCAGGATCACGTACAGGCCCAGGCGCGCGCTCGGCCGCCACATGGTGCGGGCCTCCTCGATCGGCGCGTCGCTGCTCTCGGCCTTGCCCTTGCGCGCATTGCGCACCATCCACCATCCGGCGATGCCCGCGACGAAAGTGCCTGCGGTGAGGAAGGATCCGGCCACCACGTGCGGGAAGGCGGCGAGCGTGGTGTTGTTGGTCAGCACCTCCCAGATGCTGTGCAGCTCGGCGCGGCCGGTCTCCGGGTTGTACTTCGCGCCGACCGGGTGCTGCATGAACGAGTTGGCCGCGATGATGAAGTACGCGGAGGCGTTGGTGCCGATGGCGACCAGCCAGATGCAGGCCAGGTGCACTTTCTGCGGCAGGCGGGTCCAGCCGAAGATCCACAGGCCCAGGAAGGTCGATTCCATGAAGAAGGCGACCAGCGCCTCCATGGCCAGCGGGGCGCCGAACACGTCGCCGACGAAGCGGGAGTATTCGCTCCAGCCCATGCCGAACTGGAATTCCTGCACGATGCCGGTGGCGACGCCGAGGGCGAAGTTGATCAGGAACAGCTTGCCGAAAAACTTTGTGAGCCTGAGCCAATGCTCCTTACCGGTGATCACCCAGGCGGTCTGCATGCCCGCGACGAGCGGAGCGAGGCCGATGGTGAGCGGCACCAGGATGAAGTGATAAACGGTGGTAATTCCGAATTGCCAGCGCGCCAGATCTACGACGCTCATCCGACCTCCCTGCCGATCTACGACATGACGTAGTACCAGACATTACGCCCATGGGAGCTCAGATCAACGTATGCCTCACCACAGCGTGCCAGATATTTGCCGGAATGTGATGGACACGCCGCGGCGAATCCCACCGGTCACCGCCGGAACCTGGTGACCGTCAGGGAAACCCGGGCCGATCACCAGTCGGCGAGGCTCCCGGGCAGTGCGATGCCGCGATTGACCATCTCGACGATCTCGTCCGCGTTCTCCGGCGCCGACATGCGCAGTCCGTCCAGGGAATTGACCCGCGCGGCCAGGGTGATCGAGGACAGCATCCAGATCGCGTCGGCGGTGATCAGGTCGGCGGTGAACAGCGGCTCGTACAGGCACTCCCAGCCCGCCTTCTCCGCCTGCGCGAACAATGCGCGCTGAGTGGTGCCGGGCAGCACGCCATTGCGCGCGGGCGGGGTGAGGAGCTTGTTGTCGCGCTGCACAACGACTGTCGAGCGCGGACCCTCCAGCACCCGATGCTCGGTGCTGGTGAAGATGACGTCGTCGGCGCCCATCCGCTGGGCGAACCGCAGCGCGGACATATTGGTCGCGTAGGACAGGCTTTTCGCACCCAGCAGCAGCCACGGCGCGTTCTGCGCCAGGTCGATGGAGATGCCCTTCGAGAGCGTGATCACCGAAACACCTTCGGTGCGAGCCTTTTCCACGCGGTCCGGGACCGGCACCACGAAAACGTAACCGGTGGTTGCCGGTTCGGCGCCGGCCAGGTCCCCGCCCTTGTTCGCCATTCGTTCGCCGGCGGCTCCGTGATCGCTGTCACGCCCCCGGGTGAGCACCATGCGCAACGTCCCCTCACGCTCGCTCCCCCACTGCTCGGCGGCCAGCTCCACCGCGAACCGCCACGCCTCCAGATCCGGCGCGGGCAAATCGAGCGCCTCCGCCGAGCGGCGTAGCCGGGCCAGATGCAACTCCAGTGCACAGGGCACGCCCCCGCGCACCAGCACCGTCTCGAAGATGCCGTCCCCCCGCAGCACCCCGATGTCGTCCGCATACAACAACGGCGCGTCCGGATCCCGGATCGCGCCGTCGAGTGTCACCAAAACCCGTTCCACCATGGACTCGACCCTATGACAGATGGCGCACCCCGGCGGCCATACCGCGCCACCCGCCCCGTCAACCCGCCTGCCACCACGCCGTAAACCTCTGCCCGCGGCCCATTCGCGACATCGTTCCGGACGCGACAAACCCACCCATGACCTGATCACGCCACCCGGTCTCGTCTCCCAACGCGACAACTGATCGCGCACCGATCCGGGTAACTCACCGGATACGTCCACAATCGGTTCGGCTCCCGGCCGCCGGCACGCGTGCCCAACCGGCCACGGCTCTCGAGCCGTGCGCTGAAGGCGCGGAGAGGCGGGTTAGTGTGGGTGTGTGTCCTCATCGGTTGCACCCAGTCCGATTCTGCAGGTTCCAGGGGCTGTCGCGGGGCTGCCGGAGTCACCGGATGCCGCGGTCGCGTGGCATCACGGCGATCCCTTCGGCGAGCAGCGTGCGGCGGTACAGGGGGTCGCGGTGGTCGATCGCTCCCACCGATTCGTGCTGTCGATCACGGGCAAGGAACGGCTGAGCTGGCTGCACACCATCTCCAGTCAGGCGGTCGCCGATCTGGGCGACGGGGAATCCGCCGAGAATCTGGACCTGGATCTGAACGGCCGGGTGCTCAACCACTTCGTGCTCACCGACCTGGACGGCACGGTGTGGATCGACACCGAGGGCGCGCGCGGCCCCGAGCTGCTGAGCTTCCTGCAGAAGATGGTGTTCTGGGCCGACGCGAAACCCGTCGACGCGAACGACCATGCGGTGCTGAGCCTGCTGGGCCCGGATGTGGCCGAGCTCACCGAAACCCTCGGCGTCCCAGCCCTTCCCGGCACCTATCGCGCGGTTCCCCTGCCCGGCGGCGGTTTCCTGCGCCGCATGCCCTGGCCCACCGCCGACTCCTTCGACCTGATCGTCCCGCGCGACCAGCTGGCCACGTGGTGGACGCGGCTACGCGACGCGGGTGCGGCGGCCGCGGGCCTGTGGGCGTTCGAGGCGCTGCGGGTGGCCGCGCTGCGCCCGCGCCTGGGCGTCGACACCGACGACCGCACCATCCCGCACGAGGTGAACTGGATCGGCGGCCCCGCCGAACACGGTGCGGTGCATCTGAACAAGGGCTGCTACCGCGGCCAGGAGACGGTGGCCCGGGTGCACAACCTCGGCAAGCCGCCCCGGCACCTGGTGCTGCTGCACCTGGACGGTTCCGCGGATTCCCGCCCCGCGACCGGCGACCCGGTGACCGCGGGCGGCCGGGCCGTCGGCGTCCTGGGCACCGTGATCGATCACTACGAACTCGGCCCGATCGCCCTCGCCCTGATCAAACGCACCATCCCAGCCGACACCGCGCTGGTGGCGGGCCCGTGTGCGGCGGCCATCGACCCGGATTCGATACCCGCCCACGACGAGCCGCAGGCCGGCCGGCTCGCCGTCGAGAAGCTGCGCGGCCGGTGAACGCCGTCGTTCCGGCCGGCCGGGTGCTGGCCGTCTGCGTCGTGCACGCCGAGCTGGAGGTGCCCGCCCGGTCCTCCAAGGTGGGTCGCACCGCCATCGACAAACGCCCGGTGCCGCACCGGGTTCCGGTCCGGGCGCTGGGACTGGACGGCGACCACGTGTGCGACACCAGACATCACGGCGGCGTGGACCAGGCCGTCTACGCCTATGCGGAGGAGGACGCGCGCCGCTGGGCCACCGAGCTCGGCCGAGACCTCGACGCGGGCTGGTTCGGCGAGAACCTGCGCCTGACCGGCCTGCCCGTGAGCGATGCGGTCATCGGCGAACGCTGGACCATCGGCGACACCCTGCTCGAGGTGTCCGCTCCGCGCGTCCCGTGTTCCACCTTCCAGTGGCACTCCGGCGAACCGCAGTGGGTGAAACGCTTCACCGCACAGGCGAATACCGGCGCCTATCTGCGGGTGCTCACCGAGGGCACGATCGGCGCGGCCGACGAGGTGCGGGTGGTGTACGTGCCCGAGCACCGGATCACCGTCCGCGACCTGTTCACCGGCGCCGACCCGGCCCGCCTGGAACTGCTGGCCGAGGCCGAGCCCACCATCTCCGACGACGTCCGCATGCAGATCGATCGTCACCGCCGCCGTCACGCCGGGGTGGCCGCCCGATGACACCGACTTCCGAGGGGAGCCCTGCCATGAGCGTCGATCTGGTCGAGGTGGTGCGGTCCGGGTTCCGGGAGTGCGTGCACCGAGGCTCGGCGGTGGTGCTGCGCCCGGACGGCGAGCCGCTGGTCGCCGTGGGCGCGGTGCACGGCCCGATCTTCCCGCGCTCCACCAACAAGCCGATGCAGGCACTCACCCTGCTGCGCAACGGTTTCGAGCCGGTGGACGACGCCGAGCTGGCCATCGCCACCGCCTCGCACTTCGGCGAGGCCGATCATGTGGAGCTGGTACAGCGTTTGCTGGACCGCTTCGGCTTCACCGAGGACGATCTCGAGTGCCCGCCCGATCTGCCGTTCGAGGAGCACGCCCGGGCCCAGGCGCTGGCCGGGCGCGACCGCGCGAAGGCGTCCCGTCGCGTCTACATGAACTGCTCCGGCAAGCATGCCGCCATGCTCGCGACCTGCCGGATCAACGACTGGCCCACCCGCGGCTATCTCGAGGTCGGGCACCCGCTGCAGCGGGCCGTGCTGGAGACGGTCGCCGACCTGACCGGTGAACCGGAGACCGATCTGGGCATCGACGGCTGCGGCCTGCCGATCGTACCGGTGTCGCTGGTGAATCTGGCGCGCGCCTACGCGACCTTCGCCACCGCGCCCGAGGACAGCCCGGAACGCCGTGTCGCCGACGCGATTCGCACGCATCCGCGAGTGATTTCCGGCACGGACGGTCCCGATTTCCGGGTGATGACCGCGACCCCCGGCCTGGTGTGCAAGATCGGCGCGGACGGGGTGCACGCCGGCGCGCTGCCGGACGGTTCGGCCTTCGCCTACAAGATCGATGACGGCGCCGATCGCGCGCGACTTCCCCTGACGCTGGCCATTCTCCAGCGTATGGGGGTGCCGTGGACCGACGAGCACGCTGAGCTGGCGGCCCCCGCGGTGCTCGGCGGCGGAACCCGGGTGGGCATCGTCCGAGCGATTCCCGGGGCGCTGTAGCCCCCGGTCGGCAACCTCTTCGCACGGGCCCGGAGATCGCCGGGCCCGGCCCCGGGACGTTTATCCCCCACTCCTGGAAGCGCGACCGCCGGACACACGCTAAAGTGTTCGTCAGGAAGAGTATTAATTCGAACGGGGCCGCCAAACCCACCCCAGGCCGCCCCGCAGTGACGCGAGGGGGTCAGCCATGGGCCGTGGCCGGGCTAAGGCAAAGCAGACCAAGGTTGCACGGGAGCTCAAGTACAGCTCGCCGTCGACCGACTTCTCGAGCCTTCAGCGAGAGCTGTCGGGGAGTCCCTCCGACACACAGCGGAGTGGTGTGCTTTCCGAAGAGCATGACGCGAGCGAATCGCGGTCGAGCTGGGAAGAAGAAGACAGCTACGACGACTGGCGTCGCTGACTCGGATATTTCGACGCACTGCAGGGGGAGGCCGATGGGCTTCCCCCTTTAGCACGTCGTTTTGAGCCGAGAAGCACGCCGCGCTGAAGGTTTGCCAGCAGCACTAGCGGCTCCCCCGCCTCCCCGCGCCTCTGGCGCACGGCTGGGGAGCCGTAGCTGATTCTGCACGCGTGCCGCCCGTTGCGTGCCGACCCGATTCTGGACGTACCCGACGAGTTGCTCTCACCGGAACGAAATCAGTTGTCGCGTTGGGAGATGGGCGATTTGGCTTGCCGCCGGACATAGCGAAGGGCCCCGGCCACTCTCCAGAGTGGCCCGGGCCCTTCGTTCGTTGCTGTCCGGCGCTCAGAAGCGCGGGTGGTCTCCCACCAGGACGGCGCGGGCGGCGTCGGCGTCCTTGGCCTTCTTCACCGTGCCGAGGGTCCAGCAGTCGATGTGGCGAGCGGTGAGGACGGCGAGGGCGCGGTCGGCGTCCTCGGGGGCGACGACGGCGACCATGCCGACGCCCATGTTGAAGGTCTTCTCCATCTCGGCACGCTCGACGCGGCCGCGCTGGGCGATCATCTTGAAGACCGGGGCCGGGTTCCAGGTGCCGCGATCCAGCTCGGCGACCAGGCCGGCGGGGAGCACGCGGGCCAGGTTGGCGGCCAGGCCGCCACCCGTCACGTGGCAGAAGGTGCGGACGTCGGTCTCGGCGATCAGGGCCAGGCAGTCCTTGGCGTAGATCTTGGTCGGCTCGAGCAGTTCCTCGCCGAGGGTGCGGCCGAATTCCTCCACGTGCCCGGTGAGGGACATGCGGTCGATGTCGAGCAGCACCTTGCGGGCCAGCGAGTAGCCGTTGGAGTGCAGGCCGGAGGCGCCCATACCGATCACCACGTCGCCGGGGCGGACGCGGTCCGGGCCGAGCACGGCGTCGGCCTCGACCACGCCGACGCCGGTGGCCGACAGGTCGTAGTCGTCGACGCCCATCAGGCCCGGGTGCTCGGCGGTCTCGCCGCCCAGCAGGGCGCAGCCGGCGATGACGCAGCCCTCGGCGATGCCGGAGACGATCTGCGCGACGCGTTCCGGGACCACCTTGCCGACGGCGATGTAGTCCTGCAGGAACAGCGGTTCGGCGCCGCAGACCACCAGGTCGTCGACGACCATGGCGACCAGGTCGAGGCCGACGGTGTCGTGCTTGTCGAGGGCCTGGGCGACCGCGATCTTGGTGCCGACGCCGTCGGTGGAGGCGGCGAGCAGGGGCTCCTTGTAGCCGCCCTTCAGTGCGAACAGTCCTGCGAAGCCGCCGAGTCCGCCCTGTACTTCGGGGCGGCTGGCCTTCTTGGCCAGGGGAGCGAACAGCTCGACTGCACGGTCACCGGCTTCGATGTCGACGCCGGCCGCCGCGTACGAGGCACCGGCACCGCTGGGGATCTGTTCAGTCATTGTCGGAGAGAGCTCCAAGCCGAATCGATGGATAGATGCCTGCTCACGCTAGCTCACCCGCCTCCCCGACAACTCATCGGGCGGCATAGAGCCGTAGGACTCCAGCACCCGTGTCGGCGGTCAGGTGCCACATCTATTTTGGACGTACCGGCGAGTTACCCATAGCGCCACGAGATCAGTTGTCACGTTTCGTAACGATGCCGACGCCGTTGCTCTACCGGGTCGGGGACGGGGACGGCGGCGACCAGTCGGCGGGTGTACTCCTCGCGTGGGTTGCGCAGGATGTCGTCGTTGCTGCCCTGTTCGATGACGGTCCCGTTGCGGAGCACCACGATCCGGTCGGCCAGCTGATCCACCACGGCGAGGTCGTGGCTGATGAACAGGCAGGCCCAGCCGAACTCGCGCTGGAGGCCCGCGAACAGTTCGAGCACCCGGGCCTGGACGGAGACGTCCAGGGCGCTGGTGGGTTCGTCGGCGACCAGCAGGTCGGGATTGAGCACCAGGGCCCGGGCCAGGCTGACCCGCTGGCGCTGGCCGCCGGAAAGTTCGTGCGGGTAGCGCTTTTCCACCCCGGCCGGGAGTTGCACGTCGTCGAGGAGGCGGCGGACGCGATCGCGGGCGGCCGCACCCTTGGCCTGTTTGTGCACCAGCAGGGGTTCGGCCACGCAGTCGCCGATGGTGAGGCGCGGGTTGAGGGAGGTGGCGGGGTCCTGGAAGACGAAGCCGAAGCGGCGGCGGATGGGCCGCAGCCGGCGTTCGGAGAGCCCCGCGATATCGGTGCCGAGCACCCGGACGCTGCCCGCGGTGGGCCGCTGCAGACCGGCCACGCAGCGGCCGATGGTGGACTTGCCGGAGCCGGATTCGCCGACCAGGCCGAGGGTTTCGCCGCGGCGCAGGGTGAGGCCGACCTCGTTCACGGCCCGGAAGGACGGGCGGCCGAGCGGGGCCGGGAACTCCACCACCAGGCCGGAGACCTCCAGCACGGTGGCGGCGTCGGCCGGGATGGGTTCGCGGACAATCGTTCTCGCCAGTGCCGCTCCGGCCACGGGCGCGGAGTCGGTTCGGGCCTCGACCACAGCGGCCGGTGTACTGTCACCGGGATACTCCGCGGCTTCCCAGTTATCGGGCAGCACATGTAGTTTCGGCACCGCGGCCAGGAGGGCACGGGTGTATTCGTGCTCGGGTTCGGCGAAGAGCTTTTCCACCGGTGCCTCTTCGACGATGCGCCCCTCGCGCATCACCACGACGCGGTCGGCGAGGTCGGCCACGACGCCCATATTGTGGGTGATGAGCACGATGGCCGCGCCGATGCGGTCGCGCAGATCCCGGAGTAGTGCCAGGATTTCGGCCTGCACGGTGACGTCGAGGGCGGTGGTCGGTTCGTCGGCGATGATCACCCGGGGTTCGCAGGCGATGGCGATGGCGATCACCACGCGCTGTTTCTGGCCGCCGGAGAGCTGGTGCGGGTAGTAGTCCACCCGTGCCTCGGGGTCGGGCAGCCCGACGGCGCGCAGCAGTTCGATGGCCTTGGCGCGGGCCGGTTTCCGCTTCATGCCCGAGTGCGCCCGCAGTGCCTCGCCGATCTGGAAGCCGACGGTGAACAGCGGGTCCAGGGCCGCGCCGGGCTCCTGGAAGATCATGGAGACGGCTCCGCCGCGCACCGCGGTGAGTTCCTTCTCGCTCATCCTGGTGATCGCTTTCGCGCCCAGCAGGACGTGCCCGCGGACGCCCGCGGTCGGCGGCAGCAGTCCCATGGCGGTGCGCGAGCTGACTGATTTGCCGGAGCCGGATTCGCCGACCACGGCCAGTACCTCGCCCGGATACACCTGGTAGGACACGTTTTTCACGGCCGTGACGGCCCCGGCGTCGGTGGCGAAGGTGACGGTGAGGGAGTCGAAGGACAGGACGGGTTCAGGCATCGGCCGCCTCCTGCGCGGGTTCGGGTTCGGTGGCCGCGGGCTCGGTGTCGGTGGCCGCCGCGGTGGCGGCGCGGCGGGTGCGCAGCAGCGGGTTGAGCACCTCGTTGAGGCTCTCGCCGACCAGGGTCATGCCGAGCACCACGATCACGATGGCGGCGCCGGGGAATACGCCGGTCCACCAGATGCCGTTGGAGACGTCGGCCAGCGCCTTGTTGAGGTCGTAGCCCCATTCCGCGGCCTGGGTGGGTTCGATGCCGAAGCCGAGGAAGCCCAGCCCGGCCAGCGTGAGGATGGCCTCCGCGCCATTGAGGGTGATGAGTACCGGCAGCGACTGGGTGACATTGGCGAGGATGTGCCGGAACAGGATTCGCAGCGTGGACGCGCCGGTGACGCGCGCGGCGTCCACGTACGGTTCCTGTTTCACCGAGATGGTGGCGTTGCGCACCACCCGGAAGTACTGCGGCACGAAGATGACGGTGATGGCGATGGCCGCCGACAGGATGCCGCCGAAGCTGCTGGACTGCCCGCCGGACACCACGATCGACACCACGATGGCCAGCAGCAGCGACGGGAACGCGTACATGGCGTCCATGAACAGCACCAGCACGCGGTCCACCCAGCGGCCGAGGTAGCCGGACGCCAGGCCGAGCGGCACGCCGACGATGAGCGACAGCACCAGCGACACCGCGATCACCGACAGCGCGGTGCGCGCCCCGAAGAGGACGCGGGAGAGCACGTCCTCCCCGCGCACCGAGGTGCCGAACCAGTGCGCGGCCGACGGCGCCTGCTGCCGCGCGAAATCGACGCCGCCGGAGGCGTTCTGCGCGAATCCGTAGGGCGCCAGCAGGGGCGCGAAGACGGCCACCAGGATGAACCCCGCGACCAGGGCGAGCCCGAGCAGCAGCGTGGCCCGCTGCAACCCGGAGGTCATGCGCACCAGGGCCGTTCCGGGGATCCGCAGCCGGGAGCGGGTCGGCGGGACCGGCGCCCGCACGCCGGTTTCGATGACGGTCATCAGAACCTCACCCTCGGGTCGATCAGCGCCACGATCAGGTCCACCAGGAAGCTCATGACGGCCACCACGATGGCGATGAACGCGACGATGCCCTGCACCGCCACGAAGTCGCGCGCCTGCAGGTAGGTGGCGAGCTGGTAGCCCAATCCCTTCCATTCGAAGGTGGTTTCGGTGAGCACCGCGCCGCCGAGCATCATGGCGATCTGCATGCCCATGACGGTGACCACCGGGATGAGGGCATTGCGGAAGGCGTGCCGCCCGGTGACGACGCGGTCGGACAGGCCGCGGGCCCGGGCGGCCTCCACGTAGCCCGAGCGCAGGGTCTGGATCAGGTTGATCCGCACCAGTCGCAGGAACACGCCTGCGGTGAGCAGGCCCAGCGCGACCGCCGGCAGCACAGCGTGTTTCAGCACGTCGACGATGTTCCCGGTGTCGCCGTAGAGGATCGCGTCGACGATCATGATGTTGGTCTTGGGCGACACGTGCTGCAGCTGCAGCTCCACGGTCGTGCTCGCCCGCCCGGCCACGGGCAGCCAGCCCAGCTTGACCGCGAAGATCAGCTTCAACAGCAGGCCCACGAAGAACACCGGGGCCGCGTACACCAGGATCGCGAACAACCGCAGGCTCACGTCGGCGGCCGAATCCCGTTTGGTGGCGGCATATCTGCCAAGCGGCACCCCGACCGCGAAGGCCACGAGGAGCGCCCAGAACACCAGTTCCAGCGTGGCCGCGCCGTAGGTGACGATGACGTCGCTGATGGCCCGATTGTCCTGGGAGCGGCCGAAATCCCCGCGCAGCAGACCGGACAGGTAGTCCCGGTACTGGGTGAGGATGGGCCGGGTGAGTCCGGCGGCCTCCTTGCGCCGCTGCAACTCCTCGGGGGTGAGCCGCCCGCCCTGCGCGGCGGTGATGGGATCGCCGATCACCCGCATCAGGAAGAAGACCAGGGTCACCAGGATCCAGGTGGTGGGGATGATGAGCAGGGCTCGTACCCCGAGGTACCGCGCCAGCGCGCCGTAGCGGGTGTCGCCGCGGCGGGCCGGGAAGAACCTGCGGTGCGTTCGTATACCCGCCGGGCGGGCCGGGATCGCCGGCCCGCCCTCGGGTTCGGTGGTCGTCACCATCCGACTACTTGCTCAGTACGCCGAAGCGGAACTTGGAGGAGGGGTCCAGGGTGTTGTCCACGCCCTGGATGTTCTTGCCCGCCACCGCGATCTGGTTGCCGGTGAGCAGCGGCACGATGGGCAGGAAGTCGGCCATCAGGTCGTGCTGCACGGTGGCGAGCGCGGCGGTCCGCTTGGCCGGATCCGGTTCGGTCAGTTCGGCGTTCAGCTCCGCCGTGATCTTCGGATCGCCGAAGTGGTTGCGCAGGAAGTTGTCCTCGGTGAAGAAGGGGCGCAGGTAGTCGTCGGCGTCCGGGTAGTCCGGGAACCAGCCGAACTGGAATACCGGGTAGCCGTCGGTGGAGCGGGCCTTCTGGTAGGCGACCCATTCGGTGGACTGCAGATTCACCTTGAACAGCCCGGTGGCCTCGAGCTGGCTCTTGATCGCGGCGTACTCCTCGGAGCTGACGGTCCCGTAGTGCTCGGTGGTGTACTGCAGGTTCAGTTCGACCGGCGTGGCCACGCCCGCGTCGGCGAGGAACTTGGCGGCCGCGTCCTTGTTCGGCAGCGCGCCGTAGATGTCCTTCAGGGCCTCGGTGCCGCCCGGAACACCCTTGGGCACCGGCGAATACAGCGGGGCCCAGGTGCCCTTGAACACGCTGTTGGCCAGGGCCTCGCGGTCGACGGAGACGGCGACGGCCTTGCGCACGGCCAGCTTCTGGGCGGGATTGCCGCCGGGCTGGGTGTTGAGGTTGAACACGATGTAGCGGGTGTCGCCGCCGGGCGACTGGTGCACGGTCACCTTGTCGCTGGTCTTCAGCGAGTCCAGGTCGGTCGGGGTGAGGGTGTGCCAGGCGACGTCGATATTGCCCTGCTGCACATCGAGTTTCAGGTTGGCGGCCTCGGCGTAGTACTTCACCGTTACCGCGTCGGTCTTGGGTTTGCCGAACAGGCCGTTGTAGTCCGGGTTGGACTTGTACTCGACCAGCTTGTTCTTGTCGTAGCTGGTGATGGTGTACGGACCGGAGAACGGCTTGGCCTTCACGATGTCCTCGTCGGCGAGCACCTTGTCGGCCGGGAAGACCTTCTCGTCCACGATGGCCGCCGCCTGGGTGGGCAGGATGGCCGGGAAGGTCTGGTCGTTGCCCTTCTTGAGGGTGAAGGCGACGGTCTTGTCGTCGGGGGCATCGGTGTGATCGAGGTTGTCCAGCAGCGCCTTCGGGCCCTGCGGGTCGTCGATCTTCACCATGCGGTCGAAGGAGAACTTCACACTCTGCGCGGTGAGGGGATCACCGTTGGCGAATTTCAATCCGGGTTTGAGCGTGCAGGTGTAGACGGTCGGCGAGGTGAACTCGCACTTGTCGGCGGCGTCGGGTTTCGGCACCGCCTCGCCCGCCGGGAAATTCATCAGGAACTGGTAGACCTGGGTTTCCGCCAGCAGCGAGCCGTTGTCGTAGGCCCGGGCCGGATCCAGTGAGGTGACCTTGTCGGTGGTGCCGACCAGGATTCCCGCTCCTCCACCACTGTCCGATGTCTTTCCCGAACCGCAGCCGGCGACCGCCAGCACCGCTAGTCCCGCAAAACCTACTGCCGCAACTCTGCTCGCGCGCATACTGCCCTGCTCTCGAAGCGCAGCGCAGCGGCCGGGTCACGGTCCCGCCGCGCCGCGGTGGACATCCTTTGGCTGGGCACAGTATCGACCGGTTATAACCGGCGTGTTGCGTTTCGGAACAATCGGTACACAAATCGAGCCATCCGCCCCGAGACGCCCATGTCGCAACTGCGCCACCGAATTTCCCTGTTCGGAGCGGGAAAAGCACGGTGCCCGTTCGCGATTACGCGAACGGGCACCGTGAATGCTTGGACTTACCGGCGACTCAGGGCTTGTGCTTATGGGCGACTCAGCGCCGAGGCATTGACATTGTCCGCCAGCAGCTCGGTCTCGGTCGCACCGGACAGCATGCCCTCGAGCACGTTCTTGCCGATGGCGTTCTCCGCCGGCAGCGCGATCGGGTAGTCGCCGTCGAAGCAGGCGCAGCACAGCCGCGAGCGCGGCTGCTCGGTGGCGGCGACCATGCCCTCGAGCGAGATGTAGCCGAGGCTGTCCGCGCCGATGGAGCGGCGCACGCCCTCCACCATGTCGTCGAGGCTCTCGCCCTCGATGCCCTCGGGGCCCGCGCCATTGGCGATCAGCTCCGCGCGCGAGGCGAAGTCGATGCCGTAGAAGCAGGGCCACTTGACCGGCGGGGAGGCGATGCGCACGTGGATCTCCAACGCGCCCGCCTCGCGGAGCATGCGGATCAGCGCCCGCTGGGTGTTGCCGCGCACGATGGAGTCGTCCACCACGATGAGCCGCTTACCGCGGATCACCTCGCGTAGTGGATTGAGCTTCAACCGGATGCCGAGCTGGCGGATGGTCTGGCTGGGCTGGATGAACGTGCGGCCCACGTAGGCGTTCTTCATCAGGCCCTGGCCGTAGGGCACACCGGAGCCCTGCGCGTAGCCGACGGCGGCCGGGGTGCCGGACTCCGGCACCGGGATGACCAGGTCGGCCTCGATGGGGTGCTCGGCGGCCAGTCGGCGGCCGATGTCCACCCGGGTGGCGTGCACCGAACGGCCGGAGATGGTGGAGTCGGGCCGGGCCAGGTACACGAATTCGAAGACGCAGCCCTTGGGCGTCGGATTGGCGAAGCGCAGCGAGCGAACACCGTCGGCGTCGATGGCGAGCAGCTCGCCCGGCTCGATCTCGCGCACGAAGGACGCGCCGACGATGTCGAGGGCGGCGGTCTCACTGGCAACGACCCAGCCACGGTCCAGCCGGCCCAGGCACAGCGGACGCACCCCGTGCGGGTCGCGGGCGGCGTAGAGGGTGTGCTCGTCCATGAAGGTCAGGCAGAAGGCGCCCTGCAGCGTCGGCAGCAACTCCATGGCGGCCTGCTCGATGCTCTTGTCGGCGGCCGCGTGCGCCAGCAGCGCGGTCATCACATCGGAGTCGGAGGTGGCTGCCACGGTGCCCGCCAGCCGGCCGGTGACCAGCCCGAGTTCCCGTGCCCGCGTACTCAATTCGGCGGTGTTGACCAGATTTCCATTGTGGCCCAGCGCGATTCCGGTACCGACCGCGGTGGTACGGAAGATGGGCTGCGCGTTCTCCCAGGTGGTGGAACCCGTGGTGGAGTAACGACAGTGGCCGACGGCCACGTGGCCGGGCATGGCGGCCAGGGTCTGTTCGTCGAAGACCTGGCTGACCAGGCCGAGATCCTTGAAAACCAGCACCTGCGAGCCGTCGGCGACGGCGATGCCCGCCGCCTCCTGACCGCGGTGCTGCAATGCGTAAAGTCCGTAATACGTGAGCTTTGCCACATCTTCGCCCGGTGCCCAGACGCCGAACACACCGCACTCTTCGCGCGGTTCGTTCTCGTCCTGGTCGGAGGTGGTGGCGGCGGAGGGGAGAGTCACCGTTTGCTCCCTGTTCGGCGGGCTGGGGGCGTTCGCCATTCTACGGGTAACCGCAAGGCAACCCACCGTTGGGATAACCGGGATGGCAAGCGGTTTGCTGTTAGCGTTCGACCGTGGCGAGCACCGAAAGCACCGGCAGTACGGAAACCGCTCCACGACCCAGGCATCTGAGCCTGTTCAGGTGGGTGTTTCCCATTGTGGTGGTCACCCTGCTCGCCTCGCTGCTGGGCGTCATGTACCTCGATTACGTGGTCGATCCGGAGAAGAATCTGCACGACTTTCCGATCGCCCTGGTGAATCAGGATGTCGGCGACGATATCGGCGGCAAGCACGTCAACTTCGGCGATCAGATCTCCGACGGTTTGCAGCAGGCGGTGCCGTCGGACCAGATCGATCTGCGGGTGCTCGGCATCAACGAGGCGCAGCTGCAGATGCAGTCCGCTCGGGTGTACGGCACGATCATCATTCCGTCCGACTTCTCCAAGCGGCTCGGCATTCTGGGCGTCGGCAGTGTGGTGCCCGGCGACATCACCAAGCCGATCATCACGCTGCAGACCAATCCGCGTGCCGGCGCGTTCGCCACCGCCGTGGTGCAGAAATTCGGTGAGCGAGCTCTCACCCAGGTGAACGCTCAGGTCGGGCAGCAGCTGACCGACCAGGTGAAGGCGCAGCTGACGCCGGCCCCGGGCGCACCCCCGACGGAACTCACCGCGGCCACCCGGCTGGTGCTGGCGCAGCCCCTGAATATCGTGGTCGACCAATTCTGGCCGCTGCCCGGCGGTTCCGGCGAAGGTCTGACCGCGTTCTTCTACAGCCTGCTGCTCCTGCTGGTCGGCATGGTCGGGGCGATGATCATCCATCAGCTCATCGATTCGGCCCTCGGGTTCCTGCCGACCGAGTGGGGGCCGTGGTACGTGCACTATCCACGCGCATCGATCTCGCGGGTGAAGACGCTGCTCATCAAATGGTCGGCGGTGGTGGTGATGGCGCTGGCGGTCTCGGGTGCGCTGATGGGCATCGCGGCCGCGCTCGGCATGCCGATCGACAGACCGCTGCTGCTGTTCATCTACGGCACCCTGGTGATCGTCGCGGTCGGCTTCACCTGCACCTCGATGCTGGCCGCGGTCGGCACCGCGGGCCTCATCATCAACCTGATCATCTTCATCATCCTGGGCCTGCCCTCCTCCGGCGGCACCATTCCGATCGAGGCGACACCCAAGTACTTCGGCTGGCTGGCCAAGTTCGAGCCCATGCACCAGGTCTTCCTGGGCACCCGCTCGATCCTGTACTTCTACGGCAACGGCCGGGCCGGGCTCACCCGCGGCGTGTGGATGGCGGTGCTCGGCCTGATCATCGGCGTCGTCGGCGGTCTGTTCATCACCCGCGTCTACGATCGAAAGGGCTTGGAGCGCAGGCCCGTCGAGACCCCGGACACCGGCGGCGGCAAGCACGCCAAGTCCGCCGGCGCCTAGCGCCGCAGCGTCAGACCTGCACCACCGGCAGCCACCGCGCGACCTCGCCCGCCCGGCTGCCGGAGGCGGACAGTGCACCGGATTCGCGCGCCACGTCGAAGCCCAGCAGCCCGGTGGCCAGCAGCAGCCAGGTACGGGGGTCGGTTTCGACCACATTCGGCGGCGTCCCCCGGGTGTGCCTGGGGCCCTCGATGCACTGCACCGCCACGAAGGGCGGTACTCGCACCTCCACCGAATGCCCGGGCGCGTCCGCCGCCAATGCCCGCGCGGTCCCGCGCACGGCGGCCGCGACCTCGGTGCGCGAGGGCGGCACCGTGGTCTCGTCGCGCAGCCACTCCCGCACCGCCGCTACCGCCGCCCGCACCTCCGCCGGATCCACCGCACCTCGTCGCGCCATGCCGCCGAGGCTACTGCGGCGCGCCGACATCCCTCTTTCGCGGGCTAACCCTCACCTCGGGCAAGGCGACGGGCGACCCGTGGGGCCAGGGCTCCGCCGGCATTGAGGGCCAGGTGCAGCAGGGCCGGGGCGGTGGCGCTGCCGGTGTGGCGGCGCAACCCGTCGAAGAGCAGACCCGCGGCGGTGGTGAGGGCCACCGTTGCGCGGACCGGATCGGCTGCGGCGCGCGCAGGTTGGATGTGGGACAGACCGAAGACGAACGCGCCCAACGCGTTTCCCGGACACCCGGCGGCCCGATCCAGCAGGGGCGTCAGCGTCGAGCGGTAGACGAGCTCTTCGGTGAGGACGGTGCCGCCGGGGATGTGTAGGGCGGTCCATTCGACGGTGGAGACGCCCGGGCCGCGATCGGCGAGTCCGGCGAGGTGACGGCGGGTGGGCGGCAGGGCCAGGGCGACAGCGTAACCGGAGAGCACCATCCCGGCCGCCGCAGCGCCGGTGCGCAGCCCATGCGGTGACAACCAGTTCGGTGTGCCTCGGAAGAGCAGGGTGTACGCGGCGGCGAAGGCTGTGCTGACGGCGGTGCGGCCGCGCACGTCCAGGTCCAGTGCGGGCAGTATGCGATTGCTCCACAGCAGCGGGAGCACCGCCGCGGCAAGGGGTTTCGGGCGCAGCAGGGCGCGGGCCGCGGCGAGCACGGCTATTTCACCGCCCGCTCGTACGCCTCCGCGAGTTCGATCTGGGTGCGGATGCGTTCACCGAGGTCCTGGTCCCAGTCGGGCGGGGCGGCGATGGCGGCCCAGCCGTCCAGCACCAGGGAGCCGTAGTTGTGGCCGTGACCGTCGCTCACCCCCTGGGCATTGGTGAGGTCGGCGACGACCTGCCAGAAGGTGACGAGGGGCCACCAGCGCATCTGCGGCGAGACATCCGCGCCGCGCGGCTCCGAGAGCCAATCCGGTTGGGAGAAGATGAGATCCGAGGACCACCAGACGATGGGGTCGGAGGGGTGCTGGAGATAGGCGATGCGCGGCTTGCGCCAGTCCGCCGAGGGTTTGCCCAGATCGGCTGCGGTGGCGGCGAATCGGACCACCAGGCCGTCGGCGTAGATGGGTTCCACCTCGCGGGTGCCCGGATCGCGGCGCTGAACGAACTGCTGCCACAGGCGATTCGAGTTGGGCGGGCCCACCCACAGTGCGCCGTCCACCTTGGAGCGCAGGTCGGCCAGGCCGTCGAAGGCGGATTCGGAGCCCTGCGAGCCGAGGCTCTCCCCGTACACCAGCAGCTTGGGCCGATGCTCGGGCGGTCGCTGCGACCAGCGCTGGTACACCGCGTCGAACATCTTCCGCCCGTTGATCGCGACCTTCTGCCGGTCCGCCAGGAACGACAGCACGCTCGGCAGATACGAGTACTGCGAGGCCACGATGGCGGTGTCGCCGCCCCACATGTACTCGATGGCGGCCGCGGCCTCCCCGTTCACCCAGCCGGTGCCGGTGGTGGTGGCCAGCACCAGCACCTTGCGGTCGAAGGCCCCGGTGCGCTCGAGTTCGGCGACCGCCAGGTCTTCCTCGGTGGTGTCCTTGCCCGCCGACTGCAGCCCGACGTACACCCGGATCGGTTCGCGCGCGGGCTTTCCCGTGACGGCGCTGATCAGCATGGGGTCGGGTCCGTGCGAGACGAACCAGCGGCCCTCCGACCCCAGCGTCTCCCACTTGGCCAGCGAGGCCGGACTGCCCGAACGCTCCGGCTTGTCCGGCTGCACCGCGTATTCGGTCACCTTGTCGTTGCGGACACTGAACGCCGAGTTGGCGACCGCGAAGAAGGCGCGGGTGGCGACGCCGTTGAACAGCGTCACGATGAGCACGGTGAGCAGCAGCGCGCCGGTGGCGGGCGCGAGCGCGGGCGGCACCCGCACCCAGCGGCTGAGCAGCCGCGCCAGGAACCGCACGATCTCGCGCAGCGTGCGGTACACCGCCACCACCAGCGCGCCGACCGCGAAACTCAGCCCGCCCGTACGCAGATACGCGGCCCGGGTGGTGCCCTCCATACCCATGAGGGTGGTGATCTCGCGCTGCCAGTCGGCGGACAGCACCAGCATGTAGCCCGCCACCAGAATGCAGACGACCACCACGGCGACCTTGATCACGTAGCGCGCCCACTCGGGCGGAGTCGCGATCGTGATCCGCGCCCGAATCCACTTGCGGAACAACCACTGCAGCACACAACCCACGCCGTAACCGATGGCGGCATTGAGGCCGGAGATCAAACCCTGGAACAGCCAGTCGCGCGGCACCAGCGACGGCGTCACCGACCACGCGAAGAAGACGGTCGCCACCACCAGTCCGGTGTGGTTGAGGTCGATGACGTCCTCGACCTTCCGCGCCACCACCGTGCCACGCCGATACACCATCGCGCCACGTGTGCGCAGCCGGTTCAGGGCGTCGGCGGAGTCCAGCACCCGTCAAGTATGGACGCAACCGGCCGGAATCCGTGGACCGCAGCATGTGAGAGGGACCATCCCACCGGCGTGTCGCCCGCGGCCTCTACTCGGTGCACTCGAGTAGATGTACTCGGTCGATTCGGCGGCGGGGCCGCCAGACTCACCAACCATGAGCACTCCGAGCGCACACACCAAGAGCACCACGGCGTTTCTGGCTCAGGCCACGATCGCCTTCGGAATCAGCTTCTGCGCCTTGATCATCGGCATCGTCTACCTCCCGCTGGACATCTGGCAGCGCGGATTCCTGCTGATGGCAATGCTGTTCCTGGTGAGCAGCAGTTTCACCCTCGCGAAAGTGATTCGCGATCAACACGAATCCTCGAAGGTGCATCACCGCATCGACGAGGCCCGGATGGAGAAGCTGATGGCCGAGCACGACCCGTTCAAGATCAATTGAGCTGTCCCGCACCGCAGGAATGGCGAGAGCCCGCCGGATCGAGGGGGAACCGGCGGGCTCTCGGAATGTCCACGGCCCTCGGGCCGGGTCGGTTCAGTGGTCGGAGGTGCCGAACAGCGCGGGGAGGGTGCCCTCGTGGGCGGCGCGCAGATCGTCGAGCTTCACGCTGAACTGACCCTGGACCTCGACCGAGTCCGAGCCGTCGTCGACCACGCCGATGCGGGCCCACGGCAGGCCGCGGGCGTCGCACATCTTGGTGAAGCGGGTCTCCTCCGAGCGCGGCACGGCCACCAGGACGCGGCCCGCGGACTCGGAGAAGAGGGTGACGAACGGGTCGGCGCCCTCGGGAATGATGATGCGGCAGGCGGTTTCGCCGGCCAGCGCGGCCTCCACCACGGTCTGGATCAGGCCGCCCTCGGAGACATCGTGGGCGGCGGAGACCATGCCGTCGCGGGACCCCGAGACCAGGATCTCGGAGATCAGCTGCTCGCGGGCCAGGTCGACCTGGGGCGGCAGACCGCCGAGGTGGTCGTGCTCGACCTGCGCCCAGATCGAGCCGTCCAGCTCGTCGCGGGTCTCGCCGAGCAGGATGAGGGTCTCACCCGGCTCGGTGCCCAGGCCGGTCGGGATGCGGCGGTGCACGTCGTCGATGACGCCGAGCACGCCCACCACCGGGGTCGGCAGGATGGCGGTCTGGCCGGTCTGGTTGTAGAAGGACACATTGCCGCCGGTGACCGGAATGCCCAGGGCCGCACAGCCGTCCGCGAGGCCGCGCACGGCCTGCTGGAACTGCCACATGACACCCGGGTCCTCCGGGGAGCCGAAGTTGAGGCAGTTGGTGACGGCCTTCGGGGTGGCGCCGGTGACGGCGACATTGCGGAAGGCCTCGGCCAGCGCCAGCTGCGCGCCGGTGTACGGGTCCAGCTTGGTGTAGCGGCCCGAGGCGTCGGTGGCCAGCGCGATGCCGCGACCGGTCTCCTCGTCGATGCGGATGACACCGGCGTCGGCGTGCTCGGCGAGCACGGTGTTGCCGCGCACGTAGCGGTCGTACTGCTCGGTGATCCACTTGCGCGAGCACAGCTGCGGGCTGGCCAGCATCTTCAGCAGGGTGTCGCGCAGCTCGTCGCCGGTCTTGGGCCGGTTCAGGCGCGCGGCCGAATCCGCGTTCAGCGCATCCTGATCCGCGGGACGCTCGACCGGGCGCTCGTAGACCGGGCCCTGGTGGGCGACGGTGCGCGGCGGCACGTCCACCACGGTCTCGCCGTGCCAGGTGATGATCAGGCGCTCGCCGTCGGTGACCTCACCGATGGCGGTGGCGGTGACGTCCCACCTCTTGCAGACGGCCATGAAGGCGTCCACGTTCTCGGGGGTGACGACCGCGCACATGCGCTCCTGCGACTCGCTCGAAAGGATCTCGGCGGGAGTCATATTGGCGGCGCGCAGCGGCACCTGGTCCAGTTCGATGTGCATGCCGCCGTCGCCGGCCGCCGCGAGTTCCGAGGTGGCACAGGACAGTCCGGCGCCGCCGAGGTCCTGGATGCCGACCACCAGTCCGGCGTGGTACAGCTCGAGACAGCACTCGATGAGGACCTTCTCGGCGAACGGGTCGCCGACCTGGACGCTCGGGAGCTTCTTACGGCCGGAACCGGATTCGTCGCCGGAGAAGGTGTCCGAGGCCAGCACGGACACGCCGCCGATGCCGTCGAGACCGGTCCGCGCGCCGAACAGGATGATCTTGTTGCCCTGGCCGGAGGCGAAGGCCAGGTGCAGGTCCTCGACCCGCATAACGCCCGCGCACAGCGCGTTCACCAGCGGATTGCCCTGGTACGACGAGTCGAATACGGTCTCGCCGCCCACATTCGGCAGGCCCAGCGAGTTGCCGTAGCCGCCGACGCCGCGCACCACGCCGTCGACCACGCGCCGGGTGTCCGGGTGATCGGCCGCACCGAAGCGCAGCTGGTCCATCACCGCGATCGGGCGGGCGCCCATGGCCATGATGTCGCGCACGATGCCGCCGACGCCGGTGGCCGCGCCCTGATAGGGCTCCACATACGAGGGGTGGTTGTGCGACTCGACCTTGAAGGTCACCGCCCAGCCGTCGCCGATGTCCACCACACCCGCGTTCTCGCCGATGCCCGCGAGCATCGACTTCTTCATCTCCTCGGTGGTGGTCTCACCGAAGTAGCGCAGGTGCACCTTGGATGACTTGTAGGAGCAGTGCTCCGACCACATCACCGAGTACATGGCGAGTTCGGCGTCGGTGGGACGCCGGCCCAGGATCTCCTTGATCCGGGCGTATTCGTCGTCCTTGAGGCCGAGTTCCTTGTAGGGCTGCGGGTGGTCCGAGGTGGCCGCGGCGTTGCTGACGGTATCGACGTGGCTGGTCACGGGAATACCAGAGTCCTTTCGGCCGGGCAGGTCGGAAGCGAAAGCCGGCGTTGCTGGATGTCGGCGAGATACAGGCCGAGTCTAATTGCCTGGAAATCTCACACTTGCGCCGCCTGTCGCTGTGTTCGGGAGCACACCCCGGCAACAGCCGAGAACCGAAGTCGCGACCGCTGCCCGCTACTCTGTCCGGGTGAACGATCGATCCGGGGTCGCGGATCCGACCGAGAAACCCGTGACCACGCCTGGAGGGCTGACACGGCGGCAGGGGCAACTGCTCGCGATCGCGGTCGCGCTCTTCGCGATATCCGCGGTGATCAGTTTCGCGACCCTCTGGCACGGGTACATCGACCTGCAGGTGTATCGGAACGGCGCGCGGGCCTGGCTCGACGGCAAGGATCTCTACGGGCCGATGCCGGCGGTGTACGGGATCGGGTTGCCGTTCACGTATCCCCCGCTGGCCGCGCTGTTCTTCGCGCCGCTGGCCATCATGCCGCTGGCCGTCGCTGAGTGGGCGGTGCTCGCGGTCTCCATCACCTCGCTGGGTGTGACGCTGTGGGTGGTGCTGGACCGGATCCGGCCGAGCCTGGCGTGGCAGACCCGGCTGGCCGTCGTCATCGGCGCGGTCGGGTTGCTGCAGCTGCTGGAGCCGATCCGCGAGACCTACGGGTTCGGTCAGATCAACCTGGTACTGATGGCCGCGGTGACGCTGGATTGCCTGGTGCGCAAGCCCTTCTGGCCGCGCGGCATGCTGATCGGCATCGCGGTGTCGGTGAAGCTGACCCCGGGCGGCTATCTCCTCTACTTCCTGCTGCGCAAGGACTGGAAGGGCGCGATCACCCTGGTGCTGTCCGCCATCGGCGCGATTGCGGTGGGATTCGTGCTGTTCCCGAAGGATTCGCCCCAGTATTGGTTCCACACCCTGTCCGATACCGGCCGCATCGGCCCGCCCTGGTACGCGGGCAACCAGTCGATCAAGGGCTTCGTGTTCCGGCTCGGCTACTCGACCTCGATCTCGACGCTGATCTGGCTGGTGCTGTCGGTGGCCGCGGTGGCGCTGGCCGCCCTGTGGATGAAGCGCCTGCTCGACGCCGGCGCGACGATCGCGGCCCTGATGGTGAATGCCGCTGCGGTGCTGCTGGTTTCCCCGGTCTCCTGGTCGCACCACTGGGTGTGGATCGCGCCCGCGCTGATCGTGGCCGCCGATGCCGTCGCCCGCGGCCGCCGCAACCGGTGGTTCCTCGGCGCGGCCGGCCTGGCGGTGGTCATGTTCGCCATCGGGCCGATGTGGCTGCTCCCCCACAACCACGACCGCGAACTCACCTGGAACTGGTGGCAGCAGATCGTCGGCAACAGCTACGTCGTCTTCACCTTCGCCGTCTTCGTCGTGGCGGCCCTGAGCTATCGCCCGAACCCGGACCCGGAAAGGGCCGCGCTGCTCACGGCGTAGGGGTCAAGAAGGCCGCGAGGGCCGCCGCGTAGGCGGGAACGTCTGCGGCGCCCATCATTTCGCGTGCCGAGTGCATGGCCAGCTGGGCCGCGCCGACATCCACGGTGGACATGCCGGTGCGGGCCGCGGTCATCGGCCCGATGGTGGAGCCGCAGGGCAGATCCGCCCGGTGCACGTAGCGCTGCAACGGGACGTTCGCCTGCGCGCAGGCCAGGGCGAAGGCGCCCGCGCCGGTGGCGTCGGTGGCGTAGCGCAGGTTCTGATTGACCTTGAGCACCGGACCGCCGTTCACCTCGATGCGGTGCGAGGGCTCGTGCCGGTCCGGATAGTTGGGGTGTGTCGCGTGCGCCATGTCGCCGGAGGCGCATACCGAATCGGCCAGGGCCGCCAGGTATTCCGCGCGTCCGCCGCCGCGGGCGAGCACGATGCGCTCCAGCACCGTGGGCAGCAGCCCGGATTGGGCGCCGCGGTCGGACTGGCTGCCGACCTCCTCGTGGTCGAACATGGCCAGCACCGGCGTCGCCGCGCCGGGTTCGGCGATGGCGGCCAGGAAGGCACGCAGCCCGGCGTAGCAGGTGCCCTGATTGTCCAGCCGGGGCGCGCTGATCAGATCCAGGTCGCGCCCGATCAGCCTGGAGGGCACCAGATCATGGGTCATCAGCTCCCAGCCCAGCACCGCGCCCGGGTCGATGCCGGAGCGTTCGGCGACGAACGCCAGGAATGAGCGCGGCTCGCCGCCGATCCCCCACACCGCGTTCACGTGCCGTTGCGGATCAAGCTGCACGCCGCGCCGGTCGTCGGAGAGGTGGATGGCCAGCTGCGGCACCCGCAGAATCGGTTCGTCGATGCGAATCAGCTGCTCCCGCACCGTATTTCCGTCACGTACCGACAGTCGCCCGGAGATGCCGAGATCGCGGTCCAGCCACGAGTTCAGCCAGGCGCCGCCGTAGGGCTCCAGCCCGACCATCTGCCAGCCCGCCACGGCGGTGTCCGGATGCTGCTTGACCCGCAGATTGGGGCTGTCGGTGTGGGCGCCGACCACCCGGAAGGGGCCGGCCTGCCCGGCGCCGGTGGCCGCGTCCGGGCCGCCGTCGGCCCAGGCCACCAGGGAACCGGCGCGCACCACGTAGTAGCGGCCCGCGCCACCCGCGGGCCAGGGCGCCGATTCGGACAGCCGGGTGAAGCCGTGCTCGTCGAGTTCGGCTGCGACAGTTCGGCAGACGTGGAACGGCGACGGGGAGGCATCGATGAATGCGCACAGGCCTGCGGCGGTCGCGGTGGTCTCGGCAACTGGCATGAGCTCGATCCTAGGCAACCATGATCAGCGCCGTGCTAGTCCGGTAGCGGCGCCTCGGCGACGCGGCCCAGCAGCCGCACCAGCTCCAGATAGTCGTCACTTCCGAGACTGCGGCGCATTTCGGCCTCGGCGCGCGCCTCCTCGGCGCGGACCTCCTCGACCAATTCCTCACCGCGGCGGCTCAGTCCGATCAGAATGCGCCGGCGGTCGTCGGCCGCCGCGACCCGGAAGATGAGCCCGCGCTCGGCGAGATGGTCGGCATGCCGGGTGGCCGAGGACGGCGGTAGCTGTGCCCGCGAGGCCAGCTCACTCATGGTGATGCCGATGTCAGCGGACAGATTGGTGAGCATGCACCACTGGTCGGCGGTGAGCCGCCTGGCACACAATGCGGCGTCCAGGTGACGAAGCCAACTCCGCTCGGCCGCTCGGAGGGCTCCATGCAAGGTGGAAAATCCACCTAGAATTGTCGCCATATTTCCCGCCCGTCAGAAAACCGCTTGAACGAGGGGAAGGGTAGCCCATGTCCCCGTTCGGCGGGAATCCCGAGAACGTCATCGAGATCATCAACATAGTTCCGCAGCAGGGACCCGGCGGTATCTTCGCGCCATCCTGTGAGGCGGCTATTTCTCTCGCGTTGGAAGAAATCAACTCCGGTTCCGGAATTCTGGGAAGGGAATTGCGCGTCACCCACATTGACGGCGGGCGCGAACCCCACCTGGTGGCCGGAGAGGTGGCGGCGCTGCTGGCCACCGGCATGGTGCACGCGGTCACCGGCTGGCACACCTCGGCGGTGCGCCGCGCGGTGGAGCGGGTGACAGCCGGTCGGGTGCCGTATCTGTTCGCCACCGATCACGAGGGTGTGGAGTCGGTTCCGGACGGGCTGTTCATGATCGGGGCGGATCCCGAACACCAGATCGTGCCCGCGCTGGACTGGCTGCGGCGCTCCTTCGAGGCCCGGCGCTGGGCGATCATCGGCAACGACTACGTGTGGCCGCGGCGCACCGCGCAGGCCGTGCGCGCGGCACTGCGGGATCCGGAGCTGATTCCGCTGGAGCTGTTCGTGCCCATGCGCACCCGGGATTTCGGCCGGTTCCTCGGCGATCCCCGGCTCGACCTGGCCGACGGGATCATCGTGCTGCTGGTGGGCGCCGATGTCGCCCGCTTCAACCTGCAGTTCTCCCGGACCGGGCGGTCCGTTCAGCAGGTGCGGGTGAGCCCGGCCGTGGACGAGAACGTGCTGCTGGCCGCGGGCGGCGGCGCGAACCACAATCTGTTCGTGCCGTCGGGCTTCTTCGTGAACGGACCGCAGGATCGGGAGCGGCTGGACCGCTATCACCGGCTGCACGGCTGGTTCGCGCCGACGCTCACCAATTTCAGCAATACCAGCTACGAGGCCATCCACACCCTGCACGGCATGGCCGAGCTGGCCGGATCGCTCGAGGTGCGGCGCATCCAGGCCGCGGTGGCTGACCGGCGGGTCGTCGAAACCCCGTGGGGCGAGGTCGGTTTCGAGGGGGTACAAGCCGTCCGCCCGACCTGGCTGGCCAGGGCGGGCGGAGTCGACTTCGAGATTCTGGACGGAATCTAGTTCCGCCGCACGTGGGGCTACGCCTTGACGAGGCTGTCCAGCACCGAGAGGAACAGGCCCAGGCCGTCGTCGCTGGGGCCGGTGAGCGGCTCGGTGGCGTGCTCGGGGTGCGGCATCAGGCCGACGACCCGGCGATTGGCCGAGGTGATGCCGGCGATGTCGCGCTGCGAGCCGTTGGGGTTGCCGCCCGCGTAGCGGAACACCACGCGGCCCTCGCCCTCCAGCTGGTCGAGCACGGCGGTGGACGCCTGGTAGCGGCCCTCGGCGTTCTTGACCGGGATGAGGATCTGGGCGCCCGGCTCGTAGCGGGTGGTCCAGGCGGTGTCGGTCTGCTCGACGGTCAGCCACTGGTCGCGGCAGACGAAGTGCAGGCCCTCGTTGCGGGTCAGCGCACCCGGCAGCAGGCCCGCCTCGCAGAGGATCTGGAAGCCGTTGCAGATGCCCAGGATCGGCATGCCCTGCTCGGCGGCCTTGATGACCTCGCCCATGACCGGGGCCATGGAGGCGATGGCGCCGGCGCGCAGGTAGTCGCCGTAGGAGAAACCGCCGGGGACGACGACCGCGTCGACCTGCTTGAGGTCGGCATCGGCGTGCCACAGCGAAACGGGCTCGGAACCGGCCAGTTTCACCGCCCGGGCGGCGTCGACGTCGTCGAGCGTGCCCGGGAAGGTGATGACACCGATGCGGGCGCTCACAGCCGGACGACCTTCCAGTCCTCGATCACGACATTGGCCAGCAGCGATTCGGCGATCTGCTCCAGGTCGGCGTCGGTGACATTGTCATCGACATCGAGTTCGAATCGCTTGCCCTGCCGCACATCCGAGATGCCGGGGTGCCCGAGACGCCCCAGCGCGCCGACAATGGCTTGTCCCTGCGGATCCAGGATCTCGGCCTTCGGCATCACCTCGACCACGACACGTGCCACGCGTTGCTCCTCAGCTGGTGGGGCGGCGCCCGGCATGCATGCCTGCCGGGCGGGGGGTATCGCTGATCAGCGTAGTTGGCGGGGGCGGCGGACATACCGCCGGGTCGTGCCGTCCGTGGTCTACACCACAGCCCCGCGGGCTACCGTTGAATCATGCACATAGCCCATTTCGGACATTCCTGCATTCTCGTGGAGCTCAACGGCAGCAAGATCCTGTTCGATCCGGGCAATTTCTCGCACGGATTCGAAGGCCTCACCGGATTGGATGCCATTGCGGTGACGCATCAGCATCCCGATCACATCTGCCCACACCGGATCGAGGCGCTGATCGAGGCGAATCCGCAGGCCAGGCTACTGTCCGATCCGCAGACCGCGCTGCTGCGGGGCGAGCCGTGGGAGCCGGTACACGCCGGAAATATTCTCGAAGTCGGTGATGTCCAAATTACCGGCGGCGGTGGCCGGCACGCGGTCATCCATCCGGAGATCCCCGTTATCGACAACACCGTGTTCCAACTCGGTACTCCGGACGATCCCGCACAACTCGTCCATCCCGGTGATTCGCTCTGGGTTCCGCCGACTCCGGTCGGCGTTCTCGCCATTCCCGCGGTCGCCCCGTGGATGCGCATCAGTGAGGCCGTGGATTACCTGCGTGCGGTAAATCCGCGGGTCGCGTTCCCCATCCACTACGGCATCATCGCCCCCGAAGCACAGGGCATCTATTTCGGCCGGCTGAATGAAATGAGTCCGGCCAATACCGAATTCAAGATCATCGAACCCGAGGATCACGCGGAATTCTGATGTCGCACCGCCGGGCGGGAGCGGCCACCGCCCGGCGGCGCGAGCTGTGTAACCCACTGCGGCCGAGGCGGATTCGTGGCGAATCCGCCTCGCCCCGGGGTCAGCGGTAGGAGGCCAGGAACAGCGCCTCGGCCAGGGCCATGTGCTCGATCTCCGTCGGATCGACGCTCTCATTGGGCGCGTGGATCAGGCACTTCGGTTCCTCCACGCCCATGAGCATGATCTCCGCCTGCGGATAGGTGTCGGCGAAGACATTGCACAGCGGGATCGACCCGCCCTGCCCCTCGGTGGTGGCGGGACGCCCGTAGGCCGCCTCCATGGCCGCGGACATGGCCCGCCGCGCCGGGCCGTCCGTGCTGCCGACGAACGGCGAGCCGGTGGCCTCGGTCTCGACCGTCACCTTCGCGTGCCACGGCGCGTGCGACTTCAGGTGCGCGGTCAGGGCTTTCAGCGCGTCCTCCGGATCGATGCCCGGCGGGATGCGCAGGTTGAGGCGGGCCCGGGTCCTGGGCTGGATGGCCGCCGAGGAGCCGACCACGGGCGGGACGTCCATACCGAGCACCGTGAGCGCCGGACGGACCCAGAGCATGTCGGCGACCTCGCCGTTGCCCAGCAGATGGACGCCGTCGAGAACGCCCGCGTCAGAACGGAATCGGTCCACCGGATACTCATGACCCTGCCAGACCTGGTCATTGCGCAGCCCGTCGATGGTGGTGTTGCCGTCGACGTCGCGCAGGGTACCGAGCAGGTGGATCATGGCGGCCAGCGCGTCGGGCGCGGGACCGCCGAACATGCCGGAATGCAAGGGGCCGGAGAGGGTTTCGACGGTGACGACCACATTCACGGTGCCGCGCAGGGTCTGGGTGAAGGTGGGCACGCCGACCGCGAAATTGCCGCAGTCGCCGATGAGCAGGGTGTCGGCGCGCAGCAGGTCGGCATTGCCGGGCACGAACTCCTCCAGGCCGCCGGTGCCCTGCTCCTCGGAGCCCTCCGAGACCAGCACCAGCCCGACCGGATACTCGTCGCCGTAAACCTTGCGCAGCGCCCGCAGCGCGGTCAGATGCATGACGATATTGCCTTTGCAGTCGGCCGCGCCGCGCCCGTACCAGCGGCCATCCTTCTCGGTGAGCTGCCAGACCGGCGTCTGCCACGCGGCGTCGTCGAGCGGCGGCTGCACGTCGTAGTGGCAGTAGAGCATGATGGTCGGCGCGCCCTGCGGCCCCCGGCTGCGGGCCACGACGGCATTGCTGCCGTCCGGGGTCTCGTGCAGCCCCACCTCGGTGAGCCCCTCCGCCTCGAACGCATCGGCCACCCACTGCGCGGCCTTCTCGCACTCCTCGATCGGGAACTGCCGGGCGTCGTACACCGATTTGAACGAGACGAGCTGCGCGAGATCGCTTTTCGCACGCGGCATGAGTTCCTTGACGGCCGTGCGCAGTGCGGCCACCTTCGAATCCTCCTGCACCCCTGCGGTCGTGGTCATGACATCCTCCTGATCACTTGGCGGTATCGGGTTTCACGGTCTCACCCTTCTTCAGGTGACCGATTGTTTCCAGAGTGCGCAGGTTTCCGAAGCTCGACATCAGATAGGAGAGGCGCGATTGCGGTCGACGGTGTCGGTCAGCAGCTGATCGGCTACCGCACCCGCCCCGAGGTGCGGCTGCGTGGCGGACATCGCCTGCGCTATGACATGCTGATAGCCCATAGTGCTGAATAGTAACCGTTCAGCAACTTTCTCTTGATTACGAAACGGTAGCTGGCCGAACCAGTTTCGATCATGGCCCGCTGGCTACCATCATCTCGGCAAACCCAAGCCGAATCTCGATCGGAGGCCATATGACCGGCACCACGGAACCCGACGACGTCTACGCGATGCCCGGCATCAGACGCGCGGCTCCGCACCGCGGCTTCCCGGAGCACGAGATCTTCCCGCAGGTCGCCTACCAGATCGTCCACGACGAACTGATGCTCGACGGCGTCTCCCGGATGAACCTGGCCACCTTCTGCACCACCTGGGTCGACGACCAGGCCCGGCGGCTGATGAACGAATGCCTCGACAAGAACATCGTCGACAAGGACGAGTACCCGCAGACCGCCGAACTCGAGCAGCGCGGCGTGCACATGCTCGCCGACCTGTGGAACTCCCCCGATCCGCGGGGCACGCTGGGCACCTCCACCACCGGATCCAGCGAGGCCGCCATGCTGGGCGGCCTGGCCGCCAAATTCCGCTGGCGCAAGCGCGGCGGCACCGGCACCCCCAACTTCGTGTGCGGCCCGGTCCAGGTGTGCTGGGAGAAGTTCGCGCGCTACTTCGACGTGGAGATCCGCCAGATCCCGCTGCGCGGCGAGCGCTACACCATGCACCCCGACGACATCGCCGCCTACTGCGACGAGAACACCATCATGGTGGTGCCCACCTTCGGCCAGACCTTCACCGGCCTGTTCGAGGATGTCGAGGGCATCAGCAAGGCGCTCGACGCGCTGCAGGCCGCGACCGGACTCGACATCCCCATCCACGTCGACGCGGCCAGCGGCGGCTTCCTCGCCCCGTTCTGCGCACCCGAAATCTGTTGGGATTTCCGGCTTCCGCGGGTCAAGTCCATCAACGCCTCCGGCCACAAGACCGGTCTCGCACCGCTCGGCGCGGGCTGGGCCATCTGGCGGACCAAGGAGGATCTGCCCGAAGAGCTCATCTTCAATGTCGACTACCTGGGCGGCAATATGCCCACCTTCAACCTGAACTTCTCTCGGCCCGGCGGGCAGGCCGTCACCCAGTACTACGAGTTCATCCGGCTGGGCCGCACCGGCTACCGCAATGTGCAGACCGCCATCTACACCGCAAGCCAGCACCTGGCCAAGGGCATTGCCGAGGCCGGGCCGTTCGAGCTCATCCACGATGCCGATCCGCGCCGCGGCATCACCGCCGTCTCGTGGAAACTGGCCGACGGCGCCGACTACAACCTCTACGACCTGTCCGATCGGCTGCGCACCCGCGGCTGGCTCATCGCCGCCTACCCGCTGCCCGCCGACCGCGAGGACGAGATCATCATGCGCGCGGTGCTGCGCCACGGCTTCACCATCGACATGGCCGACCTGCTGCTCGCCGACCTGCACCGCAGCCTGCAGGTGCTCGACAAGCACCCGATGACGACCTCGCTCACTCGCGAGGAGGCGGGCGGCTTCCCGCACAACGCACGCGCGGTCGTCCCGACCCCCAAGGCGAAACCGGTGCGGTCCAAGGCCGATGGCAAGGCCACGATCAACGGCAAGAAGACCGCCGAGACCCCGGCCGAAACCAAGCACGCCAAGACCAAGCACGCCAAATCCAAGGCCGGCAAGAAGTGAGCGCGGCCGGGAGTTCGGCCGCCACCGGATAACCACGGCGGCAACCGAATACGGCGAAGCGGCGGCGGGAATCCCGCCGCCGCTTCATGTTCCGGACTCGGAGCCTAGGCGCCGGCCAGGCCCACGGTGTCGAGGAGCCAGGCGAGCTCGAAGGCCGCTTCCTTCCACTTCTCGTAGCGGCCGCTCACACCGCCGTGGCCCGCGCTCATCTCCGTCTTGAGCAGCAGCTGCGCATCGCCGGTCTTGGTGGCGCGGAGTTTGGCCACCCACTTGGCCGGCTCCACGTACAGCACGCGGGTGTCGTTGAGCCCGGTGATGGCCAGGATCGCCGGATAGTCCTTCGCCTCGACGTTCTCGTAGGGCGCGTAGGACTTCATGTACTCGTAGACTTCCTTGTCCGCCAGGGGATTACCCCACTCGTCCCACTCGGTGACGGTCAGCGGCAACGACTCGTCCAGGATGGACGTCAGCGGGTCCACGAAGGGCACATTGGTCAGGATGCCCGCGAACAGCTCGGGCGCGAGGTTCGCCACCGCGCCCATCAGCAGCCCGCCCGCGCTGCCGCCCTCGGCGAGCATGCGGTCCGGCGCGGTGACACCGGAATCCACCAGATGCCGTGCGCAGGCGACGAAGTCGGTGAAGGTGTTCTTCTTCTCGAGCTTCTTGCCCTCCTCGTACCAGCGCCGGCCCATCTCGCCGCCACCGCGGACATGCGCGACCGCGTAGACCATGCCGCGATCCAGCAGCGACAACCGCCCCACCGAGAAGTACGGATCCATCGGCGCCTCGTAGGAGCCATAGCCGTAGAGCAGCAACGGCTTCGGACCGGCCGGGGCATCCTTGCGCATGACCACCGAGATCGGCACCCGGGTGCCGTCCGCGGCCACCGCCCAATCCCGGTGCTGCACATAGTCGTCGGGGTTGTAGTCGCCGAGCACCACCTGCTCCTTGCGCAGCAGCAGCTCGTCGGTGTCGGGCACGTAGTCGAAGATCTTCATCGGGGTGATGTAGGAGGTGACCCCGACCCGCAGCATCGGCTGCTCCCACTCCGGGTTGGCGCCGAACCCGGAGTCGAACAGCTCGAGACCGAAATCGATCTCGTGCAGTTCGCCGTACCCGGTGTCGGTCAGCGGCCAGACCGCGGCCCGCTGCATCGCGTCGCGCCGATAGCTGACCGCCAGCTTGTCGGAGAAGGACTCCAGGCCGTTGAGGCGGACATCGTCGCGGTGCGGAATCAGGATGGTCTGGTTGGCCGGATCGTGCAGCGGCGCCTCGGCGAGCACGAAGTTCTCGGCCTTGACCCCGTCGACCACGTCGTTGTGCAGGATGAGCAGTTTGTCCTCGCCGCCCACCACCGCGTGATCGACCGAGTACTCGACGCCCTCGCGCCGGGGCATGATGAGCCGGAATTCGCCCTCGGGGTTGTCCGCCTCCAGGATCCAGTTCTCGGTGGTGATCTTGGATTCGACGTAGAGCAGCAGGTACTTCTCCGAATTGGTCGCCGTCACGCCCACCGAGTAGTGGGCATCCGGCTCATGGAGAACCTGGACATCGGCCGACATCGGCGTGCCCAGCTTGTGCCGCCACACGGTGTCGGACCGCCACGCGTCGTCATAGGTCGAGTAGAAGACGTACGCGCCGTCGAGCGACCAGGTCGCGCCCTGGGTGACGCCGGTGATCTCGTCGGGCAGCAGCTCACCGGTGGTCAGGTTCTTGAAGCGCAGGACGTAGCGCTCGTCACCGGAGGTGTCCTCCGAGTAGGCCAGCATGTCACCGGCGTGGCTGATGGAGAACGCGCCGAGCGCGAAATAGTCGTGGCCCTCGGCCAGCTCATTGGAGTCCAGCAGGACCACCTCGCCGGGCATGGTGGCCGACGCCTCCAGCTTGGGCGGGGTCCAGTCGTCCGGACCGGCGATCGGGCAGCGGCAGTGCACGCCGTGCTGTTTGCCCTCGAAGGTGCGCGAGAAGTACCAGAACTCGCCCATCCGGGTCGGGAGCGACAGATCGGTCTCCTGGATCCGCGACTTGATCTCCTCGAAGATCTTTTCCCGCAGCGGGCCCAGCTTCGCGGTCTGCGCGTCGGTATAGGCGTTCTCCGCCTCCAGATACGCGATGACCTCGGGATCCGTCTTCTCCCGCAGCCACTCGTACTCGTCGATGAAGACATCCCCGTGGTGCACGCGCTCCTTCGGAGCCCGCTTGGCGATCGGCGCCACCACCGCGCCGTCTACTGAGATCGCGCTACCACTGTCCAAAGCCATGGGCACCACGTTAGTAGCGATCCCCCGCAGCGGGCCCCCGACCCGGCGGTACCGGGCGTAGTGCGGCTCCCGCGCCGGTCGAGCGCGGGAGCCGCACGGTATCCGTCACCGTATCCGTCGCTGCCGCGTCCCGTTGGCGTGCTGATGCTGCTCGTAGAGGTAGAAGACGGCGGCCTTGCGACGAGCACATTGGTCGGTCGGGCAACTTCGGTGGATCCGAAGAATGCTGTGGGCCAATTCCGCTGTGAAGCGCTCGGGAACCACCGCACAGCTGTCGGAGACCGGGGCGGCTCGTTGCGGGGACCATGGCGTGCGCACCACATACCTCCTTCCACTGACAGAAGATGGAATATCCGATCCGAAGCCCTCACAAACCCTGGCATTATGAGTGCGATCTACATCACCGACCAGTACTGCTGGTGCGCACAGGGGAGGCCGACAGTGGAAGCGAAGAACCGCGTCATCGAGGCCGATGCGGTGTGGCGGCGCGGAGACGACACCGCCGACGGCGTCGAGATCGCCTTTCTGGCCAGTGGAAACATCGGATTACGGGACTCCCGCAATCCGGACGGGCCAGTACTGATCTTCACCCCCGGCGAATGGGAAGCCTTCGTGGCCGGGGCCAAAGACGGCGAATTCAACCGGCCCGGAGCCTGATTCGGGTGTGCCCGGCTCGAAACGAGCCGGGCACAACACTGTTCAGGCCCCTATCGCCGCGCCGATGGTCGGCCACGACTCGTGCAGGGTGTCCTGCCAGTACGACCACGAGTGCGTGCCCACCGGCGAGTGCTCCACCCGCGCAGGAATGTTCATGGCACGCAACCGCTGCTCGAACGCGGTGACACACGCGTCCACCCCGAATTCGATGGGGCCGCCGAAGAAGATGTTCTCCGGCAGCTGCGGCTTGATCTCCAGCTCGTGCGGGCCGGGCAGGCCGGTGCCGGTGGACAGGAAGATGGTCTTGCCACGCAGCGCCTCGGCCAGCACCGCCGGATTGTGCTCCGTCCACGCCGGACTACCCGGCGCACCCCACATATTGAGCGGATTGCCACCGCGATTGGCCACCGAGAACATCATCGCGGCCTGCGCGATCGTGGTGTCCGGGCAGGCGCTGTAGCCCGCCACCGCCCGATACAGCTCCGGATGCCGCACCGCCAGCACGAAGGCCGCGATGCCGCCCATCGACAGACCACCGATGGCGTTCACCCCGCTACCGGCGAAGTATCCGTCGATGATGGGCGGAAGCTCTTGTGTCAGAAAGGTTTCCCACCTGTAGCGGCCGAAGCGCGGGTCGTCGGACACCCAGTCGGTGTAGTAGCTGGCCTGGCCGCCCATGGGCAGCACCACGTTCACGTCCTTGCCCTGGAAGAAGGGTTCGGCATCGGTGGCATTGGTCCAGGTGCTCTGCGTCGCACCGGGATCCAGGCCGTCGAGCAGGTAGTAGGTGGGGCGGTCACCGCCGCCGGCCGGATGCAGCACCTGCACCTGGATGGTGCGGCCCATGGCCGCGGAGTCGATGAAGATCGCCGAGCGGGTGGCGCTCAGCTGGTCGACGCGGACGACCTGGCCCGCGTGCGCGATGGCCGACGGGGCGGCCACCGGATAAAGCAAACCTGCAGCGATCGCCAAAACAGCTGCGGCAACGGCTCTTCGACGCATGTCCCCACCTTCATCAGCCCACCACAATCACCATCAAACGTAACTCGAGTGGCTATTGCGACGCGCGGGAATGGGGTTATGGCGTGTCGTTGGCTAACCACGCGGTCCGGATATGGTAATGCGCGTCGGCTATCAGTCGGCGGCAATTCGGGACAATGCGCCCCTAATGGATCCCGCCAGGTAATCCAGGTCCGCACGCGCCGGACTGGTCGGCCGCGCCCGCAGCCCGAATCCGTCGCCCGGAGTGCGGGGAATCACGTGTAGATGCACGTGGAACACCTCCTGCCCCGCCGTGACCCCGTCGGCCAGGAAGAAATTCACTCCGTCACAGTGCACCTCGGACTCCCGCAGGCCCGCCGCGATGCGCTGCCCCACCTGAAACAGCTTGCCGCCCAACGCCGGATCCAGCTCCGCCAGGCTCCGGGCGGGCGTCTTCGGAATCACCAGCACATGTCCGGGCGTCACCGGCCGAATATCCATGAACGCCAGGCAATCCTCGTCCTCGTACACCTTGGACGACGGTGCCCGCCCGGCAACGATGTCGGAGAAGATCGTGTAAGGGTTCATGCCCGCAGAGCCTAGAGCCCCCTACCCCACACCCGCCCGGCTCGACCCAGTTGCCGGGCGAGCGACCCCGCAATACTTCGCCTGCAACTCGTTCGCCCCCTGCTCCGTTCGGGAGCCGGGGGCGAGATTCGAGAGTCGTTGTATCCCTAGAGGATCGGCGACGGCGTGTAGCGGGCGGCCTCCGGATTCGCGTCGACCAGCTTCTGGACCTGGGCGATCACATCGGCGGTCTGCGCCTCGGCCGCGCCGATGAAGGCGGAACGGTCCGCCAGGGCCGCATCCAGGGCGGCCCGGTCCAGCGGCATGCGGTCGTCGGCGGCCAGGCGGTCCAGCAGATCGGGTTCGCGGCCCTGCTCACGCATGGCCAGCGCCACCGCCACCGCGTGCTCCTTGATGACCTCGTGGGCGGTCTCGCGGCCCACGCCCGCGCGCACCGCCGCCATCAGGATGCGGGTGGTGGCCAGGAACGGCAGGTAGCGGTTGAGCTCGCGGTCGACCACGGCCGGGTACGCGCCGAATTCGGCCAGCACGGTCAGGAAGGTCTCCATCATGCCGTCGATGGCGAAGAAAGCGTCCGGCAGCGCGACCCGGCGCACCACCGAGCAGAACACGTCGCCCTCGTTCCACTGCGCGCCCGCCAGCTCGGCCGCCATCGAGCCGTAGCCGCGCAGCACCACCTGCAGGCCGTTGACGCGCTCACACGAGCGGGTGTTCATCTTGTGCGGCATGGCCGAGGAGCCCACCTGGCCGGGCTGGAAGCCCTCGGTGACCAGCTCGTGGCCCGCCATCAGGCGAATGGTGTGCGCGAACGAGGACGGACCCGCGCCCACCTGCACCAGCGCGGAGAGCACATCGTGGTCCAGCGAGCGCGGGTAGATCTGGCCCACGCTGGTGAACACGTTCGCGAAACCCAGGTGGCCGGCCACCTTCTGCTCCAGCTGCGCCAGCTTGGCCGCGTCGCCGCCGAGCAGATCCAGCATGTCCTGCGCGGTGCCCATCGGACCCTTGATGCCGCGCAACGGGTATCGGTCGATCAGCTCCCGCAGCCGGGTCAGCGCGATGAGCAATTCGTCTGCGGCGGAAGCGAATCGCTTGCCGAGGGTGGTGGCCTGCGCCGCCACATTGTGCGAACGGCCCGCCATCACCAGCGTCTGATACTGGGCGGCCCGCTCCGCCAGCCGGGCCGCGATGGCCACGCCGTGGCCGTACACGTGCTCGAGCGACAGCCGGATCTGCAGCTGCTCCACGTTCTCGGTGAGATCCCGCGAGGTCATGCCCTTGTGCACGTGCTCGTGCCCCGCGAGCGCGTTGAACTCCTCGATCCGGGCCTTCACATCGTGCCGGGTGACCCGCTCGCGTTCCGCGATCGACCGCAGATCCACCCGATCGATGACCCGCTCGTAGTCCGCGACGACCCCCGCCGGAACATCCACCCCCAACTCGGCCTGGGCCCGCAACACCTCCAGCCACAACCGCCGCTCGAGCACGATCTTGTTCTCGGGCGACCACAGATGAACCAGCTCGGGGCTGGCGTAGCGGGTGGCAAGGACGTTCGACACAAGACTCACGTTGTCCCAGTTTACCGGTGGGTTTCCCACCGGTTTGCCCCACCATCACCGCGGCGGAAATTCGCCCCGGCCGGAGCTTCCCGAAGGTTCCCGGGAGTAGGGCCGAGTTATGCCGGTGGGGCGACGATGTCGATGATCTCGAGCAGCGCGCCCCGCGCCATGCGCCGGGGCTGCGGGTCGAGTTCACCGAGCGCGGTCACCACCGCCCCATCGACGACCGCCACCAGGCGGCGGGTCTGTTCGGTGCGCACCACGCGGTCGGAGCGGCGCAGCACGTCGGTCAGCAGCTCGTCCAGCTGGGCGCGTAGTCGCAGCTGGACCTCTCGTAGTTCCGGGTGCCGGGCGGACGCGACCGAGCGCTCGTAGCGGGCGATCAGCTGGCCCCGCGCGTCCAGGTCCTGAATCTCCGGACCCACCAACAGGTCCAGCACCAATTCCACGGTGGCCTCCGCCCCGCGCCGGCGGTGCGTCACCTCGCCGACGCGGCGGCGCATGGCCTCCAGTTCGGCATTGCCGGAGAACTCGACCGCGCGCGCGATCAGATCCTCGAGCGATTCGAAGTAGTAGGTGGTCGACGCGAGCGGCAGATCCGCTCGGGTTGCCACCGAGCGGTGCCGGACCGCTTCGAAGCCACCTTCGAGCAGGAGCTCGGCGGCGGCACAAACCAGCGCTTGGCGACGCCGTTCGCCTTTCGGAGTCGTCGCAGTGGTCACGGTGCAATCGTGCCAGTCATCACCGGCGCTGTGTTCATTTTGCCCACTGCGCTCAATCTCCTTGGCAGATCAGGCCAAATACCGTTCCAACCGGTCCAGTGCCGCTTCGATGTCGGCGCCGGCTCCGGCGAACGAGAAGCGAACCGTGTGATGGCCGTTGCGGGTGTCGAAGTCGATGCCGGGAGCCAGCGCCACACCGGTGGCGTCGAGCACCTCGGTGCACCAGCGCATCGAATCATCGGTCAGGTGAGCGATATCCGCGTAGGCATAGAACGCACCGTCGGCGGGGGCGAGGTCGGTGATGCCGAGCTTGGGCAGACCCGACAGCAGCAGCTGGCGATTCGCCGCATAGCGCCGCACATGACCGTCCAGTTCGGCTTTGGCCTCCGCGCCGAACGCGTGCACCGCCGCGAACTGAGAAATAGCCGGAGGGCACACCGTCATGTTGGACGCCAGTCGCTGCAGCGCCGGGCGCAGCGATTCCGGCACCAGCATCCAGCCCAGCCGCCAGCCGGTCATGGAGAAGTATTTGGACACCGAGCCGATGACCACCGACTCCCGAGAGGTCTCCCAGGCCGAGGAGGTCGGCTCGGTGCCGGCGTAGACGATGCCGTGGTAGATCTCGTCGGAGATGAGCAGCGTCCCGTGCTCGTCGCACCAGCGGGCCAGCGCCGCCAGCTCCTCCGGCGCGATCATGGTCCCGGTCGGATTGGCCGGGCTCGCCACGATCAGGCCCGCGGGCGGCTCCGGCAGCGCCTCCAGCATGGCCACGGTCGGCTGGAACCGGGTCTCCGGCCCGCAGTCCAGTTCGACCACATCGCAGCCCAGCGCGGTCAGCGTGTTCCGGTAGGCCGGATAGCCCGGCCGGGCCACCACGACGGTGTCGCCGGGATCGAAGGCCGCCAGGAAGATGAGGGTGAACGCGCCGGAGGAACCGGTGGTCACCACGACATCGTCCGCGTCCACGCGCACCCCGTAGGTGCTGCGATGATGCTCCGCGATGGCCTCCCGCAGCGCCAGGGTCCCGAATGTCTCGGTATAGCCCAGCAATTCGGAATCCAGGGCCGCCTTGGTGGCGCGCAGAACCGCCGCCGGAGCGGGCGTGGACGGCTGCCCCGCGGCCAGCACCAGCACATCTCCGCGTGTCCGGGCCCGTTCAGCTGCTGCTTTCCAGACGTCCATCACGTAAAAAGGTGGAATGGTCGACCGGCGAGATTCGATACGCACTCGACAGACGGTAGAGCACCGACTCCCCCGCCTGTCCGGGAACTGCCACCCGAATGCCTGAGGAGGCGGCTGTACAGGGGGGACCAGCAACCACCGGGACCACCCCGGAGGCCGACCCGCACCCACCCGAATCCACGCCACCGCGGACAGCTGCCGCGACGGACAGCTATACGCCGGGTGTGCGGTCGCAGCTGGCATTCCAGGACGAGCCCTCGCGAGGTCAGGAGGCGCTGGAACGGGTCTGGCGGTCGGTGGTCCGGCTCGCGGGGCAGGCGATCGCCTGGCTGCGGCTGTACGCGCCGATCGCGCGGGAACGCGCGATCGAGCGGTGGGCCCGGCGGCCGCGCTCGTGGGCCGAGACCGTCGAGCTGGTGCGGCGGGGCCGGGCCGAAGCGCGGCGGCAGTGGCCGGTGGTGCGCGCGTGGGGCATTCGGCACCGGGTGCTGATCGGCGGCGTGATCGCGGTGCTGGTGTTCGCGAGCGCGGACGGCGCGCTGGGCCTGCTGCCCACCGACGCCGAGGTGGGTCCCGGTGTGGCGCTGCGGGTTCCGGTGCAGTATCCGCTGCAGGTGCAGGCCTCCCCGGAGACGTCGAAACGGTATCTGGACGCCATCAACAACGGTGAGCATCTGCGCGAGCAGGCGGTGGTCTCGGCGGCCGCGGCGGCCACGCTGGAGCGGGCCAAGGCGGAGGCCGCGGCGGCCGTCGCCGGGCAGCCGCAGCCGTGGATGACGCCGTCACCGGACAGTTCGCTGCCGCCCGGCTTCGTGAATCCCGGCGCAGGCGGGTTCGCGCTGCCCGCGAAGGGCGTGTTCACCTCCGGGTTCGGGGCGCGCTGGGGCACCTTCCACGCGGGCATCGACATCGCCGCGCCGCTCGGCTCACCGATCTACGCGGTGGCCGCGGGCACCGTCATCGACGCGGGCCCGGCCCAGGGCTTCGGCCTGTGGGTGCGCATCCGCCACGACGACGGCACCATCTCCGTCTACGGGCACATGTACGACTTCTCGGTGTCGGTCGGCGAGCGCGTCCCGGCGGGCCTGCAGATCGCGCGCATCGGCAACCGCGGCGACTCGACGGGACCGCACCTGCACTTCGAGATCATCATCAACGGCCAGCACGTGGACCCGCAGCCCTGGCTGGCCCAGCACGGCATCATCGTGGGCTGAGCCGCGATATGGCAGTGCCCGCCCGAACTCGGTTCGGGCGGGCACTGTTTCGTCTCGTGAACTCAGACCGCGGTCGGGACCGTGATGCGACCCTCGGTGGCGGCCAGGGCGATGTCGGTGCGGAAGTGGCCGCCCGGCAGCTTGATTCCGGCCAGCCGGTCGTAGGCGTTCTTGCGGGCCTCGGCGAGATCCGCGCCCTGGCCGACGATGGCGAGCACGCGGCCGCCGGCGGAGACCAGCGCGCCGTCCTCACGCTGCGCGGTGCCGGCGTGCAGCACCTCGGATTCGGTTCCGGTACCGGTGGATTCGGCCCCGGTGATGACATCGCCGCTGCGCGGGCGGGCCGGGTAGTTCTCGGCGGCCAGCACCACGGTGACGGCGGCGCCGTCCTTCCAGCGCGGCGCGGGCACCTGGTCCAGGGTGCCGGTCGCGGTGGCGTACAGCAGCTCGCCCAGCGGGCTGTCCAGCATGGCCAGCACGGCCTGGGTCTCGGGATCGCCGAAGCGGCAGTTGAATTCGATCACGGCCGGCCCGGCCTGCCCGACGGCGAGACCGGCGTACAGCAGGCCGCTGAACGGCACGCCGCGGCGAACCATCTCGGCCGCAACGGGTTTCACCACATCGTCGACAATGGCCTGCAGGGTCTGGTCCGGCAGCCACGGCAGCGGCGTGTACGCGCCCATGCCGCCGGTGTTCGGCCCGGTGTCGCCGTCGCCGACCCGCTTGTGGTCCTGGGCGGGCAGCAGCGGCACCACGGTCTCGCCGTCGACCAGGCAGAACAGCGACACCTCGGGGCCGTCGAGGAAGGACTCCAGCAGCACCGGGTGGCCCTGCTCGAGCAGTTCGGCGCCGTGCTCACGGGCTACCGACCGGTCCGGGGTCACCACGACGCCCTTGCCGGCGGCCAGGCCGTCGTCCTTGACCACCCAGGTCGGCCCGAAACGATCCAGCGCCGCATCCAATTCGCCCGGATGATCGACGATCTCGCTGTGCGCGGTGCGCACCCCGGCCGCGTTCATGACGTCCTTGGCGAAGGCCTTCGAGCCCTCGATCCGCGCGGCGGCGGCGGACGGGCCGAACGCCGGGATCCTGGCGGCCCGCACCGCATCGGCCACGCCGAGTACCAGCGGCACCTCGGGTCCGACCACGACCAGATCGACGCCCAGCTCCTGGGCGAGCGCGGTCACCTCCGCCCCGGAGGTGGCCTCCACCGCACGCACCTCGGCGTGCTGGGCGATGCCGGCATTGCCGGGCGCCGCATACACGGCGGACACCGCCGGGTCCTTGCGCAGTGCCAGGACGAGGGCATGTTCACGGGCTCCGGAACCAATGACGAGTACGCGCACGGCAGACAGCTTAAAGGGCTGGGCAGACGCAATCGGTAGCGGTCCGTTGTGCGTTCGCGCGGGGGTGTTCTTCCCCGCGTAAGGTCCGGGGCATGGCTTCTGTTTTCTCCGCAATCATCGACGGTCAGCTGCCGGGCCGGTTCGTCTGGGAGGACGACGAATTCGTCGGCTTCCTCACGATCGCCCCGGTGACGCAGGGGCACACGCTGGTCGTGCCGCGCAAGGAGATCGACCAGTGGCAGGACGTCGATCCGGGCACCTTCGCGCGCCTGACCGCGGTCGCCCAGAAGATCGGCCAGGCCGTGCGGGCCGCCTGGGACGCCCCGCGGGCGGGCCTGCTCATCGCGGGTCTCGAGGTGCCGCACCTGCACATGCACGTCTTCCCGGCCTTCCACCTGGGTGACTTCGACATCAGCGGGGCGGACCCGGAACCCAGCAAGGAATCCCTCGACGAGGCGCAGGCCATGATCAAGCAGGCCCTGCGCGACCTCGGCTACGGCGCGAACGTCCCCGCGTAGTGAACCCGGGTGCCCGCGTCCCGCGCGGGCACCGCTCAGCGCGGTTCGCGCGGCAGCCGGACGGTGAACGTGGTGCCCTCCCCCGGCTCACTGGTCACCGACACCTTGCCGCCGTGCGCATCGACCAGCGCATGCACGATCGACAGTCCCAGTCCCGTACCGCCGCTGTCCCGGCTGCGGGACGCATCGGTGCGATAGAAGCGTTCGAAGACCCGCTCGGCCTGTTCGGCCTCCAGTCCCGGCCCGGTGTCGGCGACCTCGATGAGCACCTCGTCGACGGCCGGGGTGAGCCGCACCGTCACCTCCGCCTCGGGCGGGGTGTGCACCAGCGCGTTGTTGATCAGATTGGCCAGCACCTGCCGCAGTCGCGTCTCGTCGCCGAGCATCTCCAGAGTGCCGGGCCCGGGCCGGATTTCGAGGTCGATCTTGCGGTCCGGACCCTCCGGGCGCTGTGCCGCCGCCAGGGCGCGCGCACTGTGCACGGCATCGCTGGCCATCATGAGCAGGTCCAGCGGCCGCCGCTCGATCGGCCGCTGCGCGTCCAGCCGGGCCAGCATGAGCAGGTCCTCGATCAGCAGCCCCATCCGCTTGGACTCGCGTTCGATGCGGTCCATCAGCATGTCGGGATCGGTGATCGCGCCCTGCCGGTACAGCTCGGAGAAGCCCTTGATGGTGGTGAGCGGGGTGCGCAGTTCGTGGCTGGCGTCGGCGACGAAGCGCCGCATCTTGGCCTCGGAGCGCCGCGCCGCCTCCTCGGAGGCCTCGGTGGCGGCGAAGGCCTGCTGGATCTGGGTCAGCATGGTGTTCAGCGACTGTGAGAGGTGATCGACCTCGGTGTCGGTGCCGCGCACCGGAACTCGCTGATGCAGGTCACCGCCCGCAATGGCGGCCGCGGTGCGCTCGACCTCCCGCAGCGGCCGCAGACTGCGCCGGATCACGATGCGTGCCACCGCCGCCAGCGCCGCCAGCACCAGCGCGCCGATCACCAGTTGCAGCACGATCAGCTTGTCCAGCAGCGAGTTCGTCTCGTCCATGCGCAGCGCGATGGTGCTGGTGCCGTACTCGTTGACGGTCCGCAGCACCCGCCACTCCTCGGTGGACGCGCCCACCGATCCGACGGTCTCCGGTCGATTGCCCAGGTCCGCGGGCACCTCGGGCTGCTGCACGCCCGCCGACAGGCTCAGCGTGACCTGGCCCGTCGCATCCTGCACCTGCACCCAGTACAGGTGCGGCGGCCGTTCCCGCCCGCGCACGGTGGGCAGCGGTTCCGGGCGTTGCGCGCCGGGCGCGGCCCAGCTGTGAGCGGCGTCGTAGAGCTGCCGGTCGATGCGTTCGACCAGCACATTGCGCATCAGCGAGGTGACCGCGATACCCGAGACCAGCAGCCCGAATCCGACCAGGGACACCAGCGCGAGCACCAGGGTGGTGCGCAGCGGCACCGCGGCGAGCCCGTCGGCGAGCTTGCCCCGGAGACTGCGAGCCGTGCCTGTGCCATCGACCGGCGGGGCAGCGTTCACGCGTTGGCCGTCTTGCCGCGCGGCTCCCGCATGACGTAGCCGACCCCGCGCAGGGTGTGGATGAGCCGATCCGGTCCGGTGTCGACCTTCTTGCGCAGGTAGGACACATAGGTTTCGACCACGCCGACCTCGCCGCCGAAGTCGTAGCGCCACACGTGGTCCAGGATCCGCGGCTTGCTCAGCACGGTGCCGGCATTGACCAGGAAGTACCGCAGCAGCGTGAACTCGGTGGGCGACAGGGCAACCGGTTCGCCCGCCTTCCACACCTCGTGGGTGTCGTCGTCGAGTTCGATATCGGCGAACCGCAGCCGCGACGTCTTGGTCTCCGGCGCCGAGCGCCCGGACCGCCGCAGAATCACCCGGAGCCGCGCGACCACCTCTTCGAGGCTGAACGGCTTGGTGACGTAGTCGTCGGCCCCGAGCGTCAGTCCGGTGATCTTGTCGTCCACGTCGTCGCGCGCGGTCAGGAACAGCACCGGTGCGTCGATCCCGTCGGCCCGGAGCCGCCGCAACAGCCCGAAGCCGTCCATCCCGGGCATCATCACATCGATGATCAGTGCATCCGGCCGGAAGGTCTTGGCCTTGTCCAGCCCCTCGGTGCCGCTCGCTGCACTCGCGACCTCGAACCCTTGATATCGCAGGCTCACCGACAGTAGCTCGACGATCATGGGCTCGTCGTCAACGACGAGCACCCTCGCCTCGGGTTCGCGCGGCTGAACGGGCACACCTGTCATAAGGCCATATTCTGCGCTTCCCCCGCGAAGAACCTGACCCTTCCCTGGGAGTTTCCTGCGAGGAGCGCACCAACCCCCGGCTGCCGGATCTTTTCGATGACAGGGACGATCCCAACTCTTCCTCGGGGCTCGTCTCCCGGGTCCTGGCCGCTGGAGACCCGACGGTCGAGGAACTGCCTGGGTGGATTGACCGTCACGGGGAATGAATTGATGGTCGCAAGGACGGGTCCCGGGTTGTCTATGTCCTCGAGGTCGAGCGGCTCTACAAGTGCATAGACATCGTTCTGTGGGGGAAAGTTGGTGACATTGGAGTACCTGAGAATGCGCGGCTTCAGCGTGTCGGTTTTGATGACTCTCACCGAGGAGATGGTGTCGTCCATCGAATCGCCGACGTAGGCGATGTCGCCGGTGTAGATCATCTCCGCGCCCTTGCAGTCGCCGTCCTTATAGGAAACAGCCGAGTAGCCTGGAGCCACTGTCAGCGAGGACACAACGTCGTTGCCGACGTGCCCTGTGCCGTCGCCGAGGTTCCAGCGCGGTCGGGGACCATCCGGCGACACCGGTGCGGCACAACAGTTCCGGGACTTCCTCGCCCTCGACCCATTGGCCGAGGCTGACCGCGTGCACGGCCGGATCGCCGAAGGTGTTGCTGATCTACCCCCTTCGTAGGTCAGCAACATCGACAACGGTGCGGGTCAGCCCTGTTCGCGTTCGATTTCGTCGAGCAGCGTGGCGAGCGACTCACTTAGTCAAAGGTTAAGTGCGCGTATAGATTCGGGTCGACCGGATTTGCGACGAACCTTTTCCGGGATTGCGACAACGCCGAAGAGGGACGCAGGTGTCTGAGCTGGAATTGTCAAGCGACACCACATCCGAGGTGCCGAAGGACGACAGACCGGCGTACTGGCGCGAGCAGGTTTCCACCAATCAGGGCGGAGCGCGGGTCGACTTCAGCGATTGGCCGAACTTCGATGGCGCGCTGCGGGTTCAGCGCCTGGCGGGCTATCAGTTGGGCGACTTCCAGAATGTGCAGTTCGAATCCACCGAGATTTCCTACGAACGCACGCTGGCCGAGGTCGAGGCGGACGGCGACCGCAGCACCCGATTGCTGATCCCGCGCAGCGGAACCGTCGGCATCGAGCAACACGGCACACGAGTGCTGCTGCGGCCTGGTCAGATGGGCGTCGTCGATTGGGGCCAGCGCATGGTGCTCTCCCACGGCGACCATGTGCGGAGCTGGATTCTGAACGTTCCTGCCGACACACTGCGCTTGTCTCCCGATGGGCCGCCGCATCTGGCATTGGACGCCCACGACCCGCTGCTCGGGTCCGTGCTTGCGCTCACCGAACAGCTCGACCGCCATGGCGACACGATGACGGCGACCCAATTCTTGAAGATCAGCATGCACTGGACCGGGCTGCTGGCCAGCGCTCTGGACGAACGCTGGGCCCCGGAGAACACGAAACTGGCCGCGATATCCCGACATGCGCGCCTGCACATCCGCAGATGCTCCGATGACCCGCGGGTCACTGTGGAAACCGTCGCCGAAGATCTCGGCATCACGCGCCGCCAGCTCGAACGCGCCATGCGACTTTCGGGCACTACTCCCCATAGCTACCTGCTCACCGCCCGTCTCGAACGGGCGGTGGCACGCCTGTCCGATCCCCAGAATCAACGCCGAACCATCGCCGATATCGCCTACGACAGCGGTTTTTCGGCTCTGTCGGTCTTCAACAAGGCCTGCCGGGACAGATACCACGCTTCTCCTGGCCAGCTACGGCAACGAAGCCTCTAGCCAGATGAACCAGCATCCGACATGTGCGAACGAGGACCCGGTGTTGGTTGTTGGCGTAGCTGTCGGCGTAGCGCTCGAGCAGCCACACCATCCACGAGTTCACATCGTCGGCCCCACCTGGGACCAATCAGTGTGATTGGTCTCACACCGCAGGTGCGCCCCACGAACCACTGACCGCTTCGACGTAGGTCATCACCGTCTTGGGCGGCTTGCCCACAGCGTTCAGGTGCCGCCTGAACGACCGAATTTCCGTCGCTCAAAAGGAAGCAGGCTCCGACCTGCTTTCGCTGGTCAGAGCCTTTTTGAGCCCCCTGTCAGGATTGAACTGACGACCTTTCGCTTACAAGGCGAGTGCTCTACCACTGAGCTAAGGAGGCGGAAAGCGGTGCCATCATAACCGGGGTGGCCGGCTGCGCGGAAAAGCCGGCGTCCCAGTCGGAACGATGCTGCGTGGAAGACCGGAGCGCGGCCGGGCGACGCTCGTGGCATCGACCGGCCGCGTTCGGAAGCCGTTCGCGCAGTATCGGACTAACCGCAGGGTGTCAGGACTGAGCCGCCTGACGAGCCGCGTCGTCCGCCGCCATGGCGTCTCGCAGGCTCTTCGGACGCATGTCGGTCCAGTTCTTCTCGACGTACTCGACGCACGCGGCACGGCTGTCCTCGCCGAAGACGACTCGCCAACCCGCCGGAACCTCGGCGAAGGCGGGCCACAGGGAGTGCTGTTCCTCATCGTTGACCAGGACGAAGAACCGGCCGTCTTCGTCATCGAAGGGGTTGGTGCTCATTTCACCTCACTGGATACTGGCGCTGTGTACGGGAACGTAGACGGATCGTCCAGCCACCGCAGTGATGGAACGAGCCCCCGACGTTGATTCGACCCTAGCAAGGCAGGCGTTACCGCTGGGCGGTTACCTGCACTTCGTTCAGGCCGCGAAGAATTCGAGCAGGATCTTGTTGACGGCCTCCGGTTGTTCCAGGTAGCCGAAGTGCCCGGCGTCGGGAACCTCCTGGTAACGGGCTCCCGGAATAATATCGGCGACTTCGCGGGAAAGGTAGGGCGGGATCATCCGGTCGTCCGCGAAGCCCATGGACAGGCAGGGCACGGTGATGGCCCGGTAGGCATGGGTGCGGTCGAAGTCGTGGTCCATGCGCCGCTGGGCGCGCACGCCGGGCGCGGCCGGGCCGCCGGTGAATTCGAACAGGTCGAGCCAGTCACGAGCGGCGTGCGGGTCGGCCATGGTGGCCGGCGAGAGGTTCATGATGGCGGTCATGGCGGCCTCGTATTTGGCGGGCAGCCGCGTGCCGGAGGCGTCGAGTTCGTGCTCGCCGAACGAGAGCGTCTTCTGGAACTGGTCGAGCCGGGCGTGTCCGGCCATGAAGATGGCCTTGCGGACCAGGTCGGGCCGGGCCAGCGCGAGTTCCTGCGCGACCCGCGCGCCCATGGACTGACCGACCACCAGGGCCGGTCCCTCGTCGAGGAATTCGATGAGGGCGGCGGTGTCGCGCACCAGGTCCTCGATGGTGATCCCGGCGGGCGATTCGAAGGACGGTGCGATGCCGCGGTTGTCGAAGGTGCAGACCCGGAATCCGGCGGCGACCAGCGCGGGCACCTGGTGCAGTTCCCACACCCGGCCGCCGCTACCGGTGCCCATGATCATGACGACCAGCGGCGCGGACCCCTTGACGTCGGTGCCCTTGGACCGGTCTCCCTTGACCTGGTAGTTCAGCGAGATTCCGTTCACCGTCGCCAACGGCATGCTTCAGACCCCTTCGCCACGTTTCCGATTTCCACGTTTCGTAGACCGTATAGGCATCGGGGCCTGGAACGTTTCGCCCGGTGCCGCCGACCGTGCGGTCTGGTCGGCAGGTCTGGTCAGCACGACCATTGCGGTTAGGGCTCGCAATGTACGCAGCGCACGGTCCCGACTTTCCTGGCAGATACGATGGACTCCTCGCACCGAGCAGACTTTCCCGAGAGGACATGAGATGGCCGCGAAGACCGGCGCAAACGACATCGCGGACGACGATCTGGAACCGCTCGCCGACGAAACCGCTCGACAGGCCCAGCGTGTGGTGGCCGCCTACGCCACCGATGCCGACGAGTGCCGCATGCTGCTGTCCATGCTGGGCATCGGTCCGACGCGAGGCGAATGACCCGTGCACCCGGATAGCTCCGGCTCCGGTTTCGTCGTCGTCGCCAACCGGCTTCCGGTCGACCTGGAGCGACTACCCGATGGAACCACTCGCTGGAAGCGCAGCCCCGGCGGCCTGGTGACCGCGCTGGAACCAGTACTGCGCAACAACAAGGGCGCCTGGGTCGGCTGGGCCGGCGTCCCGGATGTGGATCTGGATCCGATCGTCGAGGACGGTCTGGAACTGCATCCGGTGCCACTGTCGGGCGACGAGGTCGCCGATTACTACGAGGGCTTCTCCAACGCGACGCTGTGGCCGCTGTATCACGACGTGATCGTGCGGCCGGTCTACGACCGCCAGTGGTGGCAGGCGTACGTCCAGGTGAACCGCCGTTTCGCCGAGTACACCGCCAAGGTGGCCGCCGAGGGCGCGACGGTGTGGGTACAGGACTACCAGCTGCAGCTGGTGCCGAAGATGCTGCGCATGCTGCGGCCCGATCTGACCATCGGCTTCTTCCTGCACATTCCGTTCCCACCGGTGGAACTGTTCATGCAGATGCCGTGGCGCACCGAGATCGTCGAGGGCCTGCTCGGCGCCGACCTGATCGGCTTCCATCTGCCGGGCGGCGCGCAGAACTTCCTGTATCTGGCCAGAAGGCTGGCCGGCCAGCCGACGTCGCGCGGCAATGTGGGCGTGCGTTCGAAACTCGGTGTGGTGCAGGTGGGTTTCCGCACCGTGCGGGTGGGCGCGTTCCCGATCTCCATCACCTCCACCGAGCTGGACGAGTATTCGCGCCGCCGCGGAGTGCGGGAGCGGGCCGCGAAAATCCGTGCGGAGCTGGGCAATCCGAAGACGATCCTGCTGGGCGTGGACCGCCTGGACTACACCAAGGGCATCGACATCCGGCTCGCCGCGCTCGAGGAGCTGCTGCACGACGGGCGCATCGACCCTGCGGACACGGTGATGGTGCAGCTGGCCACGCCGAGCCGCGAACGCGTCGAGTCCTACATCCAGATGCGCGGCGACATCGAGCGCCAGGTGGGGCGGATCAACGGCGAGTTCGCCCGGGTGGGTTATCCGGTGGTGCACTACCTGCACCGCCCCATCCCGCGCGAGGAGCTGATCGCGTTCTTCGTGGCCGCCGACGTCATGGTGGTGACGCCGTTGCGCGACGGCATGAATCTGGTTGCCAAGGAGTACGTGGCGTGTCAGGGCAGTCTGAACGGTGCGCTGGTGCTGAGCGAATTCACCGGTGCGGCAGCGGAATTGCGGCAGGCCTACCTGTGCAATCCGCACGATCTCGACAGCGTCAAGGACGCCCTGATCGGCGCGATCGACGACGACCGCGACACCCGTCGCCGCCGGATGCGTTCGATGCGGCGCCAGGTCCTCACCCATGACGTCGACCGGTGGGCGCGCGCCTTCTTGGACGCCCTGGCCGCCGATCGGGTCGCCGGCAGCGCGCTGCTGTCCGATGACGATGTGGACCCGGATCTGAGCCGCTGACCCGGTCGTAAGGTGAACGCCCCCTGAGGATTTCAGGGGGCGTTCGGCGTGTCGGGCCTAGTCGGCCTCGCCGTCGAGTTGGTCGAACCGGTAGGTGACTCCGGTGAGCCGTTCGGATTCGGCCCACAGCTGGGCCGCCAGCTCGGGATCGCGGGTGCGTTCCCCGGCTGCGTTCGGCACCGGGTAGCCCTTGGTCGAGCCGGTGGGGCCGTAGAAGTCACCGCCGCGCACGCCGGGGTCGGTGGCGGCGCGCAGGCTCGGCAGCGCACCCATCTCGACGGTCTGCATGACGATCCGGAACACCCAGCGCAGCGAGGGCCGGGACAGGAAGGCGACTGCGGGACCGAAGTTCTGGGCGAAGTCGGATTCGGCGGCGCCCGGGTGGGCCAGCACCGAGATCAGCCGGCTGCCGGTGCCGTTGAGCTGCCGCTGCAGTTCGAATGCGAAGCTGGCGTTGGCCTGCTTGGACTGCGCGTAGGCGGGGTAGGCCTTGTAGGTGCGCCGCTCGTAGGTGAGGTCGTCGAGGTCGAGCCAGGTGCCCTTCTGCGCGGGGACCCCGCTGGTCACCGTGACGACGCGGGCCTGTGGCGCCGAGTGCAGCAGATCGAGCAGGAGTCCGGTGAATGCGAACGGGCCCAGATGGTTTGTGCCGAAGGTGGTTTCGAACCCGTCCTCGGTGACGGTCCGCTCCCGGCTCAGCGTGCCCGCATTGTTCACCAGCAGGTCGATCTGCCCGAAGTCGTCGTGCAGCCGTGCCGCGGCCCGGTGGACCGACTTCAGCGACGTCAGATCCAGTTCCACGAACGGCAAGTCGGCGTCCGGCGCGGTCCGGCGGATGGTTTCCGCCGCGGCCGCGGCCTTGTCGGCATTGCGGCAGGCGAGGACCACCCGGGCGCCGTGTTCGGCGAGCCGCAGCGCGGTCTCCAACCCCAGCCCGGCACTTGCCCCCGTCACAATGGCGGTGCGCCCCTGCAGATTCGGGATGTCGGCGGCGGTCCACGGTGCCTTCTTGTTCTCCACGTGCTGCATCCTGACCGGTCGGGTTTCACTCAACTCTGTGACCTTAACCCGGTCACCGGTGGGCCGCAGCCGCGCCGAGCCGCGGCCCCTACGCGAAGGTCAGCCGCGCGATCAGATGGCGGTGGTTCCGGACCAGCGGCAGCCTGCGCTGCAGGCCGAGCATCACCGGTGAACACCAGCCGCGTCCGGGGAGCATCGGAAGCTCCTGGTAGCCGGAGACTCCTGGGATCTGCTGCGGCAGCGCCCGGGTCTGGGCGACGGTCAGGCCGAAGGGCATGGGCGGCAATACATAGTCCGATCCGCGGGCCAACTTGGTCCCGTTCAGCGTGCGCTCGGTCAGGCCGGGCGGCAGGACGTCGAAGATGACGCTCGCGCCCGGAAACCGCTGTGCCATATCGCCGATCAGCGCGTACACCTCGTCCGGCTGCAGGTACATGAACAGGCCCTCGGCCGTGATGAGCACGTCCCCGGCGCCGACCAGGTCGAACCAGGACCGGTCCAGCGCCGACGCGGCGACCGTGCGGACCCGTGTCTCCTCCGGCAGCAGCTGCTCACGCAGGGCGATCATCTCCGGCAGGTCCACCGAGATCCAGTTCAGGTCCGGTGTGCCGAGCCGCCAGTAGGTCGTCTGCAGTCCCTCGCCGAGGGCGACCACGGTGCCGCCGGGCGAGTTCCGGTGGAAGCGTTCGATTTCCGCGTCGATGGTGCGGGCGCGCAGCACCTGGGTCTGGGCGGGCCTGCCGAAGCTCCGGTAGTCGAAGTGGATCGACCGGCACAGTTCCTCGGCACGGAAATCGCAGAAGTCCGAATCGGTCCGGGCGGATTCGGACGCCCGGCTCCACAGCGTCCACAGCGCGGTCACCGGAACGCCCTGCAGCGCCGCCGCATTCGCCTCGCTCACAGTTCGCGCAATCGGACCAGCGGTATCCGACGTTCGGTCCGGGACTGATAGTCGCGGTAGAACTCGCGGTCGGTCGTCAAGGCGTCCCAAACCTCCTGATACTCGGGATCTTCGATGATCTGGGGACGCGCCCGGAGCTCGGCCGCGCGCAGCTTCACCCGCACCTCGGCATTGGCCGCGGTGTCGGTGAGGTTCCAGTACCAGGCCGGATGCCGCGGCGCCCCGATGAAGGAGGCGACGACGATGCGGTGTCCCGCCGCGTCGACCCAGAACGGCAGCGCCACCTTGTGGGTCTTCCCGCTCCGCCGCCCGACGGTCTGCAGCAGCAGATGCTCCATGCCCGAGCTGATCCAGACCTCCTCGGCGTCGGTGTATTCCATGCCCATCACATGCTTGCGCCCGAGCTCCACCAGCTCGGCCTGCTCGGGTTCGCTGAACGGATTGTTGCGCTGGTCGGTCAGGCCCACATCAAACCTCCGTTGACATCGAGAATCGCCCCGTTGACGTAGGAGGCGTCGTCGGAGGCGAGGAACACGGCCGCCTGCGCGGCCTCCTCGACCCGCCCGGCCCGGCCCAGGGCGAACCGCTTGCGGTAGGCGGCCCAGACCCGATCGTTGCCGGCCAGCCGGCCGCCCATGCCGGCGTCGAGAATGCCGGGTGAGAGGGCGTTGACCCGGATTCCGTACTGCCCCAGTTCGATTGCGCTGGTCCGGGTGAACATTTCGATGGCGGCCTTGGTGGCGCTGTAGCCGGCCGCGCCGACCGCTATCCGGCTCGCCATGGACGAGGACATATTGATGATCACGCCGCCGCGTTCCCGCAGGTGCGGCACGGCCGCACGGGTGCACAGGAAGGTGCCGGTCAGGTTGGTGGCGACCATGGCGTCCCAGTCGTGCGGGGCGAGCTGTTCGATCCGCCCGTCCCGGCTCACCCCGGCATTGGCCACCACCACGTCCAGTCCGGACAGCGATTCCGCGGCCGCGGCCATCAGCTGCTCGACCGCCGCCGGATCGGCGACATCGGCCGGATGGAACAGGCAGCGGTCCGGGTATTCCTCCTTGAGGAGCTGGTAGTCCCCGGCCGTGCGCGCCGAGCACATGACCGACGCGCCTTCCGCGAGAAACGCTTTCGCGATCGCGAAGCCGAGCCCCCGGGTGCCGCCGGTGACGACGGCGGCCTTTCCTTCGAGCCGCATCAGGAGTCCTCCGATTTCGTTCGGGTCAATACCACGTCAGGACCGCCGCCCCGGCGCTCATGCCGCCGCCGACGCCGGCCAGCAGAATGCGCTCACCGCGTTGCAGCGGACGCTCGAGATGGGTGCTGTGCAGGGTGATGGGAATGGAGGCCGCGCCGGTGTTCCCGTAGCGGGGAGCGGTCAGCGGCACCCGGCCGGGATCCACGCCGAGTTCCCGGATACAGGTCTCCAGCAGCCGGGTGTTGGCCTGGTGCAGGATGATCCGGTCCATCTCGGCGAGCGTGTAGCCGGATTCCGCCAGCGCCTCCGCGATGAGTTTGGGCAGCATGGTCAGCACGTAGTCGCGGACCGCGCGGCCGTCCATCCGGAACAGCCGCTCCCCCGCGGGAACCTCGACGAGACAACGCAGTTCGCCATTGGTGACCAGGCGGCTCGCGTGCAGCCCGTAACCCGGCGGCACCGGTCCGACCAGGGTCGCGCCCGCACCGTCACCGAACAGGCTCACGGTCTTGCGATCGGCGCGGTTCATGATCCGGGAGTAGATGTCGGCCCCGACCACCAGCGCCGGGTCCGCCCCCTCTCCCTCGCGTTCCAGCAGTCCGGCGGCGACGGTGAGGGCGAAGAGGTAGCCGACGCACACCGAGTTCAGATCGAAGGCGGGTATGCCGCTGAGCCCCAATTTGTGTTGCAGCGCAGCGGCTGTCGCGGGCTGCGGCTGATCCCCGGTCGAGGTGGCGACGATGACGCTGCCGATCCGCGGCCAGGTCTCCCGGGGCCCGAGCAGATCGAGGGCGGCCCGGTGGGCCAGATCGGAGGTGGCCGTCTCCGGGCCGGCGTAGCGGCGGGTGTCGATGCCGGTGCGTTCGCCCACCCACTCCGGTGTGGTGTCCGCCCAGGCCGCGATGGTGGCATTGCCGATCTCGGCGGGCGGCACGTAGGCGCCGGTGCGCAGGATTCCGACCGCCATCACAGGCACACCGGTAGTTCGGCCAGTTGCCAGACCGCCGACCCGCTGTGCCAGCGCACCTGCTCGGGTGCGACCGCGAGCCGGGCGCCGGGGTAGTCCCGCAGCAGCGTGCCGATGCCGACCTCGAGTTCCATGCGGGCGATCTGGGAGCCCAGGCAGTAGCGGGTGCCGTAACCGAAGGCCAGGTGGGGCTTGGCCGATCGTGCCGGGTCGATGTGTTCGGGATCGGTGTAGACGGCCGGGTCCAGATTGGCGGCGCCGATGGCCGGGACGACGTAGTCGCCGGGCACCAGGTCCACCCCGCCGAGCCGAATGGGCTCGCGGACCCGCCAGGGCAGTCCTTCACCACCGGCCAGGGCGATGGTGCGGAGCAGCTCGTCGACCGCACCCGGGATCCGGGCCGGATGCGCCCGCAGCTCGGCACACAGGTCCGGGCTGAGCAGCAGGCGCAGCACGAGCTTGCTCAGCATGTGGGCCGAGGATTCGTAGCCGCCCACGATGAGGGCGAAGACGACGGTCACCAGCTCCCATTTCGCCAGATCGTCGCCGTGGCGGACCAGATCGGAGACGAAATCCCCGGTGGGCGCGGCTTTCCGGTCGGCGATGAGGCGCAGCACGTATTTGCCGAGATCCTGCAGCGCGGCGTCCGCGCCGCGCGCGCCGGCGGCGGCCACGGAGGCGTCGGTGAGCAGCGCGCTCACCCAGTCGGCGACCTCGGGTTGCTCGGCTTCGGGAATGCCGACCAGCTCACCGAGCACCTTCAGCGAAAACGGTTTGGCGACAGCGGATACGTAGTCGGCGGCCGCCGACCGCTCGAGCTCGGCCAGCCGCCGCGTCATGAGGGCCTCGGCGGTGGCGCGCAGCGCGGTCATCCGCCCAGCGGTCAGTTCCCGCCCGATGACGCGGCGCAGTTTGGTGTGGATGCTGTCGTCGAGACTGCCGATGCCGCCCTGCAGCAGCAGTCCGGCGGTGAGCCGCGGCGCGGTGTCCTGGGACATTCCGGTGCGGCTGAACGCCTTCTGCGAATAGACGGTTCGCACATCCTCGTAGCCGGTGACCAGCCAGGCCGCATCGCCGTACGGGTACTGCACCCGCGCGATGCCGCCGGATCCGCGGACCTCGTCCATGACCGGGTCCAGGCCCAGTGATCTCGTTGTCTCCGACGGGTATCTGTGTACGGGACACCGCAGCATATCCATAGAACCCCTCCCAACGGCGGAGCGTATGACTGTGCTTCTCCGCCAATCTGTTTCACGGCCGAACCGTTTTCGATTGCCGCGCGACCATGCGCAGATCTATTGCGTCTCAGTGACTTTCAACGTCCATGAACCCACCCCATCGACTCCTTCGCACTGTAACTTGTTCTAGAACTCGTTGCAGGGCTTCAGTCGGCAAATCCGCTGTGACCAAACACATATGGACTCACGGCGAGTTTTTGACTAGGGCACGTTTCATTTCTGGGGAGTGCAATGGAATTCGTCGGGAGTGCACCCGATCCCGTCACCAGCCCGTTCGCCATGGTCGAAGGCCGGCCCATGTACCGGTTGCGGCGCTACTTTCCGGAGCAAACGGCGGCGGGCCCGGCCGCCCTGCTGGTACCTCCGCTCATGATGACCGCCGAGGTCTTCGACCTGGACACCGAGACCGGAGCGGTGACGCTGCTGCATCGGGCCGGAATCGATCCGTGGGTCCTCGACTTCGGTTCTCCGGCAACGGAAGAGAACGGCTGGGAACGGACCCTGGACGATCACGTCCTGGCGGTGGCCGCCGCCGTCGACACCATGCGTGACCACACCGGCGACGCGGTGCACCTGGTCGGCTACTGCCAGGGCGGTATGTTCGGCTACCTGGCCGCGGCACACCGGCGCGGCGAGGGGATCGCGAGCATGGTCGGGATCGGCAGCATGGTGGACTGGACCGCCGCCGGGCTCCCGTTCGGCCCGCGCATCGCGAACTTCCTGGCCGAAACGGTGCGCGAGGGCAGCAATATCACCGACTCCATCCTGAAGACCTGGTGGGATCTGGTCGATCCGGTGAACGCGGTGCGCAATCGCGTGCATACCCTGCGCCACCGCTCCGCACCGCGCCTGTCCCCCGCCGAGGAACGCCGTCGGCGGTTCATGGCGGGTGAGGGCCGCATCGGCTACCCGGGTCCGGCGGCCTCGGATCTGCTGCGGCAGTTCGCGATCGGAAACCGCCTGCACTCCGGCGGATTCGTGGTCGGCGAGCGGGTGCACAGCCTGGGCGAGCTGACCTGCCCGATTCTCGGGATCGTCGGGTCGAAGGATCAGCTCGCGCCCGCCGCCTCGGTGCGCGGCATCCGGCACGCGGCGCGCAGTGCGCCGGTGTACGAGGTCGGTGTCGACGCCGGGCACTACAAGATGGTCGCGGGCGGCGTCGCGGTACGGACGACCTGGCCCGCCATCGCGGACTGGCTGCACTGGCACGGCGGTGACGGGCCGCGCCCCGAGCAGATCGTCGACATGCCCGAGGCGACACCGAGGCCGCCCCGGCCGCGGAGCCGGGCCCAGCGGGCGCTGTTCGCCCCGCCCCGGCCCGCGCGCCCCGGAAAGCTGCTGCCGGGCAACAGGATTTCGCCGGGATCGGCCTGGGGTGCGCGCACCTCCTCGCGCGACTGCCTGCTCTATGCGGGCCGGATGCGCACCGAGGCCGCGGTGAACGCCCGTATCGACGCGGTGGTGCGGGCCCTCATCGCGGTGGGTGTGGAGCCCGCCGATCAGGTGGGCGTGGTGATGGGGATGCGACCGGGTGCCCTGATCGCGACGGCGGCCCTGTCGCGGCTCGGCGCGGTGGCGGTGCTGCTGCCCGCAGACGAGAATCTGGAGGCGGCCGTAGCGGCCACCGGTATCGGCACCATCATCGCCGGCCGGCCGGACATCGACCGCGTCGGGGAGCACGACCATCGACTACTGGTGCTCGGCGATGACAGCGTGCGCGGCAGCCGGAAAGCCCTGGCGGACAATGCAACCGATCTGGACGCCATCGACCTCCGGACCGTGCGACTACCCGACTGGTACACCCCGAATCCCGGGACCGCCGACGACCTCGCCTTCCTCGCGGTCGACGTCGCGACGCCCACGCCGACGGTCGAGCGGATCACCAATCGGCAGTGGGCCCTCAGCGCATACGGCACGGTGCCCGCCATCGGAATCGACTATCGGGACACGCTGTATTGCGTTGGTGCACTGTCGGATCCGCAGGTATTCGCCGCGGCGGGCGCGGCGCTGGTGAGCGGGGCCCGAATCGCACTGGCCCGCTCGGCGACTCCCCGCCAGATCGAGAACGAGACCCGGCGCTACGGTGCGAGCATCATCGCGCGAACCGGCACTCCGGCTGTGCGACAGTGACATCGGCGGCGAACGGACCGGCGTGATCACGGAGTTCCGGGATCACGCCGGTCCCTCCCGCTAGAGGGCGGCCGCCATCGCCGCACCCAGTGCGCGCAGGTGGTCGGTCGCGCCGCCGAGCGCGAATTCGTTGTGTTTGGCGGCGGTGAAGTACTGGTTCACGATGTGGTCGCGGTCGATGCCGACGCCGCCGTGCACGTGTACCACGGTGTGGGCGACGCGGTGACCCGCCTCGGCGGCCCAGAACTTGGCGGTGTGGACCTCGGCCGCGGCGGGCAGGCCCTCGGCCAGCCGCCAGGCCGCCTGCGTCACCGCGAGCCGCACGCCCTGGACGTCGATGTAGGCGTCGGCCAGGCGCTGGGCCACGGCCTGGAAGCTGCCGATCTTGCGATTGAACTGCTCACGCTCGCGGGCATACGCCGCCACCAGCTCCAGCCCCTGTTCGAGAGTGCCCAGCTGCTGCGCGGCCAGCCCCAGCCAGGCCCGGTCCAGCAGCCGGTGCAGGATCTCGGCGCCGCCCGCCACCGTGCCCACCGGTTCGGCCGGTGCGGAATCGAATTCGACCGCGTATTCGGGACTGCGATCGGTGGTGATCTGCTCGGTGACCGTGACGCCGGCCGCCGACGGATCGACCAGGAACAGGGCGACCGTCCCAGATACGCTGGCGGGCACCAGGATACGATCGGCCTGGCGCGCGAACGGCACGGTGGTCTTGGCGCCGTTCAGCGTCCAGCCCGCGTCCTCGGCCGCCCCGGTGACCGGTGCGGTGGGCTCCCAGTTCCGGGCTTCGCTGAGGGCCACGGTCAGGATGATCTCGCCGGTGGCTGCCCGCGCGGCGAGGTCCCGCTGGGTCGCGGTACCGAATTCGGCGAGGGCGGCCGCGCTCAGCACGATGGACCACAGGTAGGGCACGGGGGCCAGGGCCTTGCCCAGCTCGCGCAGGACGGCGGTCTGTTCCAGGACGCCGAAGTCGCTGCCACCCACGGACTCCGGCAGCGCGGCGGCCAGCACACCGGTCTCGGCGAGTGCGTTCCACAGCTGCCGGTCGAAACGCACCGTGCGGTCACCGGCGGCGTCGAGGTGCTTGTCGAGCTCGCGCAGCCGGTCGGGGGTGACCAGCTTCGCGCAGACCTCACCGGTCAGGCGGGCGAGATCCCGCTGGGCCTCGGTAGGAGTGAAATCCATGATGATTACCGGCCTTTCGGGTGTGGTCAGCGGGTGGCGGGCGGCAGTCGCAGGGCGAACATGGCGATGATGTCGCGCTGGATCTCATTGGTGCCGCCGCCGAAGGTCATGATGAGGCTGGCGCGATGCAGCCGTTCGAGCACACCGAACAGCTCCACCCCCGCCGAGTCCTGGCAGAGGTGCGCGTTGGGGCCGAGCACCTCCATGAGCAGCCGGTAGGCCTCGGTGGCGAACTCGGTGCCGTACACCTTCAGGCCGGAGGCGTCCCACGGGCGCGGCGCGGCGTCACCGCCGGCGTCGGCGCGCGAGGCGATCTCGAGGTTCAGCAGCTTCATGTACTCGACCTTGGCGTGCACCCGCGCCAGGTTCAGCTGCACCCATTCGTGGTCGATGACACGAATACCATTGGCCGCCTTGGTGTTCTTCGCCCACTCGATGGTTTCGCGGAGCGCCATCATCAGGTGCCCGGCCCCGCTCAGCGCGACGCGCTCGTGGTTGAGCTGGTTGGTGATCAGCCCCCAGCCGCCGTTCTCCGGGCCCACCATCGCCGACTGCCCGACTCGGACGTCCTGGTAGTAGGTGGCGCTGGTGTCGGGCCCGGCCATGGTGTGCACCGGCGTCCACGAGAAGCCCTCTGCCGTGGTCGGCACGATGAACATCGACATGCCGCTGTGCTTCTCGGCGTCCGGGTCGGTGCGCGCCGCCAGCCAGACGTAGTCGGCGTAGCTGATCAGGGAGGTCCACATCTTCTGCCCGTTGATCACCCAGTCGTCGCCGTCGCGGACCGCGGAGGTGCGCAGCGAGGCCAGGTCGGTGCCCGCGCCGGGCTCGGAATAGCCGATGGAGAAGTGCAATTCACCGGCGGCGATCCTGGGCAGGAAGAACTGCTTCTGCTCGTCGGTGCCGTAGTACATGATGGTCGGCGCGACCGTATTGATGGTCAGGAACGGCACCGGGACGGTGGCCACAGCGGCCTCGTCGGTGAAGATCAGCTGATCCATGACCGAGCCGCCCCGGCCGCCGTACTCCTCCGGCCAGCCCAGCGCGAGCCACCCGTCGCGGCCCATCTCCGCGATGACCTCACGGTAGACGTCGCCCTCGCCGTACTCGCCGGTCGGCGCGGCCAGCGCGGTGCGCCGCTCGTCGGTCATCAGGCGGGCGAAGTAGTCCCGCAGCTCGGCACGTAGTTCCTCTTGTTGCGGCGTGTACGCGATCCGCATGACGGTTCCTCCCCGGGGTTCACTGTGGGTGCGGCGCCGAGAATGCCTCGGCCGCGAAGGCGGCCGGATCCACCGCCCGGCGCACGTTCGAGATGGTGGTGGCGACGGAGACGCCCAGCGGGCCGGTCCGGTCGTAGAGGGTGGCCGCGGCGATCGCGACACCGTCGCCGGTGACCTGGTCCTGCGCCTGCAATCCCACCTCGGGCCCCACGGGCAGGCGCGAGAGTGCCAGGGTCACATCGCAATTGATGTAGCCGATGCCCGCGGTGCCCCAGTTGCACACCATATTGGTGGTGTCGGCGACATAGGCGGCCAGCTGGAACGGCGAATTGGGCTCGCCCTCGACCAGCGGCGCCATGTCGTGCCACATGCATTTGCGCTCGCTGTTCTGCCCGGTGAGGAAGTCGCCGGTCCAGTCGAGCGCACCCGATTTGAACCGCAGCGGCTGCCACTCGGCGCTCGGCTCGGGTACCGGTAACTGCCGCACCGGTTGCCAGACCACCCCCGGCGCCGGTTCTCCGGCGGCCAGATATATGAGCGTCGCGCGCACCCGCACCTGGTCCTGCTGCACGGCCGAGACGTCGACCACCCGCACGCGACGGCCGTCGCGGACCACCTCGCTGCGCAGTTCGATCGGTTCGGCGAGGACGGGCCGGAACATATCCACGGTGAACCGCCCGGGCAGGAATGCGCCGCCGGGACTGTGTGTTTCGGCCTCGCGCGCCAGGAGGCCGGACACCGCGGTCCCGCTCACCTGGTTCGGCGCCCACGGGCTGACCGCGATCTCGGTCGGGGCGTAGCGCCCGCCGACCATGTCGAAGAATGCCACCACTGTGCATTACCCCCAAAGAGTGTCGAATTATGGTGAGTAGAACCGTGTTTCAGCTCCGGGCAGGTGGGGCCGCACCGAGGAACGCCGGGACGCAGGGTCCGCGGTTCCACGCGGGCCGGGGGATGTCGCCGCCGGGCGGGACCGCGGCCGTGGTCTCCGGCGCGGGTCCCACGACCGCGTGCGCATTGGTGCCGATGGCGCCGAACGAACTCACCCCGGCGAGCGGGCCGGACTCCGCGAGCGCCCAGCCGGCGCTGTGGCCCGAGATCCGGACGTCGGTGCCCTCCAGGTCGATTCGCGGATTCAAGGTCTGAAAGTGGACCAGTGACGGCACCGTGCGCTCACGAATGCACAGCAGCGCCTTGACGAGCCCGACCACACCGGCGGCGGCCTCCAGGTGACCGACATTGGTCTTCGCCGAGCCGACGTGCAGCGGTTTGCCGCCATTGCGGGAACCCAGCGCGGCGACAATGGCGCTGACCTCGATGGGATCGCCGAGTGAGGTGCCGGTGCCGTGTGCTTCGACCAACCCGATCTCCTCGGGTTTGCACCCGGCGTCGGCCAGGGCCGCCTCGATCACGCGCCGCTGGGCGACCGCGTTGGGTGCGGTGAAACCGGAGGAGCGGCCGTCCTGGTTGACTGCGGTGCCGTGGATGACCCCGAGCACCCGGTCATTGTCGCGTTCCGCGTCGGCCAGGCGCTTCAGCACGAGCATGGCGCAGCCTTCGCCTCGCACATAGCCGTTGGCGCGGGCGTCGAAGGTCTTGCACAGCCCGTCGGGTGCGAGGGCTCCGGTCTGCTGGATGACCGCGGTGGACCCGGGGGCCAGCATCAGGCTCACCCCGCCCGCCAGCGCGATCTCGGATTCGCCGCGCCGCAGGGCGGCGACCGCGTGATGGACGGCGACCAGCGAAGAGGAGCACGCGCTGTCGAAACCTGTTGCGGCACCGGTGAATCCGAAGTGATAGGCGATGCGTCCCGCCGCGAAGCCGTGGCCGATGCCCAGCGCCCAGTGCGGATCGACCTGCGGCGGCTCCCAGGCGGCGTAGTCCTGGCGACCGGCGATGCCCACGAAGGTGCCCACCGACTCCGGCAGCTCCCGGTCGGGCCGCAGTCCGGCGTGCGCCAGGGCTTCCCAGGTCACCTCCAGCAGCATGCGGTGCTGCGGGTCCATGGCCTGGGCCGTGCGCGGGCTGAGCCCGAAGAAGGCGGGATCGAAGTCGAGGGCGTCGTCGATGAAACTGCCTCGCGTGGGCAGGAAGTCCCATTCGTCCTCGAAGGGCCAGCGCCGATGCGCGGGCATCTCGGTGATCAGGCTGCGCCCTTCCCGCAGCGCCGCCCAGTAGCCGTCGAGATCGGCGATGCCGCCGGCCAGCCGCAGGCCCACGCCGACGACCGCGATGGGCCCGCCGGGGCTCTGCCCCGCCGATTGCTCGCGCAGCTGCTTGATGGTCCGGGTGGCACGGCGCAGGGCCGCGGTCAGGGCCTCGCTCGAATTCGGATTGTCCATGGGAGTGCCTCCTGAGGGGTCAGCCGGTGGTCACGCCGGCCGCGGACAGCGAGGCGGCGAGCCGTTCGCCGATCGCGCCCGCCAGGGTCTCGGCGGTGCCGTAGGTCCACAGCAGTGTGGGTGAAAGCCGTAGCGCGAATGCGGATTCCAGCCGGTTCCGCATTTCCAGGCTCATGAGCGAGTCGAGTCCGAGCGCCTTGAAGGGTGTCCGGGCGTCGAGGTCGGCCGGTTGCATGCGGAGCACGCGCGCGGCCACCTCGGTGATCTTGTCCCGCACCAGCACGTGCCGGTCCGCGGGAGCCGAATCCGCCAGCGCGGTGTGGAATTCACCGGCGGCCCGCCCCGCCGACTCGACGGCGGCGCGCTGCCGCAGCAGTTGCCAGCTGGGCTGGGCGGCGGCATCGGGGTACGCGTCGAACCACTGCCGTTGATCGAAGGTCATGTAGCCCACGACGGTGCGTTCCTCGGTGAGGAAGGCGGCCATGGCGGTCCACGCCTCATCGGTGGGGTAGCTGCTGATGCCGTGTTCGGTGAGCCGGGCGTGGCGATTGTGTGCTGCCGCGGCGAGACCGACCTCCGCGAAGTATCCCCACTCGATGCTCAGTCCGGGCCGTCCCGTATACCGGCGGGCCGCGGCCAGCGCGTCGAGATAGGCATTGGCCGCCGCGTACGCGCACTGCCCGGGGTTGCCGATCAGCGCGGCGGCCGAGGAGAACAGCACGAACAGATCCAGGGGGTCGTCGGCGGTGAGCGCGTCCAGGTGCCGGGCGCCGTCGATCTTCGGCCGCAGCACCCGCTCCATCCGGTCCGCGTCGACACCGAGGATGGTGGCGTCGTCGAGGACGCCCGCGGCGTGGAAGACCCCGCGCAGCGGCGGCAGCTCGGCCCGGATCGAATCCAGCACGGCGGCGAGGGCTTCCGCGTCAGCGACATCGGCCCGATAGCTGCGCACCGATGCCGTGTCCATCGTGTCCGGCGCACTGCGGCCGACCAGGGCCACCGCGCCGGCACCGTTCGCGAGCAGATGGTCGGCCAGGCTGCGCCCCAGGGCGCCGCGGCCACCGGTGATGAGATAGGTGCCGTTTGCGCGGAAACGTCCCTCCGGCAATGGCTCCGGCACGATGTCGATCACCGTGTCCGGGCTCGCGAGCACCAGCTTGCCGATGTGCTCGCCCCGGGTCAGGTCCCGCAGCACGATGGCGGCGTCGGCGAAGTCGTGCACGGTGACGGGTCCCGGAACGACCCGGCCCGTGCCGATCTGCTCCCACGTCTCGGCCAGCGCGGCGGCGAAGCGCTCGGGACGGCGCGCCATCAATCCGGTGAGATCGACGGCCGCGAAGCTGATTCCCTTCGCGAACGGCCGCAGTCCGACCCGGCGATCGGCGTGGATGTCCCGCTTGCCGACCTCGATGAACCGGCCGTCCTCGGCGAGCACGTCGATGCCGAGATCGATCGCGCGGCCGGAGAGCGAGTTGAGCACCACGTCGACGCCGTGCCCGCCGGTCGCCGCCCGCACCTCGTCCACCCAGCCCAGCGTCCGGGAATCGAAGATGTGCTCGAGCCCGTGTGCGCGGCGCAGGTATTCCCGCCGCTCCGCGCTGCCCGCGGTGGCGATGATCCGCGCCCCGAGACCACGGGCGACGCCGATGGCGGCCAGTCCCAGTCCGCCTGCGGCGGAATGGATCAGCACGGTCTCCCCCGGCGCGAGCCGGGCCAGAGTGACGAGCGCGTACCAGGCCGTGGTGGACACCATGGGCAGGGCCGCCGCGGTGGTGGCGGGCAGGGCATCCGGTATCGGTTGCGTGTGATCGGCGCGCACCGTCAGATGCGAGGCCAGCGCACCGAATCCACAGCCCACCACGCGATCGCCCACGGCCCGTCCGGTCACCTCGGGGCCGACCGCGCGAACCACGCCCGCGCATTCGAGGCCGAGCAGGTCGTGGCCCGCCGAGTCGTCGGGATAGGCGCCCGCCGCCTTCAGCGCGTCGATGAAATTCAGTGCGGCCGCCTCGATTTCGATCAGCACCTCACCCGGCCCGGGTGGGCGGGTTTCCAGGGGCCGGTAGCGCAGACCCTCCCAGGAGCGGCCGGGAGTCACCGTGAGCCGGAAGGGCTGTGCCGGGGTTCGCCAGGGCCGCACTGCCGCAGTGCTTTCCGCTTGCTCGCCCTGTTCGATGCGTCCGGCGTAGCGCCGCCCGGGGCGCAGGGCGAGCTGGTCCTCACCGGTGCGGGCCAGGAGTTCGGCGGCGCAGTCGTCGAACAGCTCCCCGCGCTCGGTGTCGGGCGGTGCGGCGAGATCGATGATCTCGGCGGACAATTCGGGGTGTTCGCGACGCAGGACGCGGACGAATCCCCAGTACAGCGCGGCGCCCGGATCAGGACGCTGATCGGTCCCGACCGCCTGGGCGGTCGTCGTCACCACGACCAGACGCGGTGTCGCCGAAGTCGATCGGACACACGAGCCGACGAGTTCGGCGAGCTCGAGCAGGCCCCGGCGCTGTGCGTCCAGGCCGTCCCGGGCCGCGGGCGCGGCGAATACCACCGTCGTGGCCCGATCGGCGGCGACGCCAACCTCGGCGCCCCGCCGCAGCAGGGCCTCCGTCAGCGCGCTGGCCGCTCCGGTGGCCCCGGTGACGGCGAATGATTCCGGGGCCCTGGTCGTTTCGCCGCGCGCGACCGCGTGCCAGGTGAAGGCAAGCTCCCGATCGTAGGGCCTGGCGTCGGCACGGTCGTCGTCGATCGAGAGGAGCTCGAGGCCCAGGATGCGGGCCAGTGGCGCGCGCTGCTCGTCGTAGAGGTGGATGTCGGCGGTGGTGTCCGAGCGCCGGATGGCGTACGCCCAGGCGGCGTCGACATATCCGGCCGGTTCGGCGTCCAGGATCAGTTCTTCGATACCGCCGGGCAGGATGGTGTTCTCGCCGTCGAACAGGGCCAGTCCGGTCTGCATGGCACAGTCCACGAGCGTGGCGTGCAGCGCGCCGGGATGCGACATCGCCCGGGCGTGTTCGCTCAGGGCGATCCTGGCCAGTGCGAACGAGGCCGTGCCGTCCTGCCAGCGCCGGAGTTCCCGCACGCCTTGGAAGTCCGGGCCGAGCTCGACCCCGCGGCGGGCGCAGGCCGTGTAGAAATCGGCGACCGGGATCGGCTCGCCGATTGTCGGCTCGCCGGGACCGAAGGGGAACGGCAGCGGCGCGGTCGCGGGCTCGAGCGTGTGCAGGGCGCAGCCCCGCGCGTGCACCGTCCAGCTGTGCGTGCCGGCGTTCAGCGCCGCGATCTCGAAGCTGATCCCGGCCGGGACGTCCTCGCGCAGGGTGACCTCGACCCGGACCGGAGCGTCACCGACGGTGAGCATTTCGACGAACCGCAATCCCGACAGGCCCGCCGGGCCGGTGCCCAGGTGGGTGCGAGTGACCGCCATGGCCAGCACCGCCAGCATGGCCCCCGGCACCACCACCGCGTCGCCGACCACGTGATCGGCCAGCCACGGCAGCGTTTCCAGATCGATCGGAACGGTCGCCTGCCAGGCCCCGGGCTCGAGCCGGCTGGGGTACACCGGAACTCGCAGCGTGCCGGCTGCCGTGTCACTCGGAGCACCCGGACCGGCGTCCGGCAGCCAATGCGATTGCGGCCGCAGCGGATACGGTGGCAGCGCGATCGCCGGCACGGCGGCCGCCACGAAGGGCCGCAGTCCGGCGACGAAGGCGCGGGCACGGCTGCGGTGCAGCTCGCTGCGGGGATCGCAGTCCCGGTAGAACGACGGCAGCACCATCGGCGGGTCGGTGCGCTCGGCGGCCAGTTGCTCCACGGCGGGCAGCAGCACCGGGTGCGGGCTGATCTCGATCACGTGCGTGACGCCGTCGTCGAACACCGCGGTCATCGCCTCGGCGAAAAGTACCGGACTGCACAGGTTTTCCACCCAGTAGTCGCCGATGAGGTCGGTGGCGGTCACGGCCTTCAGCCGGACCGTCGACATCATCTCCGCGGCATCCGGCAGCGCCGCCGTGCCGTCGAGCGGTGACTCCGTGCCGCCTGGTAGCGATGCGACCCCGCCGAGCGCGGCCTGCAGCGGTACCCGCACCCCGGCCATCTGCGGGCTGTGCGAGGCGTAGTCGACATTCACCATCCGGCAGAACACGCCGTCTGCCGCAAGGATCTCATCGAGCGCCTCGATGGCGTCGGTATCGCCGGAGAGCACGCACGAGGTCGGCCCGTTGTGCACGGCCAGTGCCACCAGGTCCTCGAATCCGGCGATGGCAGCGGGAATCTCGGCCACGGGCAGCTCGACGGCCAGCATGCGGCCGGTGCCCGCGACCGAGCGCAGCAGCGCGCTGCGCCGGGACACGATGAGCGCCGCGTCGTCCAGGCTGAGCAGCCCCGCAACGGTGGCCGCCGCGATTTCGCCCTGGCTGTGGCCGATGACGACATCGGGCACGATGCCCGCCCGCCGCCACCCGGCCGCGATACCCAGCGACAGCGCCCACAGCACCGGCTGCACCTGATCGACGTGGTCGAGCCAGCCCGGTCCGGCGGCGCCGGACAGCACCGCGACCGGATCCCAGTCGACATACGGCCGCAGTGCCGCGGCGCATGCGTCGATCGTCTCGGTGAAGGCCGGATCCTGTCCGTAGAGTGCGGCACTCAGCCCGTGCCATTGGCTGCCCTGGCCGGGGAAGACGAAGGCGGTGCGGCCGACCTCGTGAGCCCGGCCGGTCAGCACGGACGGGAGCTCAGCGGCCGGGTCATCGGCATGGTGGCGCAGAACCGCCGCCACTTCCGATGGCGATGCGCCCAGCACCGCGCTCCGCAGCGGCAGGACCGGTGCCCGCCCGGCCAGCGCCGCGGTGATCGCGTCCAGCCGGTCGGGTTCGGCGTCCACCAGATCCGCGATATCGCGGCAACGCTGCTGCAGCGCGGCGATGGTGTGCGCGGACACCGGCACGAAACCCATTGGCTCGGATTCGGTTTCGCGTGCTACCTCGGTGATCACCCGCGCGGCCGATGCCGCGCCACGCAGCACCACATGCGCATTGGTGCCGCCCCATCCGAACGAGTTCACGCCGATGTGGACATCGGTGTGCGCCGGAAGCACCGTGCGCTCCCGCACTATTCGCAGGTTCAGCTCGTCGAAGGCGATATCCGGGTTCGGCACCTCGGAGTGCAGACTCGGCGGCACCGTGCCGTGTTCGAGACACAGCACGGCCTTGACCAGTCCCGCGATGCCCGCGGCCGCCTCCAGGTGACCGATATTGGTCTTGACCGACCCGATCAGCAGCGGTCCGCTGCCGGCACTGCGCGCGGTCCCCAGAATCTCCCCGAGCGCCTCCGCTTCGATGGGATCGCCTCGCCGCGTTCCGGTTCCGTGTGCCTCCACATAGGCGAGCCGATCGATGTCCAGGTCATGGTCCAGGTACACGCGCCGCAGCAGGTCGCGTTGGCCCGCGCCGCTGGGCGTCACCAGACTCTCGCCGCCACCGTCGTTGTTCACGACGGACGCCACGATGACGGCCCGCACCCGGTCGCCGTCCCGCACCGCGTCCCGCAACGGTTTGAGGTACAGCGCGGCCACGCCCTCACCGCGGACGAATCCGTTCGCGCCGGCGCCGAAGGCCGCGCACCGCCCGTCCTCGGACAGGCCGCCGAAGTGGGTGAGCCCGATCGAGACGTCCGGTGCGAGCATCAGATTCACGCCGCCGACCAGCGCCGCGTCGATGTCTCCCGAGCGGATGGCCCGGACCGCCAGGTCGAGTCCGACGAGCGCGGAGGAACACCCGGTCTCGACGGTCATGCTGGGCCCGGTCAGGCCCAGGGTGTAGGAGACCCGCGAGGCGATCACATCCAGGGCATTGCCGACCCCACTGTGCTGGCTCGCACCGACACCCCGCTGCCTGCGCAGGATCTCGTAGTCGTGCCAGGACGCCCCGACATACACTCCGGTGCGCGTGCCGCGCAGCGCCTCCGGTGGTACTCGACCGTCTTCCACAGCGCGCCAGGCCATTTCGATCATGAGGCGCTGCTGCGGGTCGATATCGGCGGCCTCGCGCGGGGAGACGCCGAAGAACGCCGCGTCGAAACCGTCGACGCCGTCGACGAATCCGCCGACCGCCTGGATCCGCTTCTCGCGGTCCAGCGGTGCGCTCGCGTCCCAGCGCTGCGCGGGTACCGGGCGAATGGCGTCACCACCCGCGTCGAGCAGCTCCCACAGTGCGTCGATGTCCGCGGCGCCGGGAAAGCGGCCCGCCATGCCGATGATGGCGACGGGCTCGCCGGAAGCGATGGTCATGCGGGTGTCCTCATCGACTGGGCGTCGATCACGCCGGTCAGGCGGGCCATGAGCGCGTCGGGTATCGGACCGCCGTCGTAGATCTCGGACAGGCGCTCGAGCAGCATCTCGACCTCGGCGACGATCGGGGCCGCGAGTTCGGCGGCCCGAGGGGTGACCTGGTCCAGCACGTGCTTGGCCAGCAGCCTGACCGTCGGGTGCTGATAGATCACCGCATTGCCCAGCTTCACGCCGGTCATCGCCCGCAGCCGGGCCCCGAGTTCGATCGAGCTGAGCGAGTCCAGTCCCATCTCGGCGAACGGCCGATCCGGTTGCACCGCATCGGGTGTGGCGTAGCCGAGCACGATGGACACTGGCGTCTTGAGCAGGTCGGTCATCGCCTGGTGCCGCTCGGCGGGGCCGAGCCCCGCCATGCGCGCGGCCAGTTCCGTCGAATCACCCACCTGCTGGGCGGCCTGCGGCCGGGCGGGCGCCAGCGCCCGGAAGAGCGGGGCGGGTTCGCCGGTCGGGTCGGCCGCGGTCAGCCGCGTCAGGTCGAGCCCGATCGGCAGCACGTACGGCTGTCCGGTGCGCAGGGCGGCATCGAAAAGGTCCATGGCCGCGGCGGGCGGCATCGGAGTGAGGCCCATGCGGCCGAGCCGCGCCCGGCCCTTGTCGTCGAGCCCACCGGTATTGGAGGTGTCCTCGGCCCACCAGCCCCACGCCATGGCGGTGGCGGGCAGCCCGCGGCGATGCCGGTACCGGGCGAGGCTGTCGAGGAAGACATTGGCCGCCGTGTAGTTGGCCTGGCCGGCCCAGCCGAAAGCGCCTGCGGACGACGAGAACAGCACGAACATCGACAGATCGAGATGCTGGGTGAGCTCGTGCAGGTGCCAGGCGCCATTGGCCTTGGCGGGCAGCACGGCATCGAGCTGTGGCTCGGTGAGGGCAGCGAAGGTCGCGTCGGCCAGCGTGGCCGCCAGATGGACGACCGCTCCGACCGGATGCGCGGCCGGGAGGCCGTCGATCGCCTCGGCCAGCGCGTCGCGGTCGCCCGCGTCGCAGACCGCGACGGTCACCTCGGCGCCCTGCGCACCCAATTCCGCTGTCAGTTCGGCGATTCCGTCGGCATTGCCGCCGCTGCGACTGGTGAGCAGCAGGTGCCGGGCGCCGTAGGCGGAGACCAGGTGCCGGGCGACGATGCCGCCGATCTTGCCGGTGCCACCGGTGATCAGCACGGTGCGGCCGGGATCGAAGGCGGACGGCCCGGATCCGGCGAACCCGGGATCAGGGGTGGCCACCGGGTCGACGCCGGAGCGCAGTCGCCGGGCGAGGAATTCGCCGCTCCGCAGCGCCAGTTCGGGCTCGTCGAGGCGCAGCACGGTCGCGATCTGATCCAGGCTGATGCCGGCCTCGTCGAGATCGACCTGCACGATGCGGTGCGGATGCTCCCACTGCGCGGTGCGCACCAGCGCCCACACGCTCGCGCCCACCAGATCCGAGACGTCCTCGTCGGCCTCGGCCGCCTGCACGCCCCGGGTGAGGATGACCAGCTTGCTGTCGGCGAATCGCGGTGCGGCCAGCCAGGTTTGGAGCTGACGCAGCATCAGCGCGAGTTCGTCGCGCAGTGCCCGGGCCTGATTCGTCCCCGGTTCGACGACAGCGGCGGAGACCACCCGCGACCACACCACGACCGACGGCGTCTCGGCTCCGGAATCCACTGCGGTGTAGAGGGCTTCGAGATCGGTATAGCGAGCCGGACCGGCCTCGCCGCGCACCCCGAGCGGCGCCTTTCCGACGATGGCCCACTCGCCCTGGCGGGTGGCGTAACGCCCCCGCCACGCCTGCACAGTCAGCCAGTCGACGCTGTAGAGCGCATTCTGCCGCGCAGATCCCCCGGCGGCGCGCTCGGTCGGTGCGACGACACCCATTCCCACGATGCCCTCGGCAATGATCCGGCCGGTGCCGTCGCCGAGCGCCCAGCGAAAACGGTCCGTCCCCGCTGAGGTCAGCCGCACCCGGAGCGTCTTCGCGCCCACTGCGTGCAGTTCCACGTCTTCCCACACCACGGGGAGCCGGATCCCGTCCGCCTGCAAGGGCGTAGCGGCCGCGAAGACCGGTTGCAGGGCGGCGTCCAGTAGTGCCGGATGCAGTCCGTAGTTATCCGCGTCGGCCACGGCTTCGGGCAGGGCGACCTCGGCGAAAATAGCGTCGCCCCGGTGCCAGATGCGCCGCACGCCTCGGAAAGCCGGGCCGTACCGGTAGCCGAGCGCGGTGAGGGTCTCGTATACCGGACCGGGCTCCAACCCTGACGTCGCGCCGACCGGGGGCCAGACGGTCAGCCCGTGGGTATCGGTATCCGCGGTCCTGGAGGCCGAAGTGAGCACGCCGTCCGCGTGCCGGGTCCAATGGCGCTGTCCGAGTGGGGCATCCGCATCCTCTGGGCTGGAGAAGACGGCCACCGTGCGCTGACCGGATTCCCCCAGTTCGCCGACCACGACCTGCAGATCCACTGCGCCCGCGGTGGGAAGTGTGAACGGTTCGTACATGGTCAGCTGCCGGACCCGCGGGACGCCGAGCCGGCCGCCCACGTGAAAAGCCAGCTCCACCAGCGCCGCAGCGGGCAGCGCCGCGGTGCCGCGCAGGGCGTGATCGGCGATCCAGCCCCGGGTTGCCCGGGATACGCGGGTGACGAAATGGAAGCGGTCCGCACCGGGAACCTCGGCCACCGCGCCGAGCAGCGGGTGCCCGGCCGCGGCCAGACCGAGGTCGCCGGGCTCTCCGCCGCCCGTCTCCGCCACGCCGGCCGTCGAGTACGTCCGGTGTTGGAAGGCATAGGTGGGCAACTGAATCGGTGGTGCGGAGCCGACCGGGTAGATGGTCGACCACTGCGGCGACACCCCTCCGACATGGGCCTCGGACACGGAGGCCAGCAGGCGCCGGATACCGGCGTCGTCGCGCCGGAGCGAGCCGGTGACGAGACAGGAATCGGCTGCGGCGCCGAGGGATTCGTGCATGGCGGCGGTCAGCACCGGGTTCGCGCTCATCTCGAGGAAGGCGTTGTATCCGGAATCGGCCGCGGCCTGGAAGCCTGCCTCGAAACTCACCGCCGCGCGCAGGTTGCGGAACCAGTAGTCCGGGCCCAGCTGTTCGCCGCCCAGCACCCCGCCGGTGACGGTGGAGAAGAAGGTGATGCCGGTGGCTCGCGCGGTGATCGGGGCCACGGCGGCGTCGAGCCGCTCCCGCAGGACATCGACATGAGCGGTGTGCCCGGCGCAGTCGGCCGGAATCCGCCGCGCCCGCACGGCTGCTCGCTCACAGACCTCGAGCATGCGGGCCACGCCGTCCACCCCGCCCGCCACGACGGTGGCGGTCGGAGAGTTGACGGCGGCGATGTGCAGATCGTCGATGCCCGCCATGAGTTCGCGCACCCGCGCCACCGGGGCATTGACCGACGCCATACCGCCGGTGCCGTCCAATTCGCGCAGCAGTCTGCTGCGCAGCGCCACGATCCGGGCGGCGTCGGACAGCGACAGCGCGCCCGCCACATACGCGGCCGCCACCTCGCCCTGCGAGTGCCCGAGCACCGCGGCGGGCTCGATGCCGAACGAACGCCACAGTGCCGCAAGCGAAACCATCGTCGCGAACAGCGCGGGCTGCACGACGTCGACATGCTCGAGCGACGGCGCGCCCTCGGCCTCGGTGAGCACATCGGTCAGCGACCAGTCGACGAACTCCGACAGCGCCGCCTCGCACGCGGCGATCTCGGCGGCGAAAACCGGGGACTCGGCCAGCAACTGGGCCGCCATGCCCTGGTACTGCTGGCCCTGCCCGGGGAAGACGAAGAGCACCCGGCGATCGGCGGCCCGCCCGCGAATCGGCCCGACCGGCTTACCGTCCGCGATGGCCGCCAGCCCGGCCAGCAGGTCGATACGGTTGCGGCCCAGTACCACCGCGCGATGGTCGAACACGGTGCGGGTCGTGGTCAGGGCGTGACCGACCTCGCGGGCAGTGAATTCCGGATGCGCCCGGACGTGGTCGGCCAGGCGCGCGGCCTGCTCGGCCAGCGCCTCCGGAGTCCGGGCGGAGAACGGCCACACAGTCAGGGGCACCCGCCGGGTGGGATCGACCGGCATGAGCGGGGGCTCGGGCGGGGCCTGCTCGAGGATGACACGGGCATCGGTGCCGCTCGCCCCGAACGCCGACACCGCCGCCCGACGCGGGCGATCGTGTTCCGGCCACGGGACGGCCGGGGCGGCAGCCACGGTGGGTGGCACGAGCCCGTGCCGGATAGCCTGAATCATCGTGAGTACGCCCGCGAGTCCTGCTGCCGCAGCGCCGGTTTCGGGTTCCCCGGCGACATCGATGTCGGCGGCCGCGAGTTCAGCGTCGGCCAGGGCGGCCCGGATCAAACCCTCCTGCGCGCCGGGCCCGGCGGCACCCTCCTGACTGACCACCGCAGAGCCGCGCAGCACGGCGAGCACCCGGTAACCACGGCGGTGGGCCTCGGACAACCGCGCCAGGACCAGGACCGCCACACCCTCCTGCGGACCGCCGGCCCCGCCGACCAGGGCGAGCGAACAGTCGCCCGCCGCGATCGCCCGCGCCGCGAGATGTACGGCGGCCAGTGCGGCCGAGCCCGCCGTGTCGATGCTCAGCGCGGGGCCACGGAAGCCCAGGATGGTGGCGACGCGGCCGTAGTCGCCACCCGGGGCGCCGACGTAGACGCCGGTGTCGCTGTCCCGCAGCGTTGCCGGGTCGATCCCGGCGTACTCCAGTGCCTGCCAGCTCGTTTCGAGCGCCAACCGCAGGCGCGGGTCCATGGCCTCGGCGTCGGGCAGGCTGATGTCGAAGAACTCCGGATCGAATCCGCCCGGTTCGCCGACGACCTCTGCGGCGGTCTCTCCTGTTTCGATCAGACAGCGCCACAACGATTCCGGCGAATCGATGCCGCCGGGCAGTCGGCACGCCATTCCGACCACGGCGATCGAGTCTTCGGCAAGAACATGATCTGTCACGATGGCCCCCCGTTGACCAGCACCGCCATGTTTCCGGGCGGCTGCTCGTTGTCACACATCAACTGATGCATCTTTCCGATGTCGGCGAACGCGCCGACCTGCGACAGGCACGGATCGATATCGCCGGTCGACACCAGCTCGGTGATGGCCCGGCACTGCTGCAGGTTCGCGAAATGCGATCCCTGCAAACGCTTCTGGCGCATCCACAGGTATCTCAGGTCGATATCCGCGTTGTATCCGGTGGTCCCGCCGCAGATGACGACCATGCCCGCGTTGTCGCACAGGTAGATCGACGTCGGAATGGTGTCCTGCCCCGAATGCTCGAGGACTATCCGTGGTGCGCGCTTCGCACCGAGCGCTTCCCAATACCTGGCGCCGAAGCGCCGCACCTCCGCGAACCAGGCCGCCATCGCGGTCTCGTCGCCGATGTCGGGAAGCCGTCCCCAATGCGAGAATTCGCGTCGGTCGACCGCACCGACGGCCCCCAGTTTCGCGCAGTACTTCGCACGCTCCACGCTGGAGACCACCGCGACCGGCCGCCCGCCGTAGGCCCGGGCAATCTGGATGGCCATGGAACCGAGCCCGCCCGCGCCGCCCCAGATCAGGACCGGATCGCCGGGCCGCACCACATTCGGATGCCACCCCAGCAACTGGCGATACGCGGTCGCGCCCGTCAATATGAAGGCCGCGGCTTCGGCCCAGGACAACCGCGCCGGTTTGGGATGGCACTGATAGTCCTGCACCACCGTGAATTGGGCGAAGGAACCGAAATTCTCCTCGTATCCCCAGACACTTTGACTCGACGATGTCATCGGGTCCGCGCCCATCCGGATATCGTGTGCCGATTCGTCCCAGAGGCACGAGGACAGGACGACCGAATCACCGACGGCGACATGGTCCACCCGGTCGCCGACCGCCCAGACGATTCCGGAGCCTTCCGAACCACCGATGTGGAAATCCTCGGCCGCACCGCGCTTCCGCCGTGCCGCAATCACATCGAGCGGTTTACCCCGGGCCGCCCAGACATTGTTGAAATTGATCCCGGCGGCCATGACGTAGACGAGCACCTCGTTCGGCCCGATCCCCGGGACGTCGACGATTTCCTCGCGAAAGGCGTCGATCGGTTCGCCGTAGCGATCGGGGCGGATGACCGAGGCCAGCATCTTCCGCGGGACGTACCCGACCGGTGGCAGCTCGCCGAGCTCGTACAGCGACTTCTTCACCGGTCACCTCAGCGCTTCCGCGGCCTCATCCAGTTCGCCGGGCGTGAGAATCAGTGTCATCGTCAGCGGCTCCACCACGAGACTCTGCGGCAGCCCCGGCCCGAGCCCGACCACCGCGGTGGTGCCGATCCGCTCGACCTCGGTCATCAGCGGTTTGACGCCCACCGGCCGGACATGGTTGTACAGGAAGAAGTCTCGAACCTCGTCGGCCGTGGTCACCGCGCCGGCGACGTGCGGCGAGAACAGGGTGATCTTCGGATCCCGGAATGTCATCCCGGCGATGTGCGGCGCCATGAAGTCGGTCGCGTACTGTGCGAGCGGACTGTGGAAGGCTCCGGGATACTCGTCCAGCATCTGCATCCGGCGCGGGTGCTGGGCCACCAGCTCCTCGAGCGCGTCGACGTACCCCGACAGCACGATGACGTGCACATCCCCGCCGTAGGCGGCGTCGTAGTCCGCGGCCAGGTACACCCCGGGCCGCCGCTCGCCGTAGTAGTCCTCGGGGTCGTCGCCGAATCGCAAGGCGGCCACGGCCATTCCCTGCGCCGGGATGCCGGCCGGCTGCGGCGGGACCAGCCGGTGATAGTGCAGCATCTCGAAGAGCTCACGCCGATCGACGGCGCCCGCCAGGCAGGCACTGAGCAGTCCGCCCAGGCTGATCCCGCCGACCGCGTCCGGGTGGACTCCGCGCGCCGCCAGCACATCATGCAGCCCCAGGACCAGCGCCGCCTGACGCAATCCATCGAAGGCGTGCAGTAATTCGCGTTCGGTGTGCCGGCCGCCCTCCAGCAGTTCCGGGACGGAAACCCCGGTCCACTCGGCGGTCTCCTCGTACGAGCGGCGAATTTCCGGGTACCGGTCATAGAATTCCCGGACCGAGGAATCGGTCAGTGGGATATGTCCCCCGAGCAGATAAGAAGTAGTCACACCGCGGACCCTTTCCAGCCGACGAAGGGTCGCGAAATCCCCCCCTTTGTCAACCGTAGAAATTCGGTTGCGTAACAGTTCCCGCCCATGCGCGCGAGCTTCTCGAAGGAAGCAGCAACGAAAAGAACACGAAAGAAATATCTTTCGTGATTCCTACCGTGAAACCCCCGATACCCCATTGCGCATCAGCGCTGTGCCGCGCCCCGCCCGTGTGGGACGCACTTCCAAATCTAGAACCGGTTCCAGAAGGTGTCAAGGCGAAGAATTCCGAAAGTTGCTGTCACTCAACGCACTTCGAGACGCTGCCCCGTACACACTGCCGAAAAAAGCGTGCAGCCCCGGGCAATACCCGGGGCTGCACGCCCGATATCGACTCGGCTCGGTTCGAGCCGGTGACCTAGATCGGCTTGACGTCCGAAATGAGCCAGTGTCCGCTCTGCTTGGTGAGCTCCACCTGCAGCCGATCGCTCATGAGTGTGTCCTGCGGAGTATCAGCGCTCGAGAACCGCTGATCCGCGATGACGAGGACGGTGGCGCGGTCACGGGTGGTCGTGATCACGCCGGTCGCCTGAACCGTGGTCTGGACGGAGAGCTTCTTCTCCTTGGCCGCCGGAATGGCCTGCTCGTGGATCACCTTCAGGTAGGAGTCCCGGTAGTCGCTGGTCAGTTTGTCGGCAACGGCCGGCAGGTCCTTCTCGGCGGAATCGTAGTTGTAGGTGAACAGCGACTCCACCGTGTCCGCCGCGAAAGCGGTTGCGGAGGAACGGTTCTGCTCAGCCTGCCGCTCGGACCAGAATCGGTCCCCGACCAGCGAGCCGACGACGACGGCTGCCACGAGCAGGATGCCGGCGGCGGCAATGACGATCGAACGCACGGTGAGCTTCACGGCACCAACTCCATCGACGAGGCGGTCACGGAGTCGCCCTTCCGGGTGACGGTCACCCGGAAGCGGTAGTCCTTCTGCATGGGCCCGTTGGACGCGACATTGGAGACCGTCTGCTGGGCGAGCAACAGGACGATGGCCGAGTCCTTGTCATCGCGTTCGATCGCCGCGGAGATGACCTTGCCGGAGGACTGCACCTTCAACTGCTCGAAGAGCTTCTTGTACTCGTCCTTGTTGGTCGCGTACTCGTCCTTCAGACCGCCGCCGGCGACCGAGAGCAAACGGTCGATGTCCTGATCGGCGGTGTCGCTCTTGACGGTGACCATGTCCAGGTACGCCTGCTTGGCCACCTGCACGTATTCGGCGCGCCGGTCGCGCAGCGCGTCGGCGCGGTGCTGGTGGTAGAAGAACAGGCCACCCGAACCGATCAGCACGAGCGCGGACACCAGGGCCACCACCGCGGCCACCGAACCCAGCCGCCCGAGCGAGACGTAGATCCTGTGCAGCCGCGAGTCCGGCTCGCCGTCCTCGGATTCCGTCGCATCCTCGACGGGCTCGTCCTCGGCCACCCCGGACCCGACCACGATTTCCGGCTCCGCGTCGGCGGATTCGGCGTCGATCGGGTCAGCGGCCTTCGCGGGCTTCGGCTCTGCGGTCTCCGCAGGCTTCGGCACCGCAGCCTCCGCCGGCGTCGACTTCCCGGTCTGCACCGGCTTCGACACGGCGGTCTCGGCCGGCGCCCCAGCATCGGCAAGCGCACTCGGCTCAGCGGCAGTTGTTTCCGGGCTCACGGCGCCGAGGGGCGCCTCCCGGACCTCGATGCCGGTGCGCTCGTCCTCGACGGGCGGGCCCGCCTGCCGGACGACACGCCGCCGAGTGCGGTTTCGATTTGCTGGGTTATCGCTCATCGCGGTGGCTCCTGAAGCAGCTGTTGCCAACTCGACGGGACTTTGGTTGAACCATCGGCATTGACGTCCCCCTGACGGTACACGTGACCGTCGGGTCCGACGAAGGTGCCGGTATTCGGGTCGGAATGCCCGATGAATGGTGCCTTCTGGTTACCGAGCAGCTTATCGAGCGGCTGACCGTTGTTGTCCACCGGCTTGGGAGCGCCGAACGGCGGGTTGTCGCCTTCGGGCACATAGCCGTTCGGGTCGTGGCACAGATCCGGAGTCGGAGCCCGCTTGCCCGGCACATCGACACACGGTGTGTTGCGGATGCCGCGCACGGCTTCCTTCGCGTTCTGCGGCACCTTGCAGTACAGGTTGTCGGGCGTTTCGATCGGGCTGAGATCGGCCGGCGAACGCCGCTCGCTGGGCGGCAGGAAGCCGGTGGTGCAACCCGGCGGGTCCTCGAAGCCCAGCATGAAGTCGACCATGGCACCGTTCTGGACCGGCCCGCGGATGGCGGTGAGCAGCGATGCAAGCAGCGGCGGGTAGACGACCAGGATCTGCTCGAGCCCAGCGTGATACTTGAGCGAGACCTGTCCGACGCTGAGCAGGTTGGCGAGCATGATCGGCAGGGTCGGCTTCAGATCCTGGAAGGTCTTGTTCACCTTCTGCACCGTGGACGGCGTCTGCTGCAGCACGGCGCGCAGCGACGGATCATGCTGGCGCAGTTGGTCGGTGAGTGTGGCGAGGTCCTTGGTCCAGCCGCGGATGGAGTCGGCGGACTGGTTCTGGGTGTCGAGCAGCGGACCGATCTTGTCCAGCAGATCCTTGGTCTGATCGGTGTTGTTCTTGGCCTCCTGCACCAGCAGGGACGCAGAGTCGATGAATCGCTGCAGATCCGGCCCGGCACCGTTGAAGGCGACGAAGGCGTCGTTGATGACCTCTTGCAGCTTGGTGTCGGCGACCGTGGACAGCAGCCGGTCGGCCTGGTCGAGCATGTCGCCGACGTCCTGCGGCAGCTTGGTGCGCTCCACCGGGATCACCGAGCCGTCGTGCAGATTGCCACTCGTGGGGGCATCCGGCGGGACCAGATCGACATACTGCTCACCGACCGCCGAGACGCTCTTCACGTAGGCCTGCACATCGGCGGGGATCTTGTAGTCGCTGTCGATGGACAGCTTGGCGTCCACCCCCGCCGGGGTGAGCCGGACCTCCTCGACCTTGCCGACATTGGTGCCGCGGTAGGCCACGTTGGCGGTCTGGTACAGGCCGCCGGTAGCGTCCAATTGCACTGTGACGCCGTATCTTCCGATGCCGAACATGGCCGGCACCTTCACATAGTTGCCGCCCATGACGGTCAGGCCGATCACGGTCAGCACCGTGAAGATGGCCAGCTGAACCTTGACGAACTTGGTCAGTTTCACTTTCCGTCAGCCCCTTGCTGCGCGGGCACGGTGAGTCCCGGAATGGCCGGCAGGCCCGGAATCGGCGGCAGCCCAGCGATACTCGGCGTCGGAGCCGGCGTGGGATTCTGGGCCGACGGCTTCAGCGGATCCGTCAGCGGATCGCCCTTACCCTGCGGCGGAGCGGGATGCGTCCCCTCGCCGAGGGTGGCCTGGGCGCCGCCGAACGCGCCGCCCAGCGGAGTACCGGTCAGGAAGTTCGAATCCAGCCGGGCGGCAGTGAGATCGACCGTCATGAACAGGTTCATGTAGTCGCCCTTGATGACCTTGTCGATGTTCTTGATCGGGAACGGGAAGGTCAGCAGCCACTGCAGCGAGTCGGCGAGCTTGCCGCCGGTGGCGGCCAGCGACTGCAGCGCCGGCTCCAGGTTGGCCAGGTCGGCCTTGAGGTTGCCGCCGCCCTGGTCGATGATCTGCTGCACGGTATCGCTCAGACCGCCCAGTGCCGTCAAGGTTTTGGTGATGTTCTCGCGGCGATCGGCCAGCACCGTCAACGCCGGGTGGATCTTGGTCACGGCGTCGGCGACGTCGTCCTTCTGCTGCGACAGCACCCCGGCGAACCGGTCCAGACCGCTCATGGCCGCGATGATGTCGTTCGTCTGCTTGTCCAGCGTGCCGGTCAGCTGATTCAGCTGCGGCAGCAGGTCGCGGATGGCGTCGGTGCGGCCCTTGAAGGTCGCGTCGAGTTCCTTGGTGATGGTCTCCACCTGGGAGATGCCACCGCCGTTGAGCACCACCGAAAGTGAGGACAGCGTCTGCTCGGTCGTCGGGTAGGCCCCGGCGCGCTCGAGCGGGATCACGTCCCCGGCCTTCAGCCGGCCCTGCGCAGGTTCATTCGTCGGCGCGGACAACTCCACGTGGTTGCTGCCCAGCAGACTGGTCTGCCCGATACGCGCGATGGCATTGGCGGGCAATGCGATTCCCTTCTCGAGGGAAACGGTGACCAGCGCGTGCCAGTTCTCGACCTTGATGCCGGTGACAGTGCCCACCGGCACGTCGTTCACCATGACCGGCGAATTACGGGTCAGGGTAGTCACATTCGGCATCTGGATATCGACCTGCCAGGAGCCCTCGCCGGTGCCGACCGCACCGGGCATGGGCACCGAGTTCAGCCCGTCCCATTCGCAGCCGCTCACCCCGAGCACCGCGACGAGGCTGATCGCCGCGCCCGCGAGGCGAATCCGTCGGCGGCTCATCATCGTCCACCTCCAGGAATGAGCAGATCGGTCAGGGACTTGGGCGACGCCACCGGCGCGGCGTCCGGCGCGGGAACCTGGTTGGCCAGATCGGGCGGGCTGTAGGTGAGCTGGTTGGGGAACACGTTCTGCTGAGTCGCCGGATTCAGGATCACCGGTGGGTAGTTCATCATCAGCGATTGGACGATCGGCGCCAGATACTGCTTGCACAGATCCGCACTGTGCTGGGAATCATTGGTCGCGCTGGCTTCGACTGCGCCGCACAGGAAGGCGAACGGATTGGCGAAGTTCGGCGCGGCGAGGGCGCCTGCGATCGTTCCCTGCGCCGGCTTGTAGAGCTGATAGAAGTTCACCAGCGCGGTCGGCGCGGAGTGCATGATCCGCTCCAGTTCGGGCCTCTTGTCCGCGAGTACCTGAGTGGCGTCGGCCAGTCGCTGCACGCTTTCGGTCAGTGCCCCGCCGCGCTCGTCGAGGAACCGCTTCACATCGGCGACCGCGGAATCGAGATTGTCCAGCCCCGAACCGAGATCGGTGGACACCCCGGCGAGCACCGAGGAGACCGAGGCCAGCCGGCCGCCGAACTGCACGATCTGATCATTGGACTTGGACAGCACATCGACGAACTGCTGCAGATTGCGGATGGTGCCGAACAGGTCGGTGCGGCCGTCGGAGAGCGTATTCAGCGTGCTGGACAGCTCTTTCAGGGTGTCGCGGAAGGCCTGGGCATTGCCATTGCCGAGGTTGTCGGCGGCGGTATTGATGACCCGGCCGAAGGAGCCCTGCTTGTCCTCGCCGATCGGGCCGAGCGCGGTGGACAGCTTGGTCAGTTCGGCCTTGATGTCATCCCATTCCACCGGAACGGCGGTGTGCTCCACCGGAATCGACGCGCCATCGGCCATCTTCTGTCCGCCGGTATAGGCGGGCGCGAGCTGGATGAAGCGCGCCGACACCAGCGACGGCGAAATGATCACGGCCTTGGCGTCGGCGGGCAGATCGATGCCGCGGTCGACGGTCATCTTCACCGTCACCCGGTCCTTGCCCGGATCGATGGAGTCGATCTTGCCGACCTTCACACCGAGCACGCGGATCTCGTCACCGGCGTACAGGCCGTTGGTCGAGGGGAAGTACGCGGTGATGTGCTTTTTGCCGATGTCGGAGACCAGCCCGTAGACCAGCCACCCGGCCAGCGCGACCACCAGGGCCGCCGCCGCGATCCGGGTCCACCGGGGCAGTTTGCGAATTGCGTTCAACGCTCCGGCTCCTTCGGGATGATCGAGGTCGTGAGGGCCCCGTTGTCGGTGAGTTCCTTCTGGAGCGAGTCGGGCAGATGCTGCGGCCAGACCATGGCGTCGACCAGCACCTGCAGGGCCGGACTCGATCCATTGGACAGGTACGCCTGGAAGTACGGCCCACTGCCGACCTGCTCGCCGAGCGCGGCCTCGAACGGCCCGAGTTCGTCGACCGCCTTGCCGAGGTTGTCCCTGTTGTCCTGCAACAGCTTCAACACCGAATTCAGCTTGTCCAGCGTCGGCTTCAGCTGTGCCTCGTTGTCATTGACGAAGCCGGTGAGCTGCTGTGCGAGACCATTGATGTACACGATCAGCTGACTCAGCGCCGCGCGGCGGGCATCCAGCTCGCCGAGCAGGCTGTTGCCGTCGACCAGCAGCGAATTGATCTGCGCCGCACGATCACCCAGCACCTTGGTGACGTTCTGGGCGTGGGAGAGCAGCTCGGTCAGCGCCTTGTCGCGGTTGTTCAGGCTGCGCGAGAGCTGGGTGACGCCGTCGAGCGCCGACCGCAGCGGTCCCGGGGTATCGGTGAACGCGTCCGACAGGGTGTCCAGGGTCTTGTTGACCTGGTCGGTGTCGAGGCCCTTCACTGTGGTGGCCAGATCGCTGAGGGCGTCGGTGAGCGAGTACGGAGACGTGGTGCGCTCCAACGGGATCGGCTGATCCTGCCGCAGTGCGCCGTCACCGGTCGGCACCACCTCGAGCGACTTGCGGCCCAGCACCGTATTGGTCTTGATGGCCGCGGTGGTCTTGGTGCCCAGCACGATCGCCTCGTCGAGGGTGAACCGCACCTTGACCTTGGCGCCGTCCAGCGCGACATTCTCGACCCGGCCGGACTTCACGCCGGCCACCTGCACCTGGTCGCCGGGCAGCAGCCCGCCGGCGTCGGCGAAGTAGGCCGTGAACTCCGCGCCCGAGCGGATGAAGGGCAAACGGTCGAACTGCAGGGCGGTGAGACAGATCGTCACCGCCAGCACGATGCCCGTGACCCCGATATCGATCAGGGGTGAGCGCTGTTGATTCATTTGTCCGAGCACCTTCCGGTGGACTGACCGCCGGGCGCGACGAGGCGCGTCTGATGCTGGCCGTCAGGTCCGTCGACGATGACGGCCGTACCGCAGACGTACATGTTCATGAACGAGCCGTAGGAGCCGATGCGGATCAGCTTCTTGTAGGTGTCCGGCAGCAGGTCCAGCACGTACTGCACGTCGCTCTTGCGGTCGTCCAGGTTCTGCGACAGCTTGCCGAGCTGTTCGACGTTCGCCTTCAGATCCGGGCGGACCTGCTGCAGGAGACTGGTGAGATCGCCGGTGGCCCCGGCCAATCGGGGCAGTGCGTCGCCGATCGGATCCTTGTCGGCCGCCAGACCGCTGACCAGGCGCTGCAATTCGTTCAGGGTGGTCCCGAAGTCCGCGTTGCGCTGGTCGATGGTGCCCAGCACCGTCTTCAGATTCTCGATCACGCTGCCGATCAAGGCATCCCGGTCGGCCAGGGTCTTGGTGAACGAGCCGCCGCTGTTCAGCAGCGCGACCAGCGTGCCGCCCTGTCCCTGGAACACCTGCAGCAGCGCCCCGGTCAGATCGTTCACCTGCTGCGGGTTGAGGCCGCGCAGCAGCGGCTTGAACCCGCCGAGCAGCAGATCCAGATCGAGCGCCGGCTTGGTCTTGTCGGTGCCGATCGTGGCGCCCTTACGTAATGGCTGCGCTGTGCCCGGACCGTCCATCAGCTCCAGATAGCGGTCGCCGACGAGGTTTTCGTAGCGGACGGCCGCCTGGGTGCCGGAGTACACGCGGTACTGGTTGTCGATGTCGAAGTCGACATGGGCCAGATGGTCCTTGCCGACATAGACCCGGCTCACCGAGCCCACCGGCACACCCGCGATGCGCACCTTCGAGCCGGGCAGCATCCCGGCCGCACTGGTGAAGATCGCGTGGTAGCCGGTCGAACGGGCGAAGCGCATCTGACTGAAGACGATGCCCAGCGCGGCCAGGACCAGCACCATGATCAGGGTGAAGATCCCCAATTTCACGCTGCTCGAATGCACTTTGAGCCTCATGGGTTCGGCACCCCCGGAAGTCCGGCGAACAGAATCTGGAACACCCTGGGGCCGTTGAGGTGGGTATCCATCGCCGGCGTCCACACCTCACCCTCGGAGGTGTCGGTGACGAGGTAGTTGGAGTGGCTGCCCGGCACTCGGTCGAGGATGTTCTCGCAGTGCGGGCCACCGGTGGCGTTCACCTTCGGCAGATCCTTCGGGTACGAGTAAGGGGTGCCGCCGCCCATGAAGCCGGCGTTCAGGGTGACCCACGGCCCGTCGCCACCGAAGATGCGGTTGCCGTCCGGCAGCGCATTGGCCGCACCGACGACCAGGCAGTACAGGGCCGGGTTGTACTCGTTGAGCAGTTCGGTGGTCGGGCGCAGCACACCGAGGGTGTCGACCAGCGCCTTCTGGTTGTCCGAGAGCACGCCGCCGGTGTCGTTGGCCAGGCCGACCAGGTTCAGCAGCACCTTGTCGAAGTTGTCCTTCTCATCGACGATGGTGCCGCCGGTGACCGTCATATTCCCGGTGGTGCGCAACAGATCCGGCGCGGTGTCGGCGTAGAGGTTGGTCACGCCGACCGAGGTCTGCAGATCACGCTGCAGGTCGGGCAGGCTCGGGTTGATGTCCTTGAGGAGCTGATCGCTGTCGACCATGAGCTGGCCCAGCTTGTCGCCACGACCCTGCAGCGCGGTGCCCAGCGCGGTCAGCGTCGCATTGAGCTTCTCCGGCTGCACCTTCGCCAGCAGATCGTTCAAATGCTGGAAGAGCGTGTTGAATTCGACCGTCACCGCGCCGGCCTGCACCACCGAGCCCGGCTTCAGCGAGTCGGAGTCGGGGTGCTGCGGTTCGATGAAGTTGATGTACTTCGCGCCGAACACCGTGGTCGAGTTGATGTCCACGGTGGCATTGGCGGGCACCATCTTCAGCATGTCCGGGTCCATCGCCAGTTCGATGCGCGCACCGTCGGCGCTGTCGGTGATGTTGGTGACCCGCCCGATCTCGACCCCGCGGATCTTGACCTTGGCGTCCTTGTCCATGACCAGGCCGGCCCGCGGCGCGGCGACCGTGACCTTGACCTTGTCTTCGAACCCGCCCGCGAACATCACCAGGCAGACCGCGACGGCAGCGGCCAGGCCGAGCACCATGCCCGCGCCGGCCAGCCGAATGACCCACCCCTGTTCGAGATAGCGTTTCGGCTTCGGTTTCTCGACGAACGGCGAGCCGATCGGGCTCGCCATTCCGCGCTCTTGTTGGACCATGTGTGTCGTCCCGCCCCTACCCGGAGAGATGGAAATTGCCGGAGGTGCCGTAGATGGCCAGCGACATCAGCAGCGTCACCATGACGACCGCGATCAGCGAGGCCCGCACCGCATTACCTACCGCCACGCCGACGCCGACCGGTCCGCCTGCGGCGTGATAGCCGTAGTAGGTGTGGATCAGCATGACCGCCATGGCCATGAAGATCGCCTGCGCGAAGGACCAGAGGATGTCGCTGGGGATCAGGAACGTCGAGAAGTAGTGGTCGTACACACCGGCCGACTGGCCGTAGATCACCACGGTCGCGAAGCGCGAGGCGATGAACGAGGCGATGACCGCCAGTGAGTACAACGGGATGATGGCGATGATGCCCGCCAGCATGCGAGTGCCCACCAGGAAGGGGACCGGCCGGATGGCCATCACCTCGAGGGCGTCGATCTCTTCGGAGACGCGCATGGCGCCCAATTGTGCCGTGGTACCGGCGCCCAGCGTCGCCGCCAGGCCGATACCCGAAATGACCGGGGCCGCAATGCGAACGTTGATGAACGCGGCGAAGAAGCCAGTCAGGGCTTCGACACCGATGTTGCCGAGCGAGCTGTAACCCTGCACGGCGATGGTGCCACCGGCGGCCAGGGTCAGGAACCCGACGATCACGACGGTGCCGCCGATGACGGCCAAAGCGCCTGTGCCCATCGAGATCTCGGCGATCAGCCGGATGGTCTCGGTGCGGTAGTGCACCAGTGCCTTGGGCACCGAGCCGATCGACCGCGCATAGAACACCGCGTGCTTGCCGACCGAATCGAGGGCCTCGGTGAAGCGCTGAAAACGCTTGGTCACCTTGGGAAAACGAGACTGGATCACGAACGCCATCTGATCACCGCGCCGTGAACTTGATGCCAACGGCGGTTACCACGACGTTGATGACGAACAGCGCCATGAAGGCGAAGACGACGGTCTGGTTGACGGCGTCGCCGACGCTCTTGGGCCCGCCCTTCACGTTCAGGCCCAGATAACAGGCGACCAGTCCGGCGACGAGTCCGAACAGCATGGCCTTCACCTCGGAGATGACGAGCTCCGGCAGGTGGGTCAGCAGGGTGAGGCCGTTGACGAAGGCGCCGGGGTTCACACCCTGCAGGTAGACCGAGAACAGGAACCCGCCCAGGATGCCGATGGTGGACACCAGGCCATTGAGCAGGAAGGCCACGAACATCGAGGCGAGCACGCGCGGAACCACCAGGCGCTGAATCGGATCGATGCCGAGCACCTTCATGGCGTCGATCTCTTCGCGAATGGTGCGCGCGCCCAGGTCCGCGCAGATGGCGGTCGCGCCCGCGCCGGCCACGATGAGCACCGTGACCATCGGGCCGATCTGGGTGATGGTGCCGAAAGCGGCGCCCGCGCCGGAGAGGTCGGCCGCGCCGATCTCCCGCAGCAGGATGTTGAGGGTGAAGCTCACCAGCACGGTGAACGGAATTGCCACCATCAGGGTGGGGAAGATGGATACCCGGGCTATGAACCAGGACTGATCGATGAATTCCCGTCGCTGGAACGGGGGCCGTACCGCGGCGCGAGCGACCGCACCGGCGAGTTCGAAGAACCCTCCGACCGCCCGCAGCGGTACGGCAAGGACTTCATTCATTCCCGCTATTCCTCCTGCCCCTGCCTAGCTATAGCAACTGAGATCTGAATGTGATCTCGGTCCCGCTCGAAGATTAGAACACGTTCTCATACGGTTCGGGAAGGTTTCGACGGTTTTGAACAGGTCTTCTTTCTGAACTGGCGTCCAGTTTTGAGAACAGGTTCACGTCAGCCTAACCACCACAGGTATGCCGCATTGTGAGGCGACACACATAGTTGTCCCTTTTCTTACCAACGATCGATCTCGTGATCAACCGCAGGCGCCGGGGGCCGGGCCGTGTCTTCAGGAACCCACGACCCCCGGACGGGGACACCGAGGCCAGTCTCAGCCCAGATCCTTCAGCGAGGAGGCGGAAAACGTAGCGTCCGAACCGCGTTCGGAGAAATAGCCGCCCAGGGTCGCGGCCAGCCCCTCGCGGGTCCACTCGCCCTCGGCGTCGAAGCGCTGCTCCACCACCGGAGCCGCCATCAGGGCCACCATCGGGCCGTAGACGACGAACAGCTGGCCGCTGATCGCCTCGGCCGCCGGCGAGGCCAGGTAGGCCACCAGCCGCGCGACGTGATCGGGCGATAGCGGGTCCGGACCCTGGTCGGGAGCCGCGGAGAAGACCTTCTCGGTCATGGCCGTCCGCGCCCGCGGCGCGATGGCGTTGGCGCGCACGCCGACCGATTCCAGCGCCCGCGCGGCCGACAGCGTCAGCGCGGTGATGCCGGCCTTGGCCGCACCGTAATTCGCCTGCCCGGCGGGGCCGAGCAGACCGGCCTCCGAGGAGGTGTTGATGATGCGCCCATAAACGGGAGCACCCGTCTCCTTGTACTTGCCACGCCAGAAGGCGGCCGCATTGCGGGTCAAAAGGAAATGCCCGCGCAGGTGGACCGCGACGACCGCGTCGAAATCCTCGTCGGACATGTTGAACAACATCTTGTCCCGGGTGATCCCGGCATTGTTCACCACGATGTCCAGCCCGCCGAAGGTCTCCTCGGCGGTGCGGATCAATGCGTCGGCCGTCGCGCGCTCGGCGATACTGCCGCCCACGAACTCCGCCTTGACGCCCAGCGCCCGGATGTCGGCGAGGGTTGCGCTCACCGCGTCGTTCTCGGCAAGGTCGTTGACGATGACCGACGCGCCGGCCCGGGCCAGCTCGAGGGCTTCGGCCCGGCCCAGCCCGGCGCCCGCGCCGGTGACGATGGCAACCCGGCCCGAAAGACTTACATCAGAATCGCTCACCGGCCGACTCTAGAACGTGTTCCACCCGCCGGGCAAGCGTCCGCTCAGACCAGCTTCAATGCCGCCTTGGGGCACTGGGCCACGGCGGACTCGATATCGCGACGGTTGGCCTCGGTGACCTCGGCCTCGTTGACGTGCAGGTTGTCGTCGTCATCGAGATCGAAGACGTCAGGGGCGATTCCGACACAGATTCCGTTCGCTTCGCACTGATCGAAATCGACGATCACCTTCATAGTTCTCTCCTTAACCACAGGTTCTTCCCGAGCCTAACAAGCGGACCCGTGGTCAGAACAGCAAAGTAGCCCTAACCGGAACGAATACTGGAACATGTTTCACTTGCGTGCGATGATCGGCTGAACCGAGAAACGAAGGCTAGAGGTACTGCTATGCGTATCGCCTACACGCCGCAACAGGAACAGCTGCGTGCCGAGCTGCGTGACTATTTCACCCGCCTCATCACTCCCGAACGGCGGCAAGCGCTTTCGGCGCAGACCGGAGAGTACGGCGAGGGCAATGTCTACCGCGAGGTGGTCGAGGAGATGGGCCGCGACGGCTGGCTCGCCCTCGGCTGGCCCAAGGAGTACGGCGGCCAGGACCGCTCCACCATGGATCAGCTGATCTTCACCGACGAGGCCGCCATCGCCGGCGCCCCGGTGCCGTTCCTGACCATCAACTCGGTGGCGCCGACCATCATGCACTACGGCACCGAGGAGCAGAAGAAGTTCTTCCTGCCCAAGATCGCCGCCGGCCGGCTGCACTTCGCCATCGGCTACTCCGAGCCGGGCGCCGGCACCGACCTGGCCTCGCTGCGCACCTCCGCGGTCCGCGACGGCGACGACTGGATCATCAACGGCCAGAAGATGTGGACCTCCCTCATCGCCTACGCCGACTACGTGTGGCTCGCCGCCCGCACCGACCCGAACGCCAAGAAGCACAAGGGCATCTCGATGTTCATCATGCCGACCACGGCAGAGGGCTTCTCCTGGACGCCGGTGCACACCATGGCCGGGCCCGACACCAGCGCCACCTACTACCAGGACGTGCGGGTCAAGCACTCCGACATGGTGGGCCCGGAGAACGGCGGCTGGGCGCTGGTCACCAACCAGCTCAACCACGAGCGGGTCGCGCTGACCTCGTCCGCGCCGCTGGCCCTGGCCGTCGCGCAGGTGACCGAGTGGGCGCGCAACACCAAGACCGCCAATGGCGCCCGGGTCATCGACCAGGAATGGGTGCAGATCAGCCTGGCCCGCATCCACGCCAAGGTCGAGTACCTGAAGCTGACCAACTGGGAGATCGCCTCGCGCGCCGACGCCGGCGGCGACGCCGCCCCGCGCCCGTGGGACGCCTCCGCCACCAAGGTGTACGGCACCGAGCTGGCCACCGAGTCCTACCGCGCGCTGATGGAGATCCTCGGCCCGCAGGCCTACCTGCGCCAGGACTCGGCGGGCTCGCAGCTGCGGGGTCGCCTGGAGCGCATGCACCGCGCCTGCCTGATCCTGACCTTCGGCGGCGGCACCAACGAGGTGCAGCGCGACATCATCGCCATGACCGCCCTCAAGCAGCCCGCCGCCGCGCGCTAATCGAAACCAAGGTAACCATCATGGATTTCACCCTCACCGAGGCGCAGCAGGATCTGGCCCGCCTCACCGCCGAGGTCACCGGCAAGCTGGTCACCGCCGACCGGCTGCGTGAGCTCGACCGCAACACCGACGCGTCGGGCAACCCGACCGTGCGCTTCGACGAATCGCTGTGGAGCTCGCTCGCCGAAACCGGCGTCCTGGCCGCGGCCCTGCCGGAGACGGTGGGCGGCAGCGACTTCGGCGTGCTGGAGCAGACCGCCATCCTGCGCGAGATCGGCAAGTCCGTCGCGCCCGTGCCGTACCTGTGGTCGATCGTGCTCGGCGCCGGCGCGCTCGCGCAGTTCGGCTCCACGGCCCAGCGCGAGCTGGCCGCCCAGGCCGCGCGGGGCGAGGTCATCCTCACCGCCGCGCTGAGCGAGGAGCGCAACTGGGAGCTCACCAGCCCGGTCACCACCGCAATGGCGGGCGACGGCTGGCAGCTGACCGGTCTCAAGACCACGGTGCCCTTCGCCCGCCAGGCGGCGCGAATCCTGGTGTCCGCCAGCGTCGACGGCTCCCCCGCGGTCTTCCTGGTCGACCCGTCGCACGCCTCGGTGCGCGTCGAGGACCAGATCGTCACCGACCGCTCCCCCGAGGCCGAGGTCGAATTCGCCGGCACCCCCGCCGAACTGGTCGGCACCGTCGACCAGGGCGCCGAGATCCTGACCTGGCTGCTGGAGCGTGCCTGGCTCGGCCTGGCCGCCACCCAGCTCGGCGTGATCGAGAAGGGCCTGGAACTGGTCGCCGACTACGCCCGCGAGCGTGAGCAGTTCAATCGCAAGATCGGCAGCTTCCAGGCCGTGGCCCAGCGCCTGGCCGACGCCTACATCGACGTCCAGGGCGTGCGGCTCGCGGTGACGCAGGCGGCCTGGCGGCTCGCGGAGGGCCTGCCGGCCGCGGCCGAGGTCCACACCGCCAAGTTCTGGGCCGCCGAGGCGGGTCACCGCGTCGCCCACACCGTGGTACACGTGCACGGCGGCGTCGGCATCGACCGCGACCACATCGTGAACCAGTACTTCACCGCCGCCAAACACAACGAATTCGCGCTCGGCGGCGCGACCGACCACCTGCGCGCACTCGGGTCGCTGCTGACCGACGCTGCGCAGTAACGACTCTCGGAGACTCGGTACCAACTCCCGGAGACTCGGCCGAACCCTGCACTGCGGCCGACGGCGAGGCGGTGGCTCCCATACCGGCCACCACCTCGCCGTTTTTCTTTGTCCGGGAACGGTTTACGGCACCAGCGGACCGGCGAGCACCCGCTCCCCCGCCGCCCAGTTGCCCTGCCAGGTAAGCGCCGCATCCTTGGCGGGCTTGCGCTGCCACAGCGCCAGCAGCAGATCCGAAGCGGTGCCGGAGATTTCGGCGACCGGGGTGCCCGGGCCGTAGGTCCAGCTCTCACCGGTATCGGTGGCGCGGACCCTGATCGCCACCTCGGGCTCGCTCGCCAGCCCACGCTGAATCATGCGCGGCGCGAACAGTTCGAAGACCTCCGCGATGCCGTCGGCGGCCTGCGCCGGATCGAATTCCTCCGCGATGCCGAGCGCGTTCTTGCCGTCCCACACGTGCATGAGGGTCTCCTGGGCGCGGCGGCGCTGCCAGAACCCGACCGTGCGCGGCAGCAGCTTGGTGAAGGTCCAGGCCGGGGTCTCCGGGGCGACCGCCACCGCCTCGAGCAGGGCCTGCGCGGTCTCGTCGTACCAGGCCCGCAGCTCGACGGGATCCTTCGGAGCGGGTTCGCCCTGGTAGTCGCCGCGGCCCTCCCGGATACCGGTGATCACCCACAGATTGCCCTGGCCGACATGGTCGACCAGGTCGTAGAAGGTCCAATCCCCGCAGCTGGGAACCGGTGCGGCCAGATCGACCCCCGGCGTGATCAGCTCTCCGAGCTCGCTCAATTTCTCGCGCAAAATGGCCACGAAATCCATGCGGCCCACGCTAACCAGCGAAAACCCGGCCTGCCAGCCATATGCGGCCGGTCGAACGCGAAATCCGGCCAAACATCAGGATTCGAATTCACGGACGGAGGCGATGCGCTCACCCACCGGGTCGTGATGATCCGTCGACGGTTCCAGTTCGTACAGCAGGGCCTCGCCGCGCGCGTCGTGGCGGATGGCGCGGCCCAGTTCGGCCGCGGCCCGGTAGTGGGCCGGGGTGCGCAGGACGTGGCGGATCCCGCGGGCGATGCGCTGCGGGGTCGCGGTGCGCGGCAACGTGATTCCGGCACGGTGGGCGCGGACGCGCGCGGCATTGTCGGCATTGTCCCGGCCGTGCGGCAGGACCACGACCGGGAGGTCGGCGGCGAAGGACTTCATCAGGGTGCCGTGGCCGCCGTGGGTGACGACCAGGCTGGCATGCCGCATGATTTCGCGGTGCCCGGCGGCGCGCAGGACCATCACGTTCGGCGGGGCGCGCAGCTCGTCCGGGTCGACAGCGGGGCCGGTGGTGATGACGCCACGCACCGGGAGCTGGCCCAGGGCGTCGGAAATGCGCTGCAGGCAATCGGTTTGGCGTTGAAAGGTGGTGGACAGCGCGACCAGGACCAGCGGGTCGCCGCCGTCGGTCTGCGTCCACGCGGCGCCCTCGACCCAATCCGGCTCGTCGAGGATCGGGCCGACCCAGCGCACCCCATCCGGCCCCTGCCCCGGGAAGTCGAACGCCGCACTGGACAGCACCAGCTGCCGGCGCGCCAGCTGCGCCTGATCCTGAAAGTGGGCCAGCCGCTCCAGCCCGAAATCCGCGCGCAGGACATTGAGCTTCGGGAGCAATTCCTCGTCCCAGCGCCGCCGCACCAGCGAGCCCACCACCCGGTCGCGTAATCGGCCCAGTGGCCCGTGCGCCTTGCCGAAGCCGGAACCCGGCGGCGGGCCGCCCTCCACCGGCAGCGGGTAGATGCCGGGGATGAGCACCGAGAAGGGCACCTCACAGGCCTGCGCCGCGACCATGGCCCCGAAGGCGAAGAAGGAGGCCAGCACCAGATCGGGTCGTTCGGCATCGATTTCGTCGGCGGTGTCGCGGGCGAATCCGGCCCCCGCGCGCGGGCGCAGCCGCGCGCCCGCGGCCGTCACCGGGCCGGTCAGGGATTCCTCCGCGAGCACGGTCACCCGATGGCCACGCCGCACCAGACGCCGCACCACACCCAGCTCCGGTGGAACCGTTCCGCCGCTTCCGGTGAGGGCGACCAGGTAGCTGTGAGTCATCGGGCACCTCCCCCAATCACTCTTCCACGACCGATGAGTTTTCCGCACCTGCTTCGTCCCCATCAGTACATCGAATGAGAGGGGTCGAACCACCATGCCGAGCAAGATGATCTTCATCAATCTGCCGGTCGCCGACCTGGACCGGTCCAAGCGCTTCTACGAGGCCGTGGGCTGGAAGGTGAACCAGGACTTCACCGACGGTAATGCCGCCTGCATCGTGGTCGACGACAACATCTGCGTCATGCTGCTGACCCACGACTTCTTCACCACCTTCGGCACCCGCCCCCTCGGCGACACCCTGGGCACCGTCAACGGCGTCTACGCCCTGGCCCTGTCCAGCCCCCACGAAGTGGACACCCTCGTCGAAGCGGCCCTCCGAGCCGGCGGCACCGAGGAACTCAACCCCGACCGCCGCGCCCAGGAAGCCGAGGTGGGCATGTACAGCCGCACCTTCCTCGACCTCGACGGCCACCAGTGGGAGCCCTTCCACATGGCCTACCCCGCCTGACCGCCGATCGGCAGCTTCCTGCCATCCGATGAAGTGTCGGTTCACCCGGGTGCGAACCAGGGTGAACCCATGGCTTTCAACGTTGCAGACCTGTTCGAGCACGCCGTCGACGCGGTCCCGGAGCGGATCGCCCTGATCTGCGCCGACCGGCAATTCACCTATCGCGAACTGGACGAGCGGGCCAACCGGCTCGCCCATCACCTGGCCGCCCGCGGCATCGGCGCGGGCGATCACGTCGGCGTGTACTCACGCAATTCCGCCGAGGCGCTGGAAACGATGCTCGCGACCTACAAACTGCGGGCGGTGTCGGTGTGCGTGAACTATCGCTATATGGCCGACGAGGTGCGCTACATCGTCGAAAACGCCGATCTGAAGGCCCTTGTCCACGAGGCGCAGTACGGTGCCATCGTCGCCGAGGTCCAGGCTGCGGTGCCGTCCGTGACCGAGGTGCTCGCGATCGGACCCGACTACGACGCGGCGCTGGCCGCGCAGTCCCCGGACCGCGATTTCGGTCCGCGCAGCGGCGACGACCTGTACATCCTCTACACCGGCGGCACCACCGGCATGCCCAAGGGCGTGATGTGGCGGCACGAGGACGTCTGGCGCGTGCTCGGCGGCGGCATCAATTACGTGACCGGCGAGTATGTTTCGGACGAATGGGAATTGGCCGCCTCCGCGAAGTCCGCGCCGACCGGAATCGTCATGGCCCCGCTCTCGCCGCTCATCCACGGCGCCGCGCAGTGGGCGGCATTCATCGCCCTGAACTCCGGTGGCACCGTGGTTTTCGTGCCACAGTTCGATGCGCACGAGGTGTGGCGGGTGGTGGAGCGGCACGGGGTCAATGTGCTCACCGTGGTCGGGGACGCCATGGCAAAACCGCTGCTGGAGGCGTATCACGAAGGGCACTACGAGGTTTCGTCCCTGTGGGCGTTCAGCAGCCACGCCGCGCTGTTCTCGCACTCGCTCAAACAGCAGTACCTCGGTACCTTCCCGAACCTGTTCATCACCGACGTGATCGGCTCCTCGGAGAGTGGTAGCACCGGATTGTCCGTGGTCACCAAGGATTCCGACCATACGCAGGGCCCGCGGGTGAAGTTCAGCGCGCAGGCCGTCCTGCTCGACGACGACGGCAACCTGGTCGAACCCCGGCCGGGCGCGGTAGGCCGGATGGCACGGACCGGGCACGTGCCGCTCGGGTATTACAAGGATCCCGAGAAGACGAGGTCGATCTTCGCCGAGGTGGACGGCAAACGCTATGTGGCGCCGGGCGATTACGCGCGCTACGAGGCCGATGGCACCGTCACCCTGCTCGGGCGCGGCTCGGAGTGCATCAACACCGGCGGCGAGAAGGTGTTCCCGGAAGAGGTCGAGACCGCCCTCAAATCCCATCCGGAGGTCTTCGACGCCCTGGTGATCGGCATTCCGCACGACCGCTTCGGACAGGCCGTGGCAGCGGTGGTGCAGCCGCGGCCGAGAGCCGCGCTCGCGCTCGGTGAGCTCGACGCGCACCTGCGCACCAGGATCGCGGGATACAAAGTGCCCCGGGGGTATTGGCTGGTCGACCAGGTCATGCGGCAGCCCAGCGGCAAGGCGAACTATCCCGCCGCCAAGCGGTACGCGGCCGAGCACGCCGAGGGGATGCGCGCTCCCCGCTGACCGGTTGTGCGGTCAGCTCAACAGCCCGAGGTCACGCACCCGCACCCCGAGCTGGAATCGGGTGCTGACCTCGAAACGGACCATCAGCTGCGCGACATAGCGGCGATAGGTGCGCAGCGACACGCCCAGCGCCCGCGCCGCCGTCTCGTCCTTCGCCCCGGCGTGCAGCTGCTCGACCACCGCGAGTGCCACCGCGTCCAGCCCGCGCTCCCCCAGCTCCAGATGATCGCGGAGCTGACGCGCGGAATGCCAGGTGCGGACGGCGAATTGGTGCACCACGCCCAGCAGCGCCGGTTCGGCCACCAGCAGACCGCGCGGTTGCTGCCCGGGCGCGGCCGACCACAGCGCCGCCCGCTCGCGATCGACGATCAGCACATTGCAGAAGTCGGTGTCGGTGACCCGGATCCGCGAGCCGACCGCGAACTGCCGCAGCACCGACTGCCGTCCACGCGCGCCCACATAGGCGGCCGACAACAGCAGCCGGACCTTCTTGCCGGCGGCGTGCAGCTGCCGGAAAACCGTGTCCTCGGAACCGTATTCGGTCTCCGGGCGGACGGGGCGGGCGATGGCCATGACGGCCTCGTGGCGCACCCCCACCAGCATGCGGCGCAGATTCTCCGCCCACAGCTCGTCCGCGTGCAGCTCAACCGTCATCACGCACCTCTCGTGAACACCTGTGGGAGAGCATATTTCGATTCCCGGCCAGCGGGTTCAGCGAACACACCGCCGTGGTCCGCGACCCGGGCACCGGCGAGATATCAGTGTTCCGGATGGACTGCATGCGCTGGGTGTCACCCAAAACGGGTGAGTCGCCGATCTTGACCGGTGGTGGCGGCGACCGTGAGGGTAGGGGAACCGGCTAGTTCGTGCGGAGCCTCCGATCAACGGCGATCAGCGACGGCCACCGATGTCCTCCGTCTTTCGACGGAGGTTGCGCGCCAAGCCGGTCCGCGGGCCGGAGTCCACCGTCGTCCGAGATGTGGACGGAGGGGGACCGGCCCGCGGAACACCAACGGAGCGCGGCGACGGGCCCGACCTAGTTCGAGCCCAGCTCCATGGGCAGGCCGAACAGCGGGAAGAGCTTCTCGGTGTCGAGGAAGAAGGTCAGACCGGAGATGCGGTCACCGTCGAGTTCGAGAGTGGTGATGGACCACGGGATCCAGCGGCCGGGCTCGTCACCCGGCTTGTAGTGGCCGAAGGCGGGTAGCCCGTTGGCGCCGGCCAGCGGGACCAGGCGGGAGTCGCGGCACGCGTGGCCGGTACCGAGCATGAAGGCGGCCACGTTCTCGGGGCCGGAAATCCACAGCGAGAACGGCGGCATGGACAGGGCCACATCGGCTTTCAGCAGGTCGGTGAGGGCGTCCATGTCGTAGGCCTCGAAGGCCTTGACGAAATCGTCGACAAGTTTGCGCTGCTGCTCGTTGTTCTCGTCGAAGGGGTCCGACACCGTGGCCGTCTCCTGCACCTTCGACATGGTGGCGCGGGCCCGCTGCAGAGCGCTGTTCACCGAGGCCGGGGAGACATTGAGCATGTCGGCGGTTTCGCCCGCCGAGAAACGCAGCACCTCGCGCATGATCAGGATCGCGCGCTGGCTGGCCGGCAGATGCTGTACCGCCGCGACGAAGGCCAGGCGCAGCGTGTCCTTCGCGCTGGCGGCCTCGGCCGGATCGGCGCCGAAGGCGAGGGCGTTCGGAATCGGTTCCACCCACACGTAATCCGGCTCCGGCGGGGGCAGCTGTGAATCGGGGGTCGAGGGACCGTTGAGATCCATGGGTCTGGCGCGGCGCTGCGGACCGTCCACCATGTCCAGACAAACATTGGTGGTGATCTTGTACAGCCAGGACCGCAGACTGGAGCGGCCTTCGAAGGAGTCGTAGGACTTCCACGCCCGCGTGAAGGTCTCCTGCACCGCGTCCTCTGCTTCGAACGAGGACCCGAGCATTCGATACGCGTAGGCGCACAGCTCTCGCCGATGCCCCTCGAAAGACCGCAGTACATCGTCGGAAACGGTGCCGCCCACCTTCTCGCTCATGCCAGACAGCGTCGCACAGCCCACCGACAAGAAACACCCGCGAAAAGCTTGATGCCCGCCTGCGATCGCAGACGGGCACCGGCACACATCACGAGCTGAGCCGCGTTACTTGGTGTTCGAGGCCTCGGCGTGGTTGTCGGCCTCGCGGGCCTCGGTCTGCGCCTTGGCCCACTTGTAGTCCGGCTTGCCCGCGGGCGAGCGCTTGATCTCGTCCACGAACCACAGGCTGCGCGGCATCTTGTAGGAGGAGATCTCCTTGACGAGGGTCGGGCGCAGTTCCTCCAGCGTCGGGCGGGCGCCGCCGCGGCACTGCACGACCGCGACCACCCGCTGGCCCCAGCGCTCGTCCGGCACGCCGACCACGAGCGCGTCGAAGATCTCCGGGTGCGCCTTGAGCGCGCCCTCGACCTCTTCGGGGTAGATCTTCTCGCCACCGGAGTTGATCGACACCGAGCCGCGACCCAGCATGGTGACGGTGCCGTCCTCCTCCACGCGGGCGAAGTCGCCGGGGATGGAGTAGCGAACGCCGTTGAACACCTTGAAGGTTTCGGCGGTCTTGACCGGGTCGTTGTAGTAGCCGACCGGGATGTTGCCGGTCCGCGCCAGCATGCCGACCTGACCGGAGCCGGGCGCGACCTCGTTGCCCTCCTCGTCGATCACCTTGGTGGAGCCGTCGATCTTCACCCGCGGGCCGCCGGTGTGCGTGGCGCCCTTGGCCGCCACGGCCAGACCGCCGAAGCCGGTCTCCGAGGAACCGATGGAGTCGGTGATGAGCGCGTTCGGGAAGTTCTCGATGAACTGATCCTTCAGCGCGGGCGAGAACAGCGCCGCGCTGCTGGCCAGCACCCACAGGCTCGAATGCTGGTACGCCTCACCGGTTTCCGCATTGCCCTCGGCCAGCGCGTCCAGCATCGGACGGGCCATGGCATCGCCGGTAATGAAGATCATGTTGACGCCGTGCCGCTGAATCGCCTGCCACACACCGTGTCCGCTGAACTCCGGCAGCATGACGGCCTTGCCGCCGTCGAACAGGCTGTGCAGGGTCGCGGTGAACGCGCCGCCGTGGATCAGCGGCGGAATCGGGTAGCGCACCATCGGCGAGTTGCCGCTCGCGCCGCCCTTGGACTGCTCCCACTCGTCCTGGATGAATTCACCGGTGTAGAAGTTGATGCCGCCGCCGAGGACGCGCCACCAGTCCTCCTGCCGCCACATGACGCCCTTGGGCATGCCGGTGGTGCCGCCGGTGTAGATCATCATGATGTCGTCGGAGGAGCGCTCGCCGAAATCGCGCTCGCCACGCGAGCCGGCCAGCGCCGCTTCGTATTCCACCGCGGTCGGGGGCAGCGGCAGGTCGGTGCCGTCCTCGACGGTGACGACCGCCTTGATCCTCGGCACGTTCGGCAGCACATTGGCCACCTTGTCGCTGTACCGCCGCTCATGAATGAGCGCGACCATATCCGAGTTCTCGAAGATGTACTGCAACTCGTTCTCGACGTAGCGGTAGTTCACGTTGATCATGACTGCCCGCGCCTTGAAGATGGCCACCATGGCCTCCACGGCCTCAATGGTGTTGCGCGAGTACACGCCGACCTTGTCACCCGGCTGCACACCCTGATCCTGCAGGTAGTGCGCCAGCCGGTTGGCTCGGTCCTCGAGCTCGGCGTAGGTCACCGAACGAGCGTCGTCAACCAGCGCGACACGTTCCGGCATGAGGTCGATGGTGTGCTCGACAAGGTCCGCAATGTTGTAGCTCACTGCTTCAAAATAGAACGTGTTCTTGTGTGTGACAAGCCACAGATTCGGCTTTGGCCCAGTGACCGGATGTGCCCCGTGTCACACCCTACGGCGACTTACGCTGAATTGGAACAGATGCGAAAGGGCGCGACCCACTCACCGGGGCGCGCCCTTTCCAACCGGCCGCGAAGCGCCTCTTCGAGGCCGGATTTCTGGAACTAGTTCTACGAACGACTCAGTGCCCCTGCGACCGACTCAGTGCCCCTGCGACTCGATCAGCGGACGCAGCGCCTCGAACTGCGCCACGTCGCGGACACCCACGAGCATCATGGTGACGCCGGCCTGCTCCCACACCTTCAGTTGCTCACGCACCTGCGCCTCATTGCCGATGATGGTGGTGTCGAGGATCAGCTCGTCGGGCACGACCGCCGCGGCCTCCTCCTTGCGGCCGGTGCGGAACAGCCGGGTGATCTCGTCCACCTGCTCGCCATAGCCCATGCGCCGGTACACCTCGGCGTGGAAGTTGAGTTCCTCGGCGCCCATGCCGCCGATGTAGAGCGCCATGAACGGGCGCAGCCGATCCAGTTCGGCCTTGGGGTCGTCGGTCAGGATCACCTGTGCGGTGGCGGCGATCTCGAAGTCCTCGCGCGAGCGCCGCGCGCCCGGGCGCGAGAAGCCCTCGTCGAGCCACTCGTTGTACATGTCGGCCAGCCGCGGCGTGTAGTAGATGGCCAGCCAGCCGTCCGCGATCTCCGCGGTCAGCGCCACGTTCTTGGGGCCCTCCGCGCCGAGCCAGATCGGCAGGTCCGCGCGCAGCGGGTGGGTGATGGGCTTGAGCGGCTTGCCGAATCCCGTTGCGCCCGATCCGGAGTAGGGCAGCGGGTAGTGCGGGCCCGCACTGGTCACCTTGCCCTCGCGGGCCAGCACCTGCCGCACGATCGAGACGTACTCGCGGGTGCGGGCCAGCGGCTTGGCGAAGGGCTGCCCGTACCAGCCCTCCACCACCTGCGGACCGGAGACGCCGAGCCCGAGGATGTGCCGGCCGCCGCTGAGGTGGTCGAGGGTCAGCGCGGCCATGGCGGTGGCGGTCGGCGTGCGCGCCGACATCTGCACGACGGAGGTGCCCAGCCGGACCCGGCTGGTGTCCGAGCCGTACCACGCCAGGGGCGTGAAGGCGTCCGATCCCCAGGACTCCGCGGTGAAGATGGCGTCGAAGCCGGCCTCCTCCGCGGCCAGCACCAGTTCCCGGTGATTGGCGGGCGGCTGCGCACCCCAATATCCCAGTTGCAATCCAAAGCGCATTTCCATGTCCTTCCTAGAACATCCGGGGCTGGTCGTCAGGGCCGCAGCCCGTACTCTTGCCACCGTCACTAGAACCTGTTCTACTCGATCTCGTGACTCTGGGGAACACCGAAATACTGTCCGCACCGCTGCGGATGCAATTCGACTACACCCGCTCCACCGGTCCGATCATCGGTCGCTTCCTCACGGAACTGCGATCCGGCAAGGTCGTCGGGGTGCGGGGTTCCGATGGGCGCGTGATCGTGCCGCCCGCGGAATTCGATCCGGCCACCGGCGAGGCGCTGTCGGAGTTCGTCGGCGTGTCCGACGTCGGCACCGTTCAGACCTGGTCGTGGGTGGCCGAGCCGCTGCCCGGCCAGCCCTTCGACCGACCCTTCGCGTACGCGCTGATCAAGCTGGACGGCGCGGACACCGCTATCCTGCACGCGGTGGATGTGGCCTCCCCGGCCGACATCGCCACCGGGATGCGGGTGCGGGCGCGCTGGGCCGCCGAGCGCACCGGCGACATCCACGACATCGCGGCCTTCGAACCGGGTGAGACCTCCACGGCCCCGGCCGATTCCGCGAGTGACCTGGAACCGGTGACCGGCATCGTGACCCCGGTCGACTTCTCCATCAAGCACACCGCCGCCCCGCAGGAGGCCGTCTTCCTGAAGGCGCTCATGGAGGGCCGCCTGCTGGGCGCCCGCGCCCGGATGGACGGCAAGGTGTACTTCCCGCCGCGCGGCGCCGACCCGCGCGACGGCTCGCCGACCGACGACTACGTCGAGGTGTCCGACAAGGGCATCGTGACCACCTTCTGCATCGTGAACGTGCCGTTCATGGGCCAGCGCCTCAAGCCCCCGTACGTGGCGGCCTACGTGCTGCTCGACGGCGCCGACATCCCCTTCCTGCACCTGGTGCTCGGCGTCGAGGCGAGCGAGGTCCGGATGGGTATGCGAGTGGAGGCGGTGTGGAAGCCGCGCGAGGAGTGGGGCCTGTCCATGGCCAATATCGACCACTTCCGGCCCACCGGCGAACCCGACGCCGACTACGACAGCTTCGCGCACCACCTGTAGAGAGGCGCTGAACACCTTGAACCACAAGGCAACTGACATCGCGGTCGTGGGCTTCGCGCACGCGCCGCACGTGCCGGAGACCTTCGGCACCACCAATGGCGTCGAGATGCTCGCGCCCTGCTTCCAGGAGCTCTACGCCAAGCTCGGCATCGGGGTCTCCGACATCGGCTTCTGGTGCTCCGGTTCCTCGGATTACCTTGCCGGACGCGCCTTCTCGTTCATCTCGGCCATCGACTCCATCGGCGCGGTGCCGCCGATCAACGAGTCGCACGTGGAGATGGACGCGGCCTGGGCGCTGTACGAGGCGTGGGTGAAACTGCGCTCCGGACAGGCCGAGACGGCCCTGGTGTACGGCTTCGGCAAGGCCTCGGCCGGTACCCTGCGCCAGATCCTCACCCTGCAGACCGACCCGTACCTGGTCGCGCCGCTGTGGCCGGACTCGGTGTCCATCGCCGGCCTGCAGGCCCGCGCGGGCCTGGACGCGGGCCGCTGGACCGAGGCGGACATGGCCGCGGTGGCCGCGCGCAGCACCGGCTCCGACGCCGAAAAGCTGCTGGCCGCACCGAAGGTCGCCGATCCTTTCCGCGCCCATGACATCGCGCCCATCACCGACGGCGCGGCCGCCATCGTGCTGGCCGTGGGCGATCGCGCCCGCGAGCTGTGCGAGCGTCCGGCCTGGCTGACCGGAATGGCCCACTACATCGACACCCCGGTGCTGGGTGCGCGCGACCTGACGGTCTCGGCCTCGGCCAAGAAGGCGGCCGACGCCCTCACCGGCGGCGACGCGAGCGGCTTCGACATCGCCGAGCTGCACGCGCAGTTCAGCCACGAGGAGCTGATCCTGAAGCAGGCCATCGGCCTGAACGGCACCACCCGGATCAATCCGTCCGGCGGTCCGCTGTCGGGCAATCCGATGTTCGCCGCGGGCCTCGAGCGCATCGGCTTCGCCGCCACCGAAATCATCAACGGCACCGCGAATCGCGCACTGGCCCACGCCAGTTCGGGCCCCGCGCTGCAGCAGAACCTGGTTGCCACCCTGGAGGCACGATGACACTCCCCGCCGCGGTGCTCGGCACCGGACAGACCCATCACGTGACCAAACGGTCGGATGTATCCATGGGGGGCATGGTCCGCGAGGCCATCGACCGCGCCCTGGTGGACTCCGGCCTGACCATGGCCGATATCGACGCCGTGGTGGTCGGCAAGGCCCCCGACTTCTTCGAGGGCTCCATGATGCCGGAGCTGTTCCTCGCGGATGCCCTGGGCGCCACCGGAAAACCGCTGCTCCGGGTGCACACCGCCGGTTCGGTGGGCGGCTCGACCGCGATCGTCGCGGCCAACCAGGTGCAGGCCGGCGTGTACGGCAAGGTGCTGGCCATCGCATGGGAGAAGCAGTCGGAGTCCAACGCCATGTGGGCGCTGTCGAATCCGGTGCCGTTCACCATGCCGGTCGGCGCGGGCGCGGGCGGCTACTTCGCCCCGCACGTGCGCGCCTACATCCGCCGCTCCAATGCCCCGCTGCACGTGGGCGCCATGGTCGCGGTGAAAGACCGCCGCAACGGCGCGCGCAATCCGCTCGCGCACCTGCACCAGCCCGACATCACCCTGGAATCGGTGATGTCCTCCCAAATGCTGTGGGACCCCATTCGTTTCGACGAGACCTGCCCGTCCTCGGACGGCGCCTGCGCCATCGTGATCGGTGACGAGGCGTCCGGCAAGGCCGTGGAGGCACAGGGCAAGAAGGTGGCCTGGGTGCACGGCACCGCCATGCGCACCGAGCCGCTCGCCTACGCCGGCCGCGACCAGGTCAACCCCAAGGCCGGCCAGGAAGCCGCCAAGGCGCTGTGGAAGCAGGCCGGGATCACCAACCCGCTCGAGGAGATCGACGCGGCCGAGATCTATGTCCCCTTCTCGTGGTTCGAGCCCATGTGGCTGGAGAACCTGGGCTTCATGCCCGAGGGCGAGGGCTGGAAGCTCACCGACGCCGGGGAGACCGCCATCGGCGGGAAGCTGCCGGTCAACCCCTCCGGCGGCGTACTCTCCTCCAACCCGATCGGCGCCTCCGGCATGATCCGCTTCGCGGAGGCCGCCAAGCAGGTCATGGGCCGGGCCGGCGACTACCAGGTGGAGAATGCCCGCAAGGCCTACGGCCACGCGTACGGCGGTGGCTCGCAGTACTTCTCGATGTGGGTCGTCGGGAGTGAGCAGCCGTGACCACCACGACCGAACACCCGGCCCGGGTAGCGGGCACGGCGTCGCAGGCCGCGGTGCGGGCGAAGAACAAGGAGGCCTGGGTGGCGCTGTTCGCCGCCGACGGGATCGTGGAGGACCCCATCGGGCCGTCCTTCTTCGATCCCCAGGGTGTCGGGCACCGCGGCGCGGAGGCCATCGCGGCCTTCTGGGACAAGGCGATTGCCCCCACCGAGTCCATCGAGTTCCTCTTCGACGACTCCTTCGCCTGCGGTCGTGAGGTGGCCTACACGGGCCGCATCCGCACCACCATGAGCGGTCATATCGTCCACGCGGAAGGCGTCTTCACCTACAAGGTCGACGAGGACGGGAAAATCCTTGCCCTGCGCGCCTTTTGGGAGACCGAACGCGCCATGTCGACGATGAAGAAGGCCTAGGCCCTCGACCGGCATACGAAAGACGAAGCGGGCGACTGGATGAATCCAGTCGCCCGCTTCCTTTTTCTCCGCCCCGAGGAGTGAGAGGGGGAACGGGGCGGATCAAATCACCTGCGGCTCAGTGCTTCACGGGGCAGGTCTTGTAGTCGACCTGGAATTCCTTGATGCCGTTGAGCCAGCCGGACTGCAGCCGTCGCGGATCTCCGAGCTTGGAGATGTCGGGCATGTGGTCGGCGATGGCATTGAAGATGATCTCGATCTCGAGCCGGGCCAGGTTCGCGCCGATGCAGAAGTGCGCGCCGGTGCCGCCGAAGGACAGGTGCGGGTTCGGATCACGCAGGATATTGAAGGTGTACGGATCCTCGAACACCTCCTCGTCGAAGTTGGCCGAGCGGTAGGACAGCACCACCCGCTGGCCCTTCTTGATCTGCACGCCACTGACTTCCACGTCCTCGAGCGCGGTGCGCTGGAACGAGCTGACCGGGGTGGCCCAGCGGATGATCTCGTCGGCGGCGGTCTTGGGCCGCTCCTTCTTGAAGAGCTCCCACTGGTCCGGGTTCTCCATGAACGCGATCATGCCGTGCGTGGTGGCATTGCGGGTGGTCTCGTTGCCCGCGACGGCCAGCATCATGACGAAGAAGCCGAATTCCTCCGGCAGCAGCGCCTCGCCGTCCATGTCGGCATTGATGAGCTGGGTGACGATGTCGTCGGCCGGGCAGGCCCGGCGGGCCTCGGCCATTTGGTACGAGTAGCCGAGGATCTCGGTGGAGGCGATGACCGGGTCGGCGTCGCTGTCCGGATCGTCGTAGCTGGTCATGTCGTTGGACCACTTGAACAGCTTCATGCGGTCTTCCTGCGGCACACCGATCAGTTCGGCGATGGCCTGCAGCGGCAGCTCGGCGGCCACCTGCTCCACGAAGTCACCGGTGCCGGAGTCGGCGGCGGCCTTCACGATGGCCTCGGCCCGGGCGGTCAGCTCGGCCCGCAGGCCGTTGATGACGCGCGGGGTGAAACCCTTGGAGATGATCTTGCGAAGCTTGGTGTGCTCCGGGGCGTCCTTGTTCAGCAGGACGAAGCGCTGCAGATCGATCTGCTCGCGGGTGATGTCGTCCTGGAACCGCGGGATGGCGGTGTTCTCATAGGTGGAGAACACGTCGTCGCGCCGCGAGACGGTCTTGACGTCGGCGTGCTTGCTGAGCACCCAGAAGCCGTCGTCGGTGAAGCCACCGACCTCCGGCGACTTGGGGTTCCACCAGATGGGGGCGCTGCGGCGCAGTTCGGCGAGTTCTTCGACCGGGACCCGGTGCGCCCACATTTCCGGGTCGGTGACATCGAATCCATCCGGCACATCGGGCCGGGCTGCAGTGTCGACCACCAGCAGTCTCCTTTGACCAACTGAAACACGTTCTACCGCTATTGAAGCACAGGAGGTAAAACAAGAGAAGGGACTAGGTATTGGTCCGGAACAGGCTTACGTTACTGGTTGTGAACTCGTTGCAGTTCTAATCCGGAAGGAAAGACATGGGTACTCCCGTCATCGTCGAGGCCGCCCGCACGCCCATCGGCAAGCGCAATGGCTGGCTGGCCGGCCTGCACGCCGCCGAGCTGCTGGGCGCGGCACAGCAGGGCGTGCTCGAGCGCGCGGAACTGAATCCGGCGCTGGTCGAACAGGTCGTCGGCGGCTGCGTCATGCAGGTCGGCGAGCAGGGCAACAACGTCACCCGCACCGCCTGGCTGCACGCCGGGCTGCCGTGGCAGACCGGTGCGGTCACCATCGACAATCAGTGCGGTTCGGCGCAGCAGGCCGCGGGCCTCGTGGCCGGGCTCATCTCCACCGGCGCCATCGAGGTCGGCATGGCCTGCGGCATCGAGTCCATGAGCCATGTTCCGTTGGGCGCCAACGTCGGAACGCACGCCGGCCCGCGCCGGCCCGCGTCCTGGAACATCGACATGCCCAACCAGTTCGAGGCCGCTGAGCGAATCGCCAAGCGGCGCGGCATCACTCGCGACGATGTCGAGGAGCTGGGCGAGCGCTCGCAGCGACTGGCCGCGCAGGCGTGGGCGGAGGGCCGCTTCGATCGCGAGGTGCTGACCATCAAGAACGCGCCGCAGGTCGACAAGGAGGGCAACCTCACCGGCGAGTTCGCCGACATCAGCCGCGACCAGGGTCTGCGCGAGACCACCCGCGAGGGCCTGGCGAAGCTGAAGCCGGTGCTGGAGGGCGGAATTCACACCGCCGGCACCTCCTCGCAGATCTCCGACGGCGCGGCCGCGGTGCTGCTCATGGACGAAAAGGCCGCGCAGCGTGAGGGATTGCGCCCGCGCGCCCGCATCGTGGCGCAGTGCCTGGTGGGCGGCGAGCCCGAATTCCACCTGGATGGTCCGGTGCAGGCGTGCGAGCGACTGCTCGAGCGCAGCGGCATGAGCATCTCCGACATCGACTTGTTCGAGATCAACGAGGCTTTCGCGTCCGTGGTGCTGTCGTGGGCCTCGGTGCACAAGCCGGATTTCGATCGCGTCAACGTCAATGGCGGCGCCATCGCGCTCGGCCACCCGGTCGGCAGCACCGGATCCCGCTTGATCACAACGGCTTTGCACGAGCTGGAGCGCTCGGACAAGACCACCGCCATGGTCCTGATGTGCTGCGGCGGCGCCCTCGCGACGGGCACGATCATCGAACGGATCTAGTCCCTCAATGATTTTCGGCCAGGTTGAACGTTCATCCTGCTGGCCGCAAAACGTGGCGTACGCCACATGATCAGCGGCACAGGCGGGAAGATGAGACGTCAGCTATCTTATGGCTACCCGTGGCCCGTCCGGGAAGAGCCTCGCGACGGGCCAGAACCGGGACTCTTAAGCCCTCAGCAAGAACCGTAGGGTTAGCCCGCAAACGCCCAAGCCACAGCGGGTGAAGCGGATGACCGCCTAGAAGCTTCAAGGAAATCGCGAATCAGGCGTAGGTTTTCAGTTACTGAGCCGCTAATATCAATGATACGTATCCGAGATAACGACTGTTAGTACAGCGAAGGGAATTGGGCGGCTCACAATGGCTGATTTCGCGGCGCGGCTGAACAAGCTGTTCGAAACCGTGCATCCCCCGGGGCGTAAGCCGCACACGAACGCAGAGGTGGCGGCAGCCTTGACGGCATCCGGCCATCCGATCTCGAAACCGTATCTGTCGCAGTTGCGGTCGGGACAGCGCACGAACCCGTCGGATGAGACGGTGGCAGCGTTGGCAAAGTTCTTCAAGGTCAAGCCGGACTACTTCTTCAACGACATCTACGCGGCGAAGATCGATCACGATCTCGAGCTGCTGTCCCAGCTGCAGGGCTATGGACTCCGTCGTCTGTCGAGTAGGGCGTTCGACCTGTCCGAAGAATCTCAGAATCTCCTCACCTCTATGGCGGAGAAGTTGCGGGCAAGCGAAGGACTGCCCGAAATTCCTCCGGACGGCACGGAATAGGCACTGCCACAGAGCAACACAGTGCGGCTAGCTCGGAGGCCGCACTGTGTTGGTTTGTTACAGGGCTTGCTCCGGACTGGACATGGACGGGTCACCGGCACTGCTTGCAGGGCAGTGCCGGTGGCCCGCCGGACCATTCGGTTCGGGTGAAGGATGTTGCACCGGTCTCAGCGTGCTGAGGCCATGTGGCGCATACCCCTGCGCTGGTGCAGTATGCACAAACCTGGCATAACACCAACTGGGCGAGTCCGGTCGGTCTAATGAGTTGTTTTGTGCACTATGTCGTTTTGTGCACTGTGGATGTTTCGACCCCCATTGCATCATCCGCGACAAGCAAGAGTGACAACATCTACTGACAAGCAAAGTCCCGTACTGCGCACGACGGGTTCGATGAGACGAAACCTCGGATACGAAGTCTCATCGTGCAGGGCCCGCCGGAATGCCACGCCCTTGGCAATCGCGCGCGGTACGGGGCTTGCGCATTTGCGACAAGATCGCAATTGAGTCGTTGATCTCCGCGTGATCAAGTTCGGAGCCCACCGAGGGGTAATGCGCGGATCAGCCGAATAGTAATGGAAAAGTAATGACTACCGTTGCGCGGAGCCCTGAATCGTGCTCGGCGACGCGGCCGCCGTCGCGTCGTAGGCGCGGGCGATGGCCTGCACCCAGCCACGCGGACTGACCCCCGCCGGCGGCGAGATCCAGCGACCGTCGATCATCACCTCGCCGAACGGATTCCGCGACCACTCGGCCACCCGCTGCGCGCGCTCGGCCACCGAGACCGGCGGCACCCCCGCCGCGGCCAGCTCCACCCCGCCACCGGACTGCAGGTAGAGCGCGTCCATGATCTGCGCGACCTGATCGGAAGCCTTGAGCTGGGTGCCCGATCCGGTCTGCTCGTGCGCCACCACCTCCGGGAAGCGCGCGATCAGCACCCGGTGCAGGGTGTGAATCTGCTTGAGCAGCACCCGGGCTCGCCACCACAGCTCGATCACGATCCACACCGCGCCGATGGCGATGAGCATGGCCGCGATCTGCCACACCGGCCAGAACCAGCCCTCGTCGCCGGGCTTCGGCATCGGCTCGTCGCGCACCTCGCGGCGAATCGACATCGCCGCCAGCACACCGACCACTCCGGTACCGGTGGTGTAGAGCGCGATGCCGCGGCCCAGCGTGGTCCAATCCAGGTTGCGCACACCGGTAATCACGATGAACGCGCACTCCAGCAGCACGATCACCCAGCCGAAGGTCAGCGACCAGAGCAGCGTGAGAATCATGGCGATCGCGCCGCCGGCGTAGATCATCATGCCGATCTGACGCAGATTGCGACGCGACACCACCGGCCACGCCGCGGCCGCCACCACCGAGGTGGCGGTGGCGAACATGATCCACGCCGCGGTGACCACCCGGTCGCCCAGCCACTGGCCGTGCACGCCACCCGGCGCCAAATGGTCAACGGCCAGAGCGATTTCCGGCACGCCGACGGTCACCGCCAGCGCCACCGCGGCCACCGCGATCACGATCGCGACCCGCGCGGTGGTCGCCGGTTTCACCAGTACACGCCCGACGCGTGCACCCGAGGCCATCCACACCAGCATGGCCGTCACCCAGAAGGTCATGCCGCATCCCCTGACTCGGTCATCCCAACGCCTCATCGAATCGAAGGACCGAGACGCCCGCGCCCCGGCTGTTGAACACGCGCAGGCGGGTCATGAGCATGCTCGCGAAAGTTTCCGCCTCCCACTCGCATTGCTCGTCGTCGCCCAGATCGATGGCCTTCTGATGCGCGCGCTGGCTGAGCATGTAGGCGATGAGATCGTCGCTGGCCTCCAGCACCACCTCGGTCGCCGCCTCGCCCGGATGGTCGAAGACGATGTGCCCCAGCTCGTGCGCCAGGGTGTGCTCACGACTGGGCAGCGACTGCGCCAGCACGATCACATCCCGGTCCGGATAGCTGCGGCGCTGGCCACACACGCCCGGACCCAGTTGGGCACTGGCGATCTCGATGATCCGCCGCCGCTCCGCCGAGATGGCGAGCACCACCTCGTCCAGGTCGGTGGCGTCGAAATCGGCGGCCACCGCGCACACCGCGTCCACCGCGGCGGCCACCCGGCGGTAGGACCCGATGCTATGAGCCTTGCTCCCGGTCATCGCGGTCCCCTCATACCCTCGGTCCGAAGAAAGCAGCGCGCGCGGCATCGACCCGCGCCTGGGCCGCGGACGCGCTCTGGAAGCTCACCGTGCCCGAGCCGGTGCCCACCAGCGCCATGGCGATCAGCCCGCCGAGCACCGACAGTGGCTTCCACGGCGGCAGCGGGGTGTTGTTCGAGGTCGGCTTCACATCCGGATTCGGCTGGGCCAGAACGGGAGCGGGCGCCGACGCGGGCGGCGGCGGCGCGACAGGTGCGACCTCCGGCTCGGGCAGCGCGGCCGCCGGGGCCACCACGGCGGGCAACTGCGGCACGGCCGGGGGCTGCGGAATCTCCAGCGGCACCGGCGGCACCGCGGGTGCGGCGGGCGGCGGGATCAGCAACAGCAGCAGTGGCGAGGCGCAGACCGCGGCGGAACCGAGCCCCGCCGAGCCGAGCCCCGCCGAACCCACCGCGGCCGAACCGAGATCGGCCGAACCCGCGGCGGAACCCGCCCCGGCCGAACCGACACCCGAGCCCGTCGCGGCCGAACCCGCACCGGAGCCGGCCGAGCCCAGACCGGTGAGCGCACCGACTGCGGAACCCACACCGGCGGAACCGATTCCGGCGGAACCGATTCCGGCGGAACCGACTGCGGCCGAACCGGTGCACAGCGCGGCCAGCCCGGCCGAACCTGTTGCGGCCGAGCCCACCGCGGCCGAACCCGTTGCGGCCGAACCCGTGCCGAGCAGCAGGCCCAGCAGCGCGGAACCGGTGCCCACGCCGGCGGAGCCGACGCCCGCCGAACCCAGGCCGAGCACGCCCGCGGTCCCGAGGCCGGCGGAACCGACTGCGGCGGAACCTGTTCCGAGTGCGGCCGAACCGGTGGCCGCCCCGGCCGAGCCGGTACCGGCGACGGCCGAACCCAATCCCGCACCGGTGGAACCGGTTACGGCAGACCCGGTGCCCAGGGCCGCGGAGCCGGTACCGCCCAGCACGGTGCCCAGTCCGGCCGAACCGACCGCGGCCGAGCCGACACCGGCGGAACCGACACCGGCCGAGCGGGTTCCGAGTGCGAACAGCATGGACAGCAGATCCTGCGGCCCGGCCACCGGGGTGACGGGCTGCGGACGAGTGGCATCGATTGCCTGAGGTTGCGAGACGGAGGGCGGCTGAGCTTGCGTGACGGCGGGCGCAGGCAGGGTCGGATCCTGGCCCGCGGGTACGGGATCGAGCGGGATGCCCCCCGGCTGCGCATCGGCAACCGCGGGCGCGAGCAGCACCGAGCCGGTGACAGCTGCGATCACTGCCACCAGGCGCATTGCACGATCGACGATCATGCGACAGCCATCCCCTCATCAGATACCGCGCGCTTGGCTTCCTCCGCACCAGAGGTACGGAATCCCGATCCGCACCAGGCAGATCGGGACAGGTCTCGAGCTCACACTGTCGCCCCGATTGCCGGACCGTTGCGGAACGCGGCCATCGTACCGGTCACGATGGCAATCCGCGCAAGTCCCCGATTGCATTAGGGGGGCTCACAAACCGTACGCCTGCGCGACACCCCATGTACCCAATATCACCGGCGGCCCAGGCCAATTGGCCCGGGCCAGGCCCTTCGGGCCGGACCTCACCGTCGAAACAGAACGACGGTGAGGTCTGAGACCCCGCACGAAAGCTGACAAATCAGGCAAAAGGCAGCTAACTCGCAGATGCCCCGGCCGACCCGACATGGATCCGTACAACGGCGCTCCACCGTTGCGTCATGGGTCGATAAACGCGCGAAGCCGCCCCCGGGCGAGAGGTTCCGGGGACGGCTCGGCGCGCGCCGGATGGGCGCGCGCAAGGATCCGAGGGTTGGCCGGATCCGGGTGCGCGGTCGGGCTGTGGTGGCCGCGCACGTTCGGGGACGCGTCAGGCGGTGGTGGTGACGCGGTAGGTGTTGAGGCTGTCGATGCGCTCGATGGCCTCGGTGATGATGCGGTCGATGAGGTCCTGCACCGTGGGCAGGTCGTCGATGATGCCCGCGGCCTGGCCGGAGGCGAGCACGCCCGCGTGGGTGTTGCCCTCCACCAGACCGGCTTTCAGCAGCATCGGGGTGTTGGCGGCCATGATGACCTGGGACCAGGTGAGGCCCTTCTGCTTCCGCATGCCGATGCCGTCCTTGATCATGGTCGACCACTTCATGCCGGTCATGCTCTTGAACTTGACGGCGTTCGAGACGGCGGCGGTGAGTCCGCGCAGGCCGCTCGAATGCTCCAGCTTGTCCACCAGTTCGGTGTTCAGCACGCGGTGCGGCATGCCGTCGACCTTCTTGGAGACGACGGTGTCCTGCAGTCCGCGCTTGAGGTACTCCTGCTTGACCGAGTCCGGGACACTCGAGTCCTGGGTGAGCAGGAAGCGGGTGCCCATGGCGACGCCGGCCGCGCCGTAGGACAGCGCGGCGGCCAGGCCGCGGCCGTCGAAGAAACCGCCACCGGCGACCACCGGGATGTCGACCGCGTCGAGGACGGACGGCAGCAGCAGCGTGGTCGCGACGGAACCGGTGTGGCCACCGCCCTCACCACCCTGCACGATCACCGCGTCCGCACCCCAGGAGGCGACCTTGACCGCGTGCTTGGCCGCGCCGATGGACGGCATGACGACCACGCCGTTGTCCTTGAGCTTGGCGATGAGCTCCTTCTTGGGAGCCAGCGCGAAGGAGGCCACCTTCACGCCGTCGCGGATCATCATGTCGATGCGGTCGGGCGCGTCCGACAGGTCGGCGCGGATGTTCACGCCGAAGGGCTTGTCGGTCTTGGCCTTCGTCTTGGCGATGGCCACCTCGAGTTCGTCGAGGGTCATGGTCGCCGAGGCGAGGATGCCGAGGCCGCCCGCGTTCGCGGTGGCCGCGACCAGGCCCGGACCGGCGACCCAGCCCATGCCGGTCTGCACGATCGGGTGCTCGATGCCGACCAGTTCGGTCAGCGGCGTCTTGAGCCGTTGCGCGGTCATGCCGTCACTTCCTTCTCACGGAAGCCCTTGGGGTCCAGCACGGTCCGGATGATGGTGAGCTCTTCCTCGGTGGGCAAACGGGTCTCGCCCGCCTCGGCCAGCCCGGCGATCTCGAAGGAGGTGTTCTCCGCGACCTCGTCGGCGGTCACACCCGGGTGCAGCGACAGCGCGCGCAGGGTGTGGTCCGGGCCGTTGAAGTCGAACACGCCCAGGTTCGAGACCACCCGGTGCAGGTGGTGGAAGCGGTAGGCCGGGTTCTCGGAATCGACCTTGTCGTAACCGATTCCGGAGACGATGTCGACCTGGTCGACGAACACCCGCTTGTTGTGCTTGGGCACGAAGTAGCTGGTGGCGTGGTTGATGGTGTTGCCCGGCGCGCCGCGCACACCGAACATCTGCCGGGTCGGCTGCTGCAGCGGACCGAACGCGGACAGGTTCTGGTTGCCGTACCTGTCGATCTGGTTGGCGCCCATGACCACATGGCGGCGACCGGAATTCACCACATCGAAGACCTTCGAGAACGGAATCCAGCCCTCGATGGGCGCCTTGCCGCCGATCGGCGGGATCTCGGCGAAGAACAGCGCCTCACCGTCGGACAGCAGCAGGTCCGGCTCGAAGGTGAGCCGCGCCAGCCGCGCGCCGATGGTGGTGACGGTGGACATGGGCGAGGCCATGATCTCGCCCGCGCCCCGGAAGATCTCGGCGGCGGCGACGACGCAGATCTCGGCCCGAGTAACGGTGGTGGTGTCGGGCCCACCCGTCGCCCCACCGCCACCCCTGACGGAATCGCTATGCGATGCTGCGCTCATTTCTGCTCCTCTGCGAAAGCCTTGACGGCGGCCTGATATTCGGCCTCGGACACGTCCAGGTAGCGAGCCTTGAACTCGGCCCACGACTCGGGCGTCTTGGCGGCCTCGACGTAGTGGCGCTGGAACTTCTCGTCGCGGCCGTAGCTGCCGGAGAAGGTGAAGTGCGCGCCGCCGGGGGCCTCGACCACCCCGTCGACCATCATGCGGTTGAGGATGAGGGCCTGCGTCGGAACGGCTTTCACCAGTTCCTCGGTCTCGATGAGACGGTCCACCGACAGGTAGCGCTTCTCGGCGGAGAGCAGGTACAGGTCGTCCATGTACGGATCGACGCCGGTGTAGGCGGCATTGCCGTGCTTGTCACCCAGGTCCAGGTGCACGAAGGCGGCGTCCAGGTTCAGAGCGGGCATGGCGACGAGGGTTTCGCGGCGGCCGTCGGCATCGGCGTACGGGGACTGGACGGTCTCGAGCTCGCCCTCCCAGAAATCGACGACGGCAGAACCCAATCCGGCGCGGATCGGCAGGAACGGCAGGCGGGCCGCGGCGGCCTGCAGACCGCACTTGACCATGCCCTCGTCCATCTCGCGCACGGTGATCGCACCCTCGGTGCGAGCCTTGGCGAACCACGGGTCGTAGAAAGGCGCGGAGTCCAGGGACACGAAGCCGTAGTAGGCCTTGCGCACCTTGCCCGCCGAGCACAGCAGGCCCAGATCCGGGCCGCCGTAGGTGACGACGGTCAGATCGGTGATATCCGAACGCAGCAGGGCGCGCACGAACGCCATCGGCTTGCGCCGGGAACCCCAGCCGCCGATGCCGATGGTCATGCCGCTGCGGAGCTCGCCGACGACCTCGTCGAGGCTCATTCGCTTGTCGCGCATAGTGTTTCGCCCCTTCTACTTTGCTTTTTTCTGAGCGGCCAGGTCGTCGTCGAAGCGCGCCCGGATCTCGTCGGCCACGCCCGCGAGGTTCAGCTCCATGGTGAAGCCCTGCTCGAAGCGGTAGGAGCGGTGCACGTCCTGCACGTCGATGCCGTTGAGCGCCTTCTTGGCGGCGCGGATGACGCGGCCGTCCTTGTTGGCGATGTTCTTGGCGACCTCCATGGCGGCGGCGTCGAGTTCGGCGCGCGGCACCACCTTGAAGACCGAGCCGTAGTGGTGCAGCTGCTGCGCGGTGAGGGTGCCCGCGGTGTAGAACATGGTCCGCATCAGGTGCTGGGGGACCAGTCGCGCCAGGTGGGTGGCCGCACCGAGCGCGCCGCGGTCGACCTCGGGGAGGCCGAAGGTCGCGTCGTCGGAGGCGACGATGACGTCGGAGTTGCCGACCAGGCCGATGCCGCCGCCGAGGCAGAAGCCGTTCACGGCGGTGACGACCGGAACCTCGCAGTCGTAGACCGCGGCGAAGGCGGCGAAGCAGCCGTGGTTGGCGCGGATCAGGGCGGTGTGCCCGGTATCCGCGTTCATCTCCTTGATATCCACGCCCGCGTTGAAGCCGCGGCCCTCGGCGCGCAGCACGACGACCCGGGTCTCCGGGTTGCGGCCGGCCTGGGTGACGGCATCGGCCAGGGCGAACCAGCCGTCGGAAGGCAGCGCGTTGACCGGAGGGTAGTCGACAGTGACGACTTCGACGCCCTCGGTTTCGGTGTGACGGTTGATCCCCATCGAATGTCCCATCGTTGGCAAAACAAGCAAGTGCTTGGTAGGTTATCACGGTGGGAATCGAAGTAAACCTGTCCGGCTCGGTCGTCTTGGTCACCGGCGGCGTGCGCGGCGTCGGCGCCGGCATCAGCCGGGTCTTCCTGGACGCGGGCGCGACCGTGGTGGCCTGCGCGCGACGGCCCGGCGACACCCCCGTCGAGAGCAATGGCCGCGGCATCGACTTCCTGCCGTGCGATGTGCGCGACCCGGATTCGGTGCGCGGGCTGATCGAGGCCATCGTCGCGAAGTACGGGCGGCTCGACACCGTGGTGAACAATGCCGGTGGCGCGCCCTTCGCCCTGGCCGCCGACGCCAGCGCCAACTTCCACGCCAAGATCGTGCAGCTGAATCTGCTGGCGCCGCTGCTGGTTTCACAGGTGGCCAACGAGGTCATGCAGAAGCAGGAGACGGGCGGATCGATCGTGATGATCTCCAGCGTCTCCGGGCATCGGCCCTCCCCGGGCACCGCGGCCTACGGTGCGGCCAAAGCCGGTGTGGACAGCCTGGTTTCGTCGCTCGCGGTGGAGTGGGCTCCGAAGGTGCGGATGAACTCCGTCATCTGCGGCCTGGTCAACACCGAGTCCTCGCACCTGCACTACGGCGACGAGGAGGGCATCGCCTCGGTGAGCCGAACGGTTCCCATGCAGCGGATGGCGACGCCCGAGGACATCGGTCGCACCGCCGCGTTCCTGGCCTCGCCCCTGGCCGCGTACGTCACCGGCAGCGCGCTGCTGGTGCACGGCGGCGGCGAGAAGCCCGCCTTCCTCGAAGCATCCACCGCAGACGTCCCCGCCGTCTCGGGCCACTAGACCGATCGAACACGAAGAGGTAATCGATATGACCGACAACAAGATCTGCGACGGCCGCGTCGTCATCGTGACCGGCGCCGGTCGTGGCATCGGCCGTGCCCACGCCCTCGCCTTCGCCGCCGCCGGCGCGAAGGTGGTCGTGAACGACCTCGGCGCCGAGCTCGACGGCGCGCCCAGCCCGGACTCCCCGGCCGCGCAGGTCGTCGAGGAGATCAAGGCCCTCGGTGGCGAGGCCATCGTGAACGGCGACGACATCTCCGACTGGGAGGGCGCGCGCCGCCTGATCCAGACCGCTGTCGACACCTTCGGCCGCCTGGACGTGCTGGTCAACAATGCCGGCATCGTCCGCGACCGGATGCTGGTCAACCTCGCCGAGGACGAGTGGGACGCGGTCATCAAGGTGCACCTCAAGGGCCACTTCGCGCCCATGCGGCACGCCGCCGAGTACTGGCGCAACGAGGCCAAGGCCGGTCGCACCCCCGAGGCCCGCATCATCAACACCAGCTCCGGCGCGGGTCTGCTCGGCTCGGTCGGCCAGGGCAACTACTCCGCCGCCAAGTCCGGCATCGCGGGCCTGACCCTCACCGCGTCGGCCGAATTCGCGCGCTACGGCATCACCGTCAACGCCATCGCCCCGGCGGCCCGGACCCGGATGACCGAGACGGTCTTCGCCGACATGATGGCCGCCCCCGAGGACGGCTTCGACGCCATGGCCCCGGAAAACGTCTCGCCGCTCGTGGTCTGGCTGGGCAGCGCCGATTCCGCCGGTGTCACCGGCCGCATGTTCGAGGTCGAGGGCGGCAAGGTGACCGTCGCCGACGGCTGGCGCCACGGCGTCTCCATCGACCGCGGCGCCCGCTGGGAGCCGGCCGAGCTGGGCCCGGTCGTGCGCGACCTGCTGTCCAAGGCCACCACCCCGGAGCCGGTCTACGGCGCATAGCCTCCCCCGCCTCTGCGGGCCTTCAGCGGGCGGCAGAGAGCCCCTACCGTTGGCATTCCGTGCCGGCGGTAGGGTGCCCCATTACCGATCTGCTCCGGCACAACGCTGCGCTGTGCCCGCTACTTCTTGCGGATGCCGGAGACCAGGGCGAAGAGGGTGTCCAGGATCGGGGTCGGGGTGAGCGAGGTGGCCACCACCTGGATCTTTCCGGCCAGGCCCGGGATGTAGCGGGCCCTGGGGCGCTTTGCGGTGAGGGCCTTTTCGACCTCGTTGACGACCGAGTCGACGGGGGCGGCGATCTTCGGGACCTGCTGGGACATCTTGCGCAGGCCCGCGAGGTGGGCGCTGTAGAGCTCGCGCTGGGCAGCGGTGAGGTGGGCGGTGGTGGTGTCGACCATGTCGGTCGCGCCGAACCAGAGGTCGGTGGCGATCGGGCCGGGCTCGATCAGGGACGTGTGGATTCCCCAGGGGCGCAGCTCCACCCGGAGGGCGTCGACCAGGCCCTCGAGGGCGAACTTGGAGGAGTTGTAGGCGCCGGTCCCGGGGGTGGAGATGCGGCCGGACAGCGAGGAGATGAAGACCACGCGGCCGCGGGTGGCGCGCAGGCGCGGCAGGACGGCCTGGGTGACCGCGACCGCACCGAAGACATTGACCTCGAACTGGTTTCGGAGGGTGTCCAGATCGAGGAGCTCGACGGGACCGTCGGCGACGATGCCCGCATTGTTGACCACGGCCGTCAGGTCGGCGGGCAGCACCTCGTCGAGGGCGGCGATGTGGTCCGGATTCGTGACATCGAGGACGACCGGAGTGATGCGGGAGTCCGCCTCGACCAGCGCCTCACCGTCGGAGAGCTTGCGGACGCCGGCGTAGACCTGCCAGTTCTGCTGCGCCAGACGCAGGCAGACGGCCTTGCCGATGCCGCGCGCCGCGCCGGTAACCAACACAGAGTTCATGGAGGTCAGCCTAATTCGGGCCGGCCGAAAGCGGCGTCCGGGAATTGCGGATGCCGTCCGGGGACGGGGGTGCCACCATGTGGCGATGGGGAATGTCCTGATCGTCGGAGACCTGCACGGGAACACCGCGCATGCGCTGACATTGATACGGGTCGCGGCGCGGAATGACTGCGAGCGGGTGTTCGCGGTGGGGGACTTCGGGGCGTGGGAGCACATGCACTCGGGGCGGCGGTACTTCGACGTGGTGAACAGGGCGGCCAAGCGCGCCGGGGTCACCGTGTACTTCCTGGACGGGAACCACGACAAGAGCTCGCTGCTGCACGAGCTCTACGACGAGCATCCGGACGACGAGGGATTCCTGGTGTGCCGCAAGCACCTCCGGTACGCCCCGCGCGGGCACCGCTGGACCTGGGAGGGCACCAGCTTCGCCGCCTTCGGCGGGGCGCGCTCCACCGACAAGGGCTGGCGGCTGGCCCGGGAGGCCCGCAAGGCCGAGCAGGTCGCCAAGCGACGCGGCTACGGCTCCTCGAAGCGGCCGGAGACCGCGGGCATGCTGTGGTTTCCGGAGGAGGAGATGACCGACGCCGAGCTGACCGGCCTGCTCGATGCCGACAGCTCACCGGTGGACGTGCTGCTCACCCACGACAAACCGCGCGCCTCGCAGCCGAAGTGGAATCGCAAGGACAAGGACGAGTGCTATCCCAACCAGGACCGCATCCAGCGGGTGGTGCGGGCGCTGCGGCCCAGCGTGCTGTTCCACGGCCACCTGCACGTCCGCTACACCGACACCATCGCCTCCGGTGACGGGCAGTGGACCCGGATCGAAGGGCTGGCCTGCGACCCGGAAGCCTCGCGGTACCTGGAGTATTCGTCCGAACACTCGTGGTACGTGCTGCAGCTGCCCTACGCCGAAGAGCAGGCGGACGGACCGGCCGAGGCCGGACCCCGTTCGCTACCTGCCTGATTCGTCGTAGGAGGAGGTGCCCTCGTCGAGCAGCGGCTCCTCCCCCTTGAAGTGCTCGGGCGCGAAGACGCGCAGCACGTGGTAGCCGGTGATGACGACCAGGGTGCCCAGGGCGATGCCGCTCAGGGTGAAGTTGCCGGTGAACTTCATGCTCACATTGCCGATGCCGATGATCAGGCCCGCGGCGGCGGGCACCAGGTTCAGCGGATTGCGGAGATCGACCCGGGCATTGGTCCAGATCTGCGCGCCCAGCAGGCCGATCATGCCGTACAGGATGACGGTGATCCCGCCCAGCACCCCGCCCGGAATGGCCGCGACGATGGCGCCGAACTTGGGGCACAGGCCGAACAGCAGCGCGAAGAACGCGGCGGCCCAGTAGGCGGCCGTGGAGTACACCCGGGTGGCGGCCATGACGCCGATGTTCTCCGAGTAGGTGGTGTTGGGCGGGCCGCCGACGGCGGTGGACAGCATGGAGGCCGCGCCGTCGGCGGCGATGGCGGTGCCGAGCTTGTCGTCCAGGTTGGCGCCGGTCATCTCGCCGACCGCCTTCACGTGCCCGGCGTTCTCGGCGACCAGCGCGATCACCACCGGCAGTGCCACCAGCACCGCCGACCACTGGAAGGACGGGGCGTGGAAGCTGGGCAGGCCGAGCCAATCCGCCTTGGCCACACCGGACAGATCCAGCCGCCAGTGATCGGTGACCTTGCCGCTGCCGTCGGCGGAATGGATCTGCCCGAGCACCCGGTCCTGCACCCACGAGAGCCCGTACCCGAACACCAGGCCCAGGAAGATCGCGATGCGCGCGAAGAATCCGCGCAGGCCCACCACGGCCAGCCCGGTGAACATCATGACCAGCAGCGCGGTCCACTGATCCTGCGGCCAGTAGGTCGAGGCGGTGACCGGGGCCAGGTTGAAGCCGATGAGCATGACCACCGCGCCGGTCACCACCGGCGGCATGGCGGCGTGAATGATGCGCGCGCCGAACCGCTGTACGGCCAGGCCGATCAGGAACAGCGCGGCGCCCACCACCAGGCAGGCGCCGGTAACCGTCGCGCTACTGCCGCCCTGCGCCCGGATCACCGCGGCCACACCCACGAACGACAGCGAGCAGCCCAGATAGCTGGGCACCCGGCCGCGAGTCGCGAGCAGGAACAGCACGGTCGCGACGCCCGACATCATGATGGCGAGGTTGGGATCGAGCCCCATCAGCACGGGCGCAACGAAACTCGCGCCGAACATGGCCACCACGTGTTGCGCGCCCAGCCCGAAGGTGCGCGGCCATGACAGCCGCTCGTCCGGCCGCACCACCGCCCCCGGCGCGGGCGAGCGCCCGTCGCCGTGCACCTTCCAGCGGACACCCAGATCCATGAACCGCCCGCTTTCTTCCTGAGGCCCGAAACAAGTCCGCGGCCATCCTAATCCGAGCAAACCCCCAGCTCGCGCCGCGCTCCCCGCCTGGCCCGCCGAGCCCGGCCGGTGCGGTGCCAGCCCGCCGGGCGGGGCCGGCGGGCCGTCTTCACAGCTCTGGGCAACGTCCCGCAACCCGCCGGGCGCGCGGGTACGCCGATGGGTTCAGGGCAGGCCGTATCGGTGCCGGACGGCGGCGGGCAGGGCGTACGGGTTCGGGGCATCCACTTGCGACACGACTGAGTCATCGTGCGGCGCAGCAGTTTTCGATGACTCAGGGACCGGTCGCATCAACAGACGCCAGGCGGTCGCCACGGCGGGATCGGCGGTGAGTTCACCTCGCAGGCGATCGGCACATTCGAGCGCGTGCGCGAGCGCCCGTTCGTGAGCATGCGAAATCGCCTGTGCCATCCGCGAATCCGGTAGCTCCAGGGCGGTGATGCGGCCGTCCGGTGCGACCACGATCCGCACCCCGTCCACGTCGGCGCGAGCCCGCACGCCGTCGATGGCGTCCTGTACCTGCCGGGCCTTGCGGGCTATCTCCTCGAACCGGCCCTCCACCGATCTCGACATGCACGCAGTGTAGGAATCCCGGCCGAAATACCGTGGGATCCCGGCAACTTCGCGCACCCTGCGGAGGTCAGGGCTGGACGCGGATCTGCTGCATCATGTCGTGGTCGGCATGGTCGAGGTTGTGGCAGTGCCACACATAGCCGTGAATCTCCGGGGTATCCGCCATCCCGCCCGCCATGCCGGCACCGGTGGGCGCCATGGCCTCCGCGCCGGGCGGCACCGGGACCACCGCATCGGGATCGAAGCCGAGCTCCTCGACCGACGGCCACTTCACCAGAATCCGGGTGATGGTGTCGGTCGGGCACTCGATGGTGTCCTTCCACCCGGCCTCCCAGGGTGGCGGCCCCTGCTGGGGCCCGATGGCGAACCCATCGGCCGAGGGCGCCCAGCGGGTACCGAACGCCGGCGGGTAGTTGGCGAGGAAGTAGGCCGAGGTGAGCATGGGCTGGCGGCCGATCACTCGCATCCGGGCCAGGTGCAGGTGGACGGGGTGATCGAACGGGGTCGTGTTGACGATGTCCCACTGTTCCACCGTCCCGGCCCGCGCGGTATCGATGTCCGAGCTCAGGAAGGGCAGATTGTTCAGCGACATCATGGTCGGGAAGACCGCCGCGGCCCGGGCATCGTCATTGAGGCCGAGTAGCGTCACCGTACGCACCGGGCCCGGCCGGTAGGTGGGCTCCAGCGGGTCCGGCAGGCCGGGGCCGCCCCGCAGCAGTCGCGGGATGTCGCGGGCCGGACCGTCGCCCGCGCCGGTGAAGCGCATGATGGGCCGCAGCTCGGGGGTCATGAACACGGCATTGCCGAAATCGTTTTCGGCGGTATTGATCAGGTCGACGGTCTCGCCGTCCCCGAGGCCGCCGAAATCGACGAGCAGATCCACCCGTTCACCGGGGCTCACCCGGATCGACGGTGTCGGCACCGGCCGGTCCAGCAGGCCCAGATCCCCGCCGATCGCGAAGAACAGCATGCCGTTCGAGAACTCGAAGATGTAGGGCCGCGAGTTGGAGCCGTTGAGCAGCCGGAACCGGTAGACGGTGCGCCGCACCTCGAGCCGCGGCCACACCACTCCGTTCACGCAGCACACGTCCCCCAGCTGCCCGGATTGGTTGTAGCCCTGGGGAATATAGGTGGCCACCATGGGTTGCAGGCTGCCGTCGGCATTGAAGGTCCGGTCCTGCACGATGAGCGGGATCTCGAACTCGCCGCTGGGCAGGCCGATCGGGTTGCCGTCGCGGCCGGTGTCGAATTCGTCACGCAGGTAATACATTCCGGCCAGCCCGGCCTGGATGTTCAACCTGGTGATCCCCATGGCGTGGTCGTGGTACCAGAGGGTCGCGGCCTCCTGCCGGTTGCCGTACGCGAAGCTGGGGCCGCCGCCATTGCGCCAACCGATGAGCGGATGTCCGTCGGAGTCGGGGGAATTCGCGCCGCCGTGCAGGTGCACGGTGAAGCGCGGATCGGTGCGATCCAGCTCGGTGACGCCGTGCATGGTCAGGTCCACATGCTGGGCCAGCACATGGGTGCCCAGCTCATTGCGAAAACCGATACGCGCCACCTGATCCCGATGCGCCTCCAGGTTCGGCCCGAGCACCGGCTGCCCGAAGCCCCAGCTGCGGGTCTCCGGCAGTTCCCGGTGATAGCGGTGAGTTCCCGAGATGGCCGCCAATTCCCCTGCTGCCCGCCGGGTTTCGGGGATGGGCAGGTCGTCGACGAACGGCTGCAGCGCGGGCGAATGGTAGTTGAACGGCGTGAACGTCGGCGGGGGCAGCGGGGGCAGCGGCACGGGCGGCGGAGGCAGGGGGACCGGATCGGCGGCCGCAGCGGCCATGTAGCCCATGCCCGCTAAACCGAAGGCCCCCAGGAGGAAACCTCTTCTCGGCAGGTACTCCTCCATCACAGTCCCCACCCCGGACAACTACGCCTTCAACCGGTCTGCCGTTCGACGATAGCGGACATTGCCAGGCCCCGGACGCGAAAGCGGCGCGGCTCCGCCTCTCCGCGCCGCGAAACTCGGTGTGCCGCTTCCGAAACGCCGTATCTGGACTAGCCCAGGCGCTCGATGATGGTGACGTTGGCGGTGCCGCCGCCCTCACAGATGGTCAGCAGGCCGTAGCGGCCGTTCACCCGCTCCAGCTCGTTGAGCAGGGAGGCGAACAGCTTGGCGCCGGTCGCGCCCAGCGGGTGGCCCAGCGCGATGGCGCCGCCGTTGACATTGACCTTGTCGGGGTTGGCGCCGGTCTCCTTGATCCAGGCCAGCACCACCGAGGCGAAGGCCTCGTTGATCTCGATGACGTCCATGTCGTCGATGGTCAGACCGGTCTTCTCCAGTGCCCACCTGGTGGCCGGGATGGGCGCGGTCAGCATGTAGATCGGGTCCGCGCCGCGCGCGCTCACGTGGTGGATGCGCGCCCGCGGGGTGAGACCGTACTCCTGGACCGCCCAGTCCGAGGCCAGCAGGGTGGCGCTGGAGCCGTCGGAGATCTGGCTGGCCAGGGCCGCGGTGATGCGGCTGCCCTCGGCGAGCGGCTGCAGCCCGGCCATCTTCTCCAGGGTGGTCTCGCGCGGGCACTCGTCGATCCAGAAGTCGCCCACCGGCACGATCTCGCGGTCGAACTTGCCGTCCACGATGGCCTTGCGGGCGCGCTCGTTGCTGCGCAGCGCCCACTCCTCCATGTCTCGGCGGGAGATGTCCCACTTCTCGGCGATCATGGTGGCCGAATTGAACTGCGACACTTCACCGGTGCCGTAGCGGTGGTCCCAGCCCTGCGCGCCGACGAACGGCGAGTCGAAGCCGTAGGCCTGCCCGGCCAGCATGGCCGCGGAGATCGGGATGGCGCTCATGTTCTGCACGCCGCCGGCCACGATCACCTCGGCGGTGCCGGACATGATGGCCTGGGCGCCGAAGGTGATGGCCTGCTGCGAGGAACCGCACTGCCGGTCCACCGTCACGCCCGGCACCGACTCGGGGTAGCCCGCGGCCAGCCACGAGGTGCGCGCGATGTTTCCGGCCTGCGGGCCGATGGTGTCGCAGCAGCCGAACACCACGTCGTCCACCGCGGCCGGGTCCAGGTTGGTGCGCTCGATGAGTCCCTTGATGGCGGCGGCGCCCAGATCGGCCGGGTGCACGGCGGCCAGCGAGCCGCCCCGCTTGCCGACCGGCGTGCGCACGGCGTCGATCACATACGCCTCACGCATCGGCGAATACTGACGGCGGGACGGTGCTGACATGGGGAACTCCTACTGGCTGCTGCTGCGGTGAAGTTGTCGCTGAGGGTTGGTTATGTGCGCTTTTCGGGGCTGGTGAGCCCGTCGAGCACAATGGTCAGGTACTGCTTGGCGAGGTTGTCGACGGTGATCCGGCCGCCGGGCTGGTACCAGCGCACCGACACCCAGACGGTGTCGCGCAGGAACCGGTAGGCCAGTTCGATGTCCATCTCGGGCCGGAAGCTGCCGTCGGCGACGCCGTTGGTCAGCACCTGGTGCCAGAGCTCACGGAACTCGCTGTTGTATTTCGCGATGTAGTCGAATCGCGGTGTGCCGCTGAGCCGTTTGGCCTCGGCCTGGTAGATGGCGACGGCCGCGTGGAATCGGTCGAAGGATTCGTAGGAAGCGATGACCAGAGCTTCCAGCGTGTCGCGGGCGGGGACGCCGGCCGCCACGATTTCGCGGTAGCGACCGAAGAGGTCGTCGAGGAACCCGCGCAGGATTTCGTCCACCATGGCTTCTTTGGAATCGAAGTGGTGGTAGAGACTCCCGGATAGAATCCCCGCCGCGTCGGCAATGTCACGAACCGTGGTGGCGCGCAGGCCCCGTTCCGCGAACAGATTCGCGGCCAGGCCGAGCAGCTCGGTGCGACGTGCTGATTTGGAGGGGTCAGGTTGGGTCACCCCGTCAATATACAACCAAGCATTTGCTTGGTCCACCTGCCTCCCGTTCAGCGCATCGAATACCGCAGCGGCGACGAGACCGACAGGTCGGCCAGCAGGCGATCGCAGATGATCACGGGTGACACCCCCGCCCGGGCCATCCGCGCCACCAGCGCCAACCGCCGTTCGGGACTGTCCCATTCGACGGTCAGCGGCTCCCGGCCCGGCCCGGCGTCCACGGTGGCCATGACCCGCGGCGGTATGCCGTCGCGACCGGGTTCCTCGATGAGCTTGAGGACCATCCCCCGCTGCCAGGCCCGATAGGTCTCCATATCGGCGCCCACCACCAATTTGTCTGTGGCAGCGCATAATCCCTGCGCGATACCGTCGGTGAATGCGGCATGGTCGTAGCGCAGGCGGCGGCAGTTGCGCACCACCTCCAGCAGATCGGCCCGGACCTCGCAGAGCAGGGCCGTTCTTTTGCGGCGACGCTGATCCGCCTCGCTGTCCGAATGGCCGATCCGGGACAGGCCGATCCGGCGGGCGCGCTCGCGATCACGAACCATGTCCCGCCGCAACGCGCCACGCGGGTCGCGTGTCACGTCGGTTTCGTCCACGGCGTGTTGTTCCAGGATCTGCGCCGCCCGCATGGCGGTGGCGCACTCGGAGTCGTGATCCAGTAATTCCGCACCCAAAGTCAGTGCGGCCAGAACGACATTGTCGAGTCTTCGGCGCGCTAGAACGACCTCACGCACCAGCTCGAGTTCCAATTCCTCGTGGGCCTGTGCTGGGGCTGCTTGTTGTCGGCGATCCGGACCCATGGGTCGTGCCCTTCGACTAGCGGTACCGGCCTAAACCAGGATTGCACAACCGCACCCTCGACGCGCCAGCCATTTTTTTGCCCCCCCGATAAAACGGGCACTGCCGCGCCCCCTGAGGGACGCGGCAGTCAGAAAAGCTGCGACCTCACGGCACAGCATTTCGTGTCGGCCGAACGCACGAATTCGGCCGCGCAGGCGAGTAATACGAATTACGCGCGCTGGCTGGAAATGGAGACCACCTCGCCGGTCAGGTAGGTGGTGTAGTCGCTGGCGAGCATGGCGATGGTGGCGGCCACCTCCCACGGCTCGGCGGCGCGGCCGAAGGCCTCGCCCGCGGCCAGGCGGTCGAGCAGGTCGGCCGAGGTGACCTTGTCCAGGAAGGCGTGGCGGGCGATGGAGGGGGCCACCGCGTTGATGCGCACGCCGAACTCGGCGGCCTCGACCGCGCTGCAGCGGGTCAGCGCCATGACGCCGGCCTTGGCGGCGGCGTAGTGGGCCTGGCCGTGCTGGGCGCGCCAGCCCAGGACCGAGGCATTGTTGACGATGACGCCGCCGTGGCCGGCCTCGCGGAAGTACTTGAGCACCGCCCGAGTTGCGCGGAAAGTCCCGTTCAGCGTGATGTCGAGGACCTTGTCCCACTGCTCGTCGGTCATGTCCACGACCGGCACCTCACCACCGAGGCCCGCATTGTTGACCATGATGTCGATCCGGCCCAGCGCCGCGACGGCACCGGCGACCAGCGCGTCCACCTGCTCGGTCGAGCTGACGTCACAGGGCACGGAAGCGATTCGGCGGTCCGGGAATTCGGCCTGCAGCGCCTGCTCGGTCTCCTTCAGGCGACGCTCGTGCCAGTCGGAGATCACCACGTCCGCGCCCTCGGAGAGCAGGCGGCGCGCGGTGGCCGACCCGATGCCGGTGCCCGCGGCGGCGGTCACCACCGCGATCTTGCCCGCGAGCAGGTTGTGGCCGGGGGTGATTTCGGGGGCGGTGGACAGGTCACTCACGGTCGAGCCTCTCGGGGAAGTCCGAGCACGCGCTCGGAGATGATATTGCGCTGTACTTCGTTCGAACCGCCGTAGATGGTGTCCGCACGGGTGAAGAGGAACATGCGCTGCCAGGCATTGAGGTCATCGCCCGGGCCGTCGGCGATCAGGCCGGGCGCGCCGAGCACGTCCATGGCCAATTCGCCCAGGCCGCGATGCCAATTGGCCCACAGCAGCTTGGTCACCGAGGCCTGCCCGGCGGCGGTGCGGGCATCCACGGAGGCTCCGTCGTGGCCGGACTCCAGGGTGCGCAGCACGTGCGCGCGCAGCACCCGCAGGCCGACCCACGCCTTGTCGAAACGGTCTGCGAGGACCGGGTTCTCGATCGCCCCGTTCTCCCGGGCCACGGCCTCGAGGTCGGCGAGTTCGCGCGCGTAGCGGATCTGCTGGCCGACGGTGGAGATGCCGCGCTCGAAGGTGAGCGTGCCCATGGCAACCTTCCAGCCGTCGCCGGGCTGCCCGACCACCAGATCGGCGGCGGTGCGGGCATTGTCGAAGAAGACCTCGTTGAATTCCGCGGTCCCGGTGAGCTGGATGATGGGCCGCACCTCGACGCCCGGCTGCTTCATGGGGACGAGCAGGTAGGACAGACCGTGGTGGCGGGTCGAGCCCTTCTCGGTGCGGGCGACCACGAAGCACCAGTCGGACAGGTGCGCCAGCGAGGTCCAGATCTTCTGGCCGTTGATCACCCATTCGTCGCCCTCGAGCTGGGCGGAGGTGGTGACGGCGGCCAGGTCCGAGCCCGCGCCCGGCTCCGAATAGCCCTGGCACCACAGCTCGGTGACATTGCGGATGCCCGGCAGGAAGCGCTTCTTCTGCTCCTCGGTGCCGAAGGCGATGACCGTGGGTCCGAGCAGTTCCTCGCCGAGGTGCGAAACCCGGCTCGGGGCATCGGCTTTGGCGTATTCCTCGTGGAAGATGACCTGCTGGCGCAGGGTGGCGTCGCGGCCGCCCCACTCCTTGGGCCAGCCCAGGCAGGTCAGGCCGGCGGCGGCGAGGGCGCGATCCCATTCGAGCCGCTCCTCGAAGGCCTCGTGCTCGCGCCCGGGACCACCCAGACCGCGCAGCTCGCGGAACTGGCCGTTCAGGTTCTCGGCCAGCCATTCGCGCACCTCAGCACGGAATTCGGCGTCCTCGGGGGGCTCAATCCCGCTGGCCGGTTCGGGGGTCTGGATCATGCTCACGTCGGTAGAGTAACCTACCAAGCACTTGCTTTGTTAGACCCATTCCCGGACAGCGAGGAAGCCCTGTGACATCTCCTCCGCAGACCACACCGCTCGCCCTGCACGCGGCCGCACACGCCTACGGTGACGCGCCCGCGGTCGGCGACGGTGCCGTGCGACTGAGCTGGTCGCAACTGCTGGACTCGGTGCGTGAGACCGCACGTGCGCTGATGGCGCGCGGCATTCAGCGCGGCGACCGCATCGGCATCTGGGCGCCCAACACGCATCACTGGGTGACCGCGGTGCTGGCGAGCCACTACGTGGGTGCGGCGATCGTTCCGCTCAATACCCGGTACGTGGCCGCCGAGGCGGCGGATGTGCTGTCGCGGGTGCATGCCAAGGCGCTGTTCATCACGGGCGAATTCCTGGGGCGCGACCGGCTGACCGAACTGCGGACCGCCGCACCGGAACTGGGCATCGAGACCACCATCGTGATCCCCGTCGAGGGCGAGGCCCCCGTCGAGGACGCCATCGTCTGGTCGGAACTGGGCAAGGTGGCCGAGGCGGTGAGCCTGGAGCAGGTCATCGCCCGCGCGGAATCGGTATCGCCGAACGATCTTTCGGACATCCTGTTCACCTCCGGCACCACCGGGCGCAGCAAGGGCGTGCTGATCGCGCACCACCAGGTGCTGAGCAGCGCCCGGGCCTGGGCCGACTGCGCGACGCTGAACAACACCGACCGCTATCTGATCGTGCCGCCGTTCTTCCACAGCTTCGGGTACAAGGCGGGCATCATCACCAGCCTGGTCACCGGGGCGACCATGATTCCGCAGGCCGTGTTCGACGTGCGGGAGACCATGCGGCTCATCAACGGCGAACGCATCACCGTGCTGACCGGTCCGCCGACCATCCACCAGACCATCCTCGACCACCCGGAGCGCGACGGGGCGGACCTGTCCAGCCTGCGCGTCGCGGTCACCGGCGCGGCCACCGTGCCGGTCGTGCTCATCGAAAGAATGCGCAGCGAGCTCGATTTCGAGGTGGTGCTGACCGCGTACGGGCAGACCGAATCCGGCGGGTTCGGCACCATGTGCCGGCCCGAGGACTCCAGCGAGACCATCGCCAATACCTGCGGGCGCACCATCGACGGCTTCGAGATGAAGCTCGCCGACAATGGCGAACTGCTGCTGCGCAGCGACCAGGTGATGCGCGGCTACCTCGACGATCCGCAGGCCACGGCCGCGACCATCGACGCCGACGGGTGGCTGCACACCGGCGACGTCGCCGTCATCGACGACCGCGGCTACATGAAGGTCACCGACCGGCTCAAGGACATGTACATCTCCGGCGGCTTCAATGTGTATCCCGCCGAGGTGGAACAGACCATGGCCCGGCTCGAGGGTGTCGCCGAGACCGCGGTCATCGGCGTGCCGGACGAGCGCATGGGCGAGGTCGGCAAGGTGTTCGTGGTGCGCCGGTCCGGCTCGGAGCTGACCGCCGACGACGTGCGGGCCTACGCCAAGGCGCAGCTGGCCAACTTCAAGGTGCCCAAGTACGTGGAATTCCGCGACGAGCTGCCCTACAACGCCGCCGGAAAGGTTCTCAAGCGGCAATTACGTGAGGAGACCGCGTGAGCGAGTCAAGCCCGGAGGCGGCAGCGGAGCGTAACCACGCAGGGCGCTCGATCACGCGTAAAGGAGACAGTGTGAGCCAGGAACTGGGTGCCATCCCGGACGAGGGCGAGGTCGTCCTCTACGAGAAGCGGGGGCCGATCGCGGTCGTCACGCTGAACCGGCCGGACTACCGCAATGCGCAGAACTCGGTCATGACCTACGCACTCGATGCCGCCTTCGTGCGGGCTGTCGAGGATCCGGAGGTCAAGGTGATCGTGCTGGGCGGCGCCGGAAAGCATTTCAGCGCGGGCCACGACATCGGCACGCCGGGCCGCGACCACCACATCAAGTACGAGAACAAGGCCGCGCTGTGGTGGGACCACACCGATCGCCCGGGCGGCGATCAGCGCTTCGCCCGTGAGTCCGAGGTCTACCTGGGCATGTGCCGCCGCTGGCGGGAGATCCCCAAGCCGACCATCGCCATGGTGCAGGGCGCGTGCATCGCCGGTGCGCTCATGCTGGCCTGGTCCTGCGACATGATCGTGGCCTCCGAGGACGCGTTCTTCTCCGATCCGGTTGTGCGCATGGGCATTCCGGGCGTCGAGTACTTCGCGCACCCGTGGGTGCTGGGGCCGCGCCGCGCCAAGGAGATCCTGTTCACCGGTGAACGCTTCACCGCCGCACAGGCTTACGAGTGGGGCATGGTCAATCGTGTCGTCCCGCGCTCGGATCTGGAGACCGAGACCTTCGCGCTGGCCGACAAGATCGCGGAGATGCCGCAGTTCGGGCTGGCGCTGACCAAGAAGGCCGTCAACCAGTGTGAGGACCTCATGGGCATGCGGGCCGGCATGGACTCGGTGTTCGGGTTGCACCACTTCGCGCACGCCCACAATGCCGAGGTCGGCGCGGACTCGCTGGGCGGGATGAACGCCAAGTCCATGAAGGCCGCCGCGACCGACGCCGCTGCCGGCCGCGAAACAGAATCCGCCAACAACGACGGGGCGAAATAAGTGGATCTCGAATTCGACGCCAAGACAGAGGAGTTCCGCGCCGAGGTGCGCGAGTTCCTGGCGGCCAATGTGCCCGCCACTCCCCTGCCCTCCATGGACACCAAGGAGGGCTTCGAGGCGCACCGCGCGTGGGAGGCCAAGCTCGCCGAGGCCCGCCTGTCGTGTGTGGCCTGGCCCGCCGAGTACGGCGGCCGCGACGCCTCGCTGACCGAGTGGGTCATCTTCGAGGAGGAGTACTACGCCGCGGGCGCGCCGGGCCGCGTCTCGCAGAACGGCATCTTCCTGCTCGCGCCGACCCTGTTCGAGCACGGCTCGCCGGAGCAGCTGGCCCGCATCCTGCCGAGAATGGCGCGCGCCGATGACATCTGGGCGCAGGCGTGGTCCGAGCCGGAGGCCGGCTCCGATCTGGCGGGCATCCGCTCCACTGCCAAGCGCACCGACGGCGGCTGGCTGCTCAACGGCCAGAAGACCTGGAGTTCGCGAGCCTCGTTCGCGGACTGGGGTTTCGGCCTGTTCCGCAGCGACCCGGAGGCCGAACGCCACCGCGGCCTGACCTACCTGATGTTCCCGCTCACCGCGGAAGGCATTACGGTGCGGCCGATTCCGCAGCTGGACGGCGAGCCGGGCTTCGCGGAGATCTTCCTGGACAACGTGTTCGTGCCGGATGCGGACGTGATCGGTGAGCCGAACAACGGCTGGAAGGTCGCCATGGCCACCTCCAGCAATGAGCGTGGCCTGTCGCTGCGTTCGCCGGGCCGGTTCAATGCCACCGCCAACAAGCTCATCGAGCTGTGGCGCGGCGCGGCCGCCGAGTCCGACACCGCCCTCGCCGACCGCGTGGTCGACGCCTGGGTGGGCGCGGAGGCGTACCGCCTCAACACCTGGGCCACCGTGACCCGGCTGGCCGAGGGCGGTCAGCTCGGCGCGGAATCCTCGGTGAACAAGGTGTTCTGGTCGGATCTGGACATCGCCATGCACGAGACCGCGCTCGATCTGCACGGCGCGGCCGCGGAACAGGAATCGGCCTGGACGGACGGCTACCTGTTCTCGCTGGCGGGCCCGATCTACGCCGGTACCAACGAGATCCAGCGCAATATCATCGCCGAACGCCTGCTCGGCCTGCCGCGATAGCCACCCGGAGGACGACATGCGATTCGCATTGACCGCAGAACAGAACGATTTCGCCGCCAGCCTGCGCAAGATGGGCGAGGCCGCCAAGACTCCCGGCGTCGTCCGGGCATGGGGCGCAGGCGATTCCACCGCCGGGCGCGCACTCATCGGCCAGCTGGCCGAGGCGGGCGCGCTGGGCCTGACCGTCACCGAGGAGAACGGCGGCTTCGGCGCGGGCCCGGTCGAGATGATCGTGGCCTTCACCGAGATCGGCCGGGCCGCGGTGCCGGGCCCGCTGGTGGAGACCGCCGCCGCGATTCCCGCACTGCTGCAGGCACTTCCGGACTCGGCGCTCGCCGCCGAGCGGCTGCCCGAGCTGGCCGAGGGCGCGAAGCTGGGCACCCTCGCGGTGACCGCCACGGCCGGCGCGAACGCGGGCCGGGCCGAGGGCGCGGCCACCGCGCTGGATGCCGACATCGCCGACCTGGTGCTGATCGCGGAGGGCGACCGCATCGCGCTTGCCACCGCCGGTGCACTGGTGGCGTCGGTGGACGCCGCTCGCCGCCTGTTCACCGTGACCGCCGGCGAGACCCTGGCCGAGGGCGAAGGCGTCGGCGCCGCCATCGATCTCGCCTTCGACACGGCCGCCCTGGCCGCCGCCGCGCAGCTGCTCGGCGCGGGCCGGGCGCTGCTGGACACCAGCGTCGAGTACGTCAAGCAGCGGCAGCAGTTCGGCACTCCGATCGGGCGCTACCAGGCCATCAAGCACCACGTGGCCAATGCCCACATCGGGCTGGACATGGCACAGCCGCTGCTCTACCGGGCGGCCCTGACCCTGGAGTCCGGCGCGGACGCGCAGACCCGCGGCCGCGACATCTCCGCGGCCAAGCTGGCCTGCGGCGAGGCCGCCTACCAGGCCGCCCGCATCGCGCTGCAGGTGCACGGCGCCATCGGCTACACCGCCGAATGCGATCTGTCGCTGTGGCTGACCAAGGTCACCGCGCTGCGCTCGGCCTGGGGCACCCCTGCCGAACACCGCGCCCGCATCGCCGCTGCTCTCCGCGCCGGAAACGTCGCATGAGCACCCCGGCGGCCGGGGCGCCGAGCACGCCCGGCCGCCGGGCGACACACTCGAATCACTTCTACGACATGGGAGCGAAGGCATGAGCCTCACCGCCGAACAGCAGGAACTCGCGACCACCGTGCGCGCGGTGCTGGCCAAGCACGGGGACAGCGCGGCCATGCGGCGCGGGCTGGAGAGCGAGCGCGGCTACGACGAGCAGCTGTGGAAGCTGTTGTGCGAGCAGGTCGGTGTCGCCGCGCTGGCGATTCCGGAGGAGTTCGGCGGCGTCGGGGTCGGTCTGGTCGAGTCCCTGCTGGTGGTCGAGGAGCTGGGGCGCACGCTGTCCGCGCCGCCCATGCTCGGCTCGGCCGTGCTGGGTGTGCAGGCGCTGCTGCTGGCCGGGAACGCCGAGGCCAATGAGCGGCTGCTGCCGGAGGTCGCCGAGGGTGTCCGCACGCTGGCGCTGTGCTGGGCCGGGCCGCGCGGCTGGGACTCGTTCGGGGTCACCGCCGAGGGTGAAAAGCTCTCGGGCTCCGCGCATTACGTGCTGGACGGCGTGCACGCGGACACCCTGCTGGTGCTGACCGCCGCGGGCCTGTTCGAGGTGGACGGCACGGCCGCGGGCGTCACCCGCACCGCGGTCGTCACCCAGGATCCGACCCGCAAGCTGGCGCGCATCGACTTCGACTCGGTCGAGGCCCGTCCGCTGGGCGAGCCGAATGTCGCCCGTCTGCGTGAAATCGCCTGGGCGGCAGTGGTTGCCGAGCAGCTCGGCGCGGCCGAGCAGTGCCTCGACATGACCGTCGAGTACTCCAAGTCCCGTGTGCAGTTCGGTCGCCCGATCGGCAGCTTCCAGGCGCTCAAGCACCGCATGGCCGACATGTACGTGCTGGTCGAGTCGACCCGCTCCATCGCGTACCTGGCCATCGCGGGCCTGGCCGAGGGCGCGGTCGAGGCCGTCGACGTGCAGTCCGCCCGCCTGCATGCCATCGACACCTTCAACTCGGTGGTGTCCGAGACCGTCCAGATGCACGGCGGTATCGCCATCACCTGGGAGCACGACGCGCACCTGTTCTTCAAGCGCGCCCATGCCGACGCCCAGCTCTTCGGCACTCCCGGCCGTCCGCTGGCCCGTCCGGCCTAGCGGCGAGTCCTTTCCGGAAACGGCCCGTGCGCAGTTCGCTGCGCACGGGCCGTTTGCGTTGTGCGGTATCTCACGCGACCAAATATCGTTAGGCTATGTAACTACATAGTTAGCTTATGCAACAATCGACCGGTGCAGCTGAGACAGGCAACCGAGCTCATCCCGGAGAACACCGGGGACAGGCTGGTCGACATCGTCGTCGCCACCTCACGGCTCAACCGCCTGGCCGGAGTACTCGGCGGCATCGATCTTCCGCACGCCGTCATGCGGGCCCTCGGGACCCTCGACGAGTACGGCCCCCTACGGATCAGCGAGTTCGCTCGCCTCGACCGATGCTCGCAACCGGCAGCAACGGCGCTGATCGGACGGCTGACCCACGCCGGTCTCGCCACGCGGACCAAGGATCCCGACGACTCCAGAGCCGTGGTCGTCGCACTCACGCCCGCGGGACGAGACCGGCTGGCCGCCGCCCGGGACCACCTCGGAAACTCCCTCGCCGCACGCCTTCCCGGCCTCGATCCGGCCCTGCTCACCCGCCTGAGCCGGGACCTGAACGACCTCGCCGAGGCCTTCAAGGCCGCCGGAGCCTGAATCCGGCCCCTCGCAACTCGACCGAAAGCAGCTGCGACTCACCATCATTCGTAGATGAGGACTCTCCCGTGACCACCAGCCCGATCACCCGGCCCGCCTTCCCCGCGGCTGTCGGCCCCGACAACGCCGCTCTGTCGAAAACCAACGCCGCCAGCTCGAAACCCACGCAACCCAAATCGGTGTGGGCCGTCGCATTCGCCTCGGTCATCGCGTTCATGGGCATCGGGCTGGTGGATCCGATCCTCAAACCGATCGGCGAGCAGCTGCACGCCTCACCGTCCCAGGTGACACTGCTGTTCACCAGCTACATGCTGGTCACGGGCGTGGCCATGCTCATCACCGGTGTCATCTCCAGCCGCTTCGGGGCCAAGAAGACCCTGCTGGCCGGCCTGGCCATCATCGTCGTGTTCGCCGCTCTCGCAGGCAGTTCCAGCACGGTCGGGCAGATCGTGGGCTTCCGCGCCGGCTGGGGTCTGGGCAATGCGCTGTTCATCGCCACCGCGCTGGCCACCATCGTGGGCGCGGCCACCGGCGGCGTCGCCCGCGCCATCATCCTCTACGAGGCGGCACTGGGCATCGGCATCGCGTCGGGTCCGCTGGTGGGCGGGTTCCTCGGCCACTTCACCTGGCGCGCACCGTTCTTCGGCGTCTCGGTCCTGATGGCGGTCGCGTTCATCGCCCTGGTGGTGCTGCTGCCGGAGTCGCCGAAGCCCGCGAAGCCGACCTCGATCGTCGCGCCGTTCAAGGCCCTCACCTACCCGGGCCTGCTGCTGGTGAGCGTGACCGCGCTGCTCTACAACTACGGCTTCTTCACCCTGCTCGCGTACACCCCGTTCCCTCTGAACATGGGCACCTATTCGATCGGATTCATCTTCTTCGGCTGGGGTCTGCTGCTCGCCCTGTCCTCGGTGGTCTTCGCCCCGAAGCTGCAGCGCGCCTTCGGAACCGTGCCCATGATGGCGCTCGCGCTCGCCCTGTTCGCGGCGGATCTCGCGGCCATGGCCGTGTTCACCGACCACAAGCCGGTCCTCATCGTCGGCACCGTCCTGGCGGGCCTGTTCCTCGGCATCAACAACACCCTGATCACCGAGGCCGTCATGGAGGCCGCCCCCGTCGAACGCTCCACCGCCTCGGCCGCCTACAGCTTCGTCCGCTTCGCCGGCGGCGCGGCCGCCCCCTACCTGGCAGGCAAACTCGGCGAACACCAGGCGTCCCTCCCCTTCTGGGTCGGCGCCGCCTGCACCGCCGCCGCGGTCGCCGTCCTGTTCTCGGGCCGAAAGCTCCTGTCCCACATGGACGATCACGCCCCCGCGACCCACAGCCAGGCGGAGGCCCAGGCCATCACCTTCGGCGAAGACTGATCCGTCCACGCCGCGGACCGCATCCCAAGGGGTGCGGTCCATTCACATATCCGCACGTCGCCACCCCTGGCGATTACTTTCGACTGTCCGGGTCGTCTGAATATCGACATCGCTACGTCCCGGGGAGCTGCCATGCCGTCGACCGTGTCCGGTGATCTCGATCGCGAGGAATTCCTGCGCGCTGCTGAGGCGTATCGCGGCGAGCTGATCGCGCACTGCTATCGGATGGTCGGCTCGGTGCACGAGGCCGAGGATCTGGTACAGGAAACATATCTGCGAGCCTGGCGGGGTTGGGAGGCATTCGAGGGGCGGGCGTCGACGCGGAACTGGCTGTATCGGATCGCCACCAACCTGTGCCTGACCGCGGTCACGAACAAGCAGCGCCGGGTACTGCCATCCGGATTGGGGCCCGCCGCGGCGGGATCCGGGGCCAAACTGGAACGGCTGTGGCTGGAACCGTTCCCCGAGCGCTGGCCGGATACGGACCCGGCCGAGATCGTCGCCGGTCGGTCAAGTCTGCGGCTGGCGCTCGTGGCAAGCCTGCAGCATCTGCCGCCACGGCAGCGGGCCGTGTTCATCCTGCGGGAGGTGCTGGCCTACCCGGCGGCGGAGGTCGCCGACATGCTCGGCATGAGTCTCGCGGCGACCAAGAGCGCACTACAGCGGGCCCGCGCCAAACTCGACGAGGTGTCCCCGCGAGCGGACGCAGTGATCGAACCGGATTCCCCGCACGCGCGGGCCCTGCTGGAGCGCTATATCACCGCGTTCGAGAACGCGGACGTGGCCGGGCTCACCGAGCTGCTGCGCGACGACGCCATTCTCGAATCCACCGCGACGGGCCGCTGGCTGGCGGGCAAGACGCACTGCATCGAGCGGCTGCTGATCTGGGCGCGCTCCGGGGAGTACCGGCTGTATCCGGTGATCGCGAACGGGCAGCCCGCCATGGTCGCCTACCGGGGCGAGCACACGGACCCGGCGCTCACCGCGTTCGGCGTGGTGGTGCTGGCCGTCGACGACCGGCACGTCACCCACGTGACCGCCTTCATCGACCCGGGCGTGGTGCGCCACTTCGGGTTTCCCGAGGTCGATCCGGGGCACTGAGGGCGGCGATTCCTTTCGCGGGCCGGCGTGGTCTCTATCCCGACCACCGCACGAAAGGAATCCTCGTCATGAAACTCAGCCTGTATCTACCGACCGGGACCACCCAGGAATTCGCCGGTTACAGCGACCCGATCGCCGCCTTCGAAGCCATGCGTGAACTCGCGGTCGCCGCCGACGACTGCGGGTTCCACACCCTGTGGGCCCCGGACCACTTCATACCCTTCGGACCACCCGGGGCCTATGTCTTCGAAGTCTGGACGACACTGTCCGCGCTGGCCCGCGAGACCCGGACCATCCGGCTCGGGCAAATGGTGACCGGCAACGGCTACCGCAATCCGGCGCTGCTCGCGAAAATGGCCTCGACCCTGGACGTCATCTCCGGCGGCCGCTCCACCTTCGGCATCGGCGCGGGCTGGTACGAGCAGGAGTATCAGGCCTTCGGCTACGACTACCCGGCCGCGCCCGAACGGTTGCGGCGGTTGGAGGAGGCACTGCGGATCATCGCCTCGATGTGGACCGAACCCGCCACTACCTTCGACGGCGACTATTACCGCGCCGACCGTGTCGTGAATCAGCCTGCGGGAGTGCAACATCCACACATTCCGCTGATGGTCGCGGGCGGCGGCGAGAAGGTGACCCTGCGGCTGGTCGCCCGTTATGCCGACCTGTGCAACGTGCAGGAGCCGCCGGATGTGGTAGCCCGGAAATTCGAGATCCTGGCCGGGCACTGCGCCGATGTCGGGCGCGAATTCTCCTCCATCACAAAGACTTCGACGTCCTATTGCATCATCGGCGACACCGACGAGCAGGCACGAGCGGCCGTCCCGCCGTGGGCGCCGCTGGTATTTCCCGGCGACCTCGCCGACTACGGCCTGATCGGCACCCTCGACACGATCGCCCAACGGCTCACCGCCTACGAGAAGGTCGGCGTGGACGAACTCGTCGTCGCCTTCGGCAATGCCCTCGACCCGAACACCCTGCGCACCTTCGCATCCGCATTCATTCAGAAGTGAGGTAGACCCATGTTCCTGCTCACCGGAGTCACGGGCGCGGCCGGTTCCATCGTCCTGCGCGAGTTCGTGAAACAGCAGGTCCCGGTTCGCGTGCTGGTGCGCGACCCTGCCAAGGCCGTGCAGCTCGCCGCTGCGGAACCGACAATAGAGGTCGTGGTCGGCGACATGCTGCACGCCGACACCCTCGGACCCGCCATGGAGGGCGTCGACCGGGCGCTGATGATCTCCTCCCCGCGCGACCGCATGGTGGAGACGCAGTGCCGATTCATCGACGCCGCCAAACAATTCGGGGTGCGGCACATCGTGAAATTCGGCGGCAAGGAATCCGGAACCACCTTCGATCTCACGGCTTTTCGCGGCACCCGCTGGCATTTGGAGATCGAGGCCTATCTGGAGGCTTCCGGCCTCGAATGGACGCATTTGCGCCCCAGCCAGTTCATGCAGATGTACCTGCCGGAGGCGCTGACCGGAGTCGACAGCGCCCGCCACGCGCTGGTCATGCCGATCGGTGCGAGCAGACTGGCCCCGGTCGACATCCAGGACATCGCCGAAGTCTGCGTCGCCATGATGCGGGCCGAGGGCATCGAAGGCCAGGCGTTCGACATGACCGGCCCCGAGGCGCTCACCTCCACCGAGATCGTCGAACAGCTTTCCGCAGCAACGGGAACCACGTTCACCTACGAACTCGTGACCCGCCGACGCAAACGCGAGCTGCACGCCGAGCAGGGTCTACCCGGCCCGGTCATCGACCTGCTCGACGAGCTCTACGCCGGCCGCGCCGGATCCCCCGAAGCCCACATCGACGTGTCCACCCACGAACGCTTCGGCGTCACCCCCACCACCTTCGCCGAATTCGCCCGCCGCAACGCCCCGGCATTCACCGCCTGACCTCGGGCAAACCCGATGCGGGCCGTGCCATTCCGGTTCGGTCCGCGTTCGGTTCGACCCCGTACGATCCCGCTCATGAACCAACCGATGCCGCCGCAACAGCCATACCAGCAGCAGTACCCGCAGCAAGGCCAACAGCCGTATCCCCCGCAGGGCCAAGCCCCCTACCCGCAGCAGGGTCAGCCGCAACCGCAGCAGCAGCCTGGCCCGCAGTTCCCGATCCTGGTCTCCACCATGAACGATGTCCCGGGCCAGGAAATCGTCAAGGTAATCGGCGAGGTTGCGGGCCTGACCGTCCGCAGCCGCGGCCTGGGCGCCAACTTCGCAGCCGGCTTCCGCGCTCTCGGCGGCGGCGAAATCCACGAATACACCCAGCTGCTGTACCAGTCGCGGCATGAGGCCATCATGCGAATGTGCCAGCACGCCATGGCCTATGGCGCGAACGCGGTGATCGCCATGCGCTTCGACTGCAACGAGATCGCCAACACCATGAGCGAGGTCGCCGCCTACGGCACCGCCGTCGTCGTCAAACCCACGCAGTAGGCACCGGGCTCGGGAGCTTTATCGAAAGATTGTTCGATAACCGGTCATCTCGACGGGAATCGCCCGATTCGTTGTGGAATCGGTGTGGCGCAGGGGATTCGGGTCAGTGGTGGAGGATTTCGACGTCGCGGACCGGCTTCTTGCGGCCGAATTTGGCGCGCAGGGGGTAGATCGCCATGACTGCCAGGAGGCTGATGGTGGAGGCGATGAGCTGGTTGCGCTGGTCGGGGTTGCGGGCCATGGCTACGAAGACGGCGAAGAGGGCGATGATGACGGCCCAGCTGATGTAGGGGTAGCCCCACATGCGGTAGGTGAGGGCGGAGGGGTCCTCGCGGCGGAGGCGGGCGCGAAGTCGCAACTGGGAGAACATGATCGCCACGTAGACGAAGGCCAGGACGACGCCGATGGAGTTCACCAGGAAGGTGAAGACCTGGTCGGGTGAGACGTAGGAGGCGATGACCGCACCCCAGGCGGCGACGGTGCCGAGCAGGACGGCCCGGGCGGGGACGCCGCGCTTGTTCAGCTTCACCAGGGAGGCGGGGGCGTCGCCGTCGCGGGTGAGGACGTAGAGCATGCGGGAGGAGACGTAGATGGCCGAGTTCAGCACCGACAGCACCGCGGTCAGGATGACGACCTGCATGATGGTGCCGGCGGCCGGAATCCCGATGTGCTCGAGCGCGCTCACGAACGGGCTCGTCAGCACCTTGGCGTCGTTCCACGGCAGGATGGTCACCACCAGGAAGATCGAGGCCACGTAGAACAGGCCGACCCGCCACAGCACATTGTTGGTGGCGCGGGCCACCGCCGGGCCCGGCTCCTTGGATTCCGCGGCCGCCATCGTCACGATCTCGGTGCCGCCGAACGCGAACATCACCACCACGATGGCGGAGAAGACGCCGCCGACCCCGTTGGGCGTGAAGCCGCCGTGCCCGGTCAGGTTGGCGAAGCCCGCGGCCGAGCCCGGCCACAGCCCGAACACCCAGGCCAGTCCGATGGCCAGGAAGGCCACGATCGCCACCACCTTGATGGAGGCGAACCAGAACTCGAACTCACCGAACGACTTCACCGACACCAGGTTGACCACGGTCATGACGATCAGCAGCCCGGCGGACAGGATCCACTGGTCGAGGTCGATCCAGTTGCCGAGAATGGCCGCGCCGGCCACCGCCTCGGCCCCGACCAGGATCACGTAGAGGTACCAGTACAGCCAGCCGACGGTGAATCCGGCGAACGGTCCCATGGCCATCCGCGCGTACTCGCCCATGGATCCGGCGACCGGGCGGGCCACCACCATTTCGCCGAGCGCCCGCAGGACGCACAGCACGACGAGTCCGGCGCCCGCGTAGGACAGGATGGCGGCGGGCCCGGCGGTCTGGATGACCGAGCCGCTGCCCACGAACAGGCCCGCGCCGATCGCGCCGCCGATGGCGATCATCGTCATGTGCCGGCGCCGGAGTCCGGTACGCAGTCCCTGCTGCTCGCCGCCCGGTTCCGTCAGCTGTACACTGCCGGGCTCCGGCTTCAGGGCACCACCGGTTTCCGGCTCGAGGGGACTGCCGGGCTCCGGCTTCTGGATACTGCCGGTTTCCGACATCTGACCGCCACCTTCTTGTGTTGCGCGAGTGTTGCCCGAACACCATATCGGCCCTGGTCAGGGAGGGAAAATCGCCGGTCGGGCCGCGGTTTCCCGGGCTGCCGCCGGTACGCGAATCCTGCTCCCCGACAGCGGTTTACCCACGGGCGTACCGTCAGGAGGTATGACCGAGACACAGCGTGGCCGGGTACGCGTCGAACCGAGCGCCAAGCGGGTACGCGCCTACCTGGGCGGTCACCTGGCCGCCGATACCGTCAATCCGACGCTGGTATGGGAGGGACCCCACTACCCCACCTACTATCTGCCGGTCGCCGACCTGCGGGTGAAGCTGGAGCCCAATGGCAAGACCCGCCACTCCCCCAGCCGCGGGGACGGCACCGAATTCGATGTGATCGCCGACGACGTCACCGCGGCGGGCGCGGCCGTCCGGCACCTGGACTCCCCGATTCCGGAACTGCGCGACCTGGTGAAGCTGGACTTCCAGGCCATGGACGAGTGGTTCGAGGAGGACGAGCCCATCTACGTCCACCCCCGCGACCCCTACACCCGGGTGGACATCCTCGCCAGTTCCCGCCACATCCGGGTCGAACTGGACGGCGAGACCCTGGCCGATTCGCACTCCCCGCGCATCCTGTTCGAGACCGGGCTGCCCGCCCGCTACTACCTGCCGCTCACCGATATCCGCATGGACCTGCTGCGGCCGTCGGCGACCAGGACGTCGTGCCCGTACAAGGGCCACGCCGAGTACTGGAACATCCAGCTGGGCGAGACCAGTCACCCGGACCTGGTGTGGATCTACCGCACCCCGCTGCCGGAGAGCCAGAAGATCGCCGGGCTGGCCTCGTTCTACAACGAGAAGGTCGACATCTGGGTGGACGGCGAGATGGTGCCGCGCCCGAAGACGCCGTTCAGCTGAAACCCTCAGTCCCCCAGGATCTCCGACACCAGCCGGGGCAGCGCCGCCCCGATCGGGTCGCGCACGATCTCGGCGGCGTAGTCGTCGTAGGGGGTCGGTTCGTTGTTCATGATGACCAGGTCGGCCCCCGCGTCCACCGCCACCGCGCACATGGACGCGGCGGGCTCGACCTGGAGTGAACTGCCCACGGCCAGAAAGATTTCGGCGTTCTCGGCGATCTGCACCGCCGCGCGAATGGCGGCGGTGTCGAGCTGCTGGCCGAACATGACGGTGGCCGCCTTCAGGATGCCGCCGCAGTCCGGGCACGCTGGATCCGGCTCGCCCGCGGCCACCCGCTCCAAGGTGGCGGCCATGGAATCGGTGAAATCGCAGTCGATGCAGACGACTTCGAACATATTGCCGTGGATCTCCACCACGCTGTCCGACCCGGCCCGCTGGTGCAGCCGGTCGATGTTCTGGGTGATGATGCCGACCTCCCGTCCCGAGGCAGCCAGCCGCACCAGGGCCTGATGTGCCGCATTGGGTGTCGCCCGCCAGGCCGGATTGTCCCGCCGCGCCAGCCACGCCCGGGTGCGTAGCTCCGGATCCGCCACATAGTTCTGATACGTCGACAGCAGCTCCGCGATCGGATCCTCGGTCCAAACCCCGCGCGGCCCACGGAAATCCGGTATTCCGGAGTCGGTCGAAATCCCCGCGCCGGTCAAGACGCCGATCGGTCCCCTGCGTGCACGCCAGTCCGTCACACTGCTCAGCCTATGCCGACCCCACCCAGCCCGCCGCCCGTCCACCGTCTGCCGCGCGACGAGCCGGGCCCGCGTTCAGACCGCCAGAACAGCGGGTTCATCGTCGACGCGGCGGTACTGGCCGGGAGCCGATCCGTACTGGCGTTTGAAGGCCTTGGCGAAGGCGAACTCGCTCTGGTAGCCGACCTTCCTGGCCACGCCGGCCAGCGGGGTGTCCGTCTCGCGCAGCAGCCGCGCCGCGGTGAGCATGCGCCAGCGGGTCAGATAGGACAGCGGCGGCTCGCCGACCGTGGCGAGGAAGCGGCGAGCGAGGGTGGCGCGACTGACCCCGGCGACGGCGCTCAGCTCCGGGACCGTCCAAGCCCGTTCCGGCGCAGCGTGAATCGCGCGCAGCGCATCGGATACGGCCGGGTCGCCGAAGGCGCCGGCCCAGCCGGTCGGCGCAGTGGACTGTTCGTCGAACCAGGCGCGCAGCATGAACAGCAACAGGGTGTCGAGCAACGCGGGGATGGCGGCATCGGTGCCGGGTCGCGGTTCGGCGATCTCGGCGGCGAGCAGATCGACGGCGGACCGCAGGGCCGGGTGGCGGCCGGGGCGGGCCGGAAGGTGGATGAATTCCGGCAGGTCGTCGAGCAGCGGGTGGCTGCGGTGCCGACCGAGTTCGTACGCACCGCATACCAGCGCCGTCCGCGCGCCCGGACCCGCGATCTCGCGCGGCTCGCCCGGCACGGCGACCTCGGTGATCGGCGTCCCCAGCGCGTCGGCCAGATCATGGTTCTCGCCGCGCGGCATGAACAGCACATCGCCGGCCCCCAGCGCGACCGGCTCCCTGTCGGGCGGCAGCACCCAGCACGAACCCTGAAGCACCACATGGAATCCCGCGCCGGGCACCTTCGGATAGCGACGGCCCCACGGCGCGTGCCGGATGAAGAGTCCCGAGGCCGGGTTGCCGGTGCGGATGGCGGCGACGGTCTCGCTGAGGATGTCCACCTCGACACCATACCGCTCACTTTGTGAGCGTTTCGAGCATCGTACTGAGCAATTCAGCCATTCATATGCTCACTGCACGCGAATAGCTTCATTCACATGACGACACACGAAACCACGCAGACCCCCACCATCGCCGTGTACGGCGCGAATGGCCACACCGGCGGCTACATCCTGTCCGAGCTGGATCGCCGCGGCCTGACCCCGATCCTGGTGGGCCGCAATGCCGATCGGCTGCGCGCCGCCGCCGACGCGGCCGGGCTACCGCAGGCCGAGATCCGGATCGCGGCGGCGGACGATCACGCCGCCCTGGTCGCGGCGTTCACCGGTGCGGATGTGGTGATCAGCAGCCTGCCCGCCTACGTGGACCTCGGCGAGCCCATCCTGGCCGCCGCCCTCGACGCGGGCACGCACTATGTCGACATCTCGGGCGAGCAGCTGTTCCTCCGCCGGGTCCTCGACGAGTACGGCCCGCGCGCCGAGCGTGCCGGGGTGACGGTCCTCTCCTCGGTGACCGACAGCAATCTCCCCGCCGATCTGCTCGCGGATCTACTCGCCGCGCGTCTCGCCGGACCGGTCGGCTTCGTGATCAGCCACCACAGCCGCAGCGGCGGGGACGGCTCCCGCGGCAGCGCGAAAACCCTACTGGCCAGCCTGGATTGGTTCCGCGCGGGCGGCTGGCACTATGCCGACGGCGAGTTCCGCACCGGCCCGGCGGATCCGGCGCCCATGCTGTACCCCGGCGACACCGAGCCGACCGCGGTGGCCAAGTTCGCCTTCCCCGCGGTACTCACCATCCCGCGTCACACCGATGCCGCGTCGGTCACCGGCGCCGTCGACAGTGCGTTCCGGGCCAACATCACCGGCCTGACCGCCGAGCTGGTGGCAGGCCTGCCGGAAAAGCCCAGTGCCGCTTCGGATCTGCGCTACGACATGATCGTGGACGCCACCGCAGCGGACGGCCGGACACGGCGCGGCGTGGTCAGCGGGGTCGATTCCTACCGGGATTCTGGCCTGATGGCAGTCGAAGCGGCCGTGCGGCTCGCCAGCGGCGCCGTGAAGCCGGGTGTGCTCACGCCCTCGGAGGCCTTCGACGCCGCGGACTTCCTGGATTCGCTCGCGCCCCGCGGCATCACCTGGACGATCACCGGGGCATGAGACGGCCGTCGATGACGTCTGGCCGAACGCGCTCGCAATACAGGGAATTCGGTCGAGCCCCGCAATACAGTGGGGGCCATGAGCGACGACCGTCCGAAGCTGGCCGCTGAACTGGATATGGTGCCGCATCCCGAGGGCGGCTGGTATCGGGAAACCTGGCGCAGCGGAGTGGAATTCGAGCCGGCAGGCTACCCGGGCCCGCGTGCGACCGGCACGGCCATCTATTTCCTGCTGCTACCCGGTGAGAAGTCCGCGCCACACACGGTGACGTCGGACGAGATCTGGTTCTGGCATCGGGGTGGTCCCCTGCTGCTGAACATCGGAGGTGAGGAGATCGTCCTCGGACCCGATGTCGAGCAGGGGCAACGTCCCCAGGCGGTGGTTCCCGGCGGAATCAGCCAGGCCGCCCGTCCGGCAGGTGACGACTACGTGCTGGTGAGTTGTGTCGTCTCCCCAGGATTCGATTTCGCCGACTTCCGGCTCGACTGAGCCGCGAACCTACTCTTCGATTCTCGTGCCCGCCGCGCTGTGCGCGGCGGGCACGAAGCAAGGAAATCGGTGGTCCGACGACTCTCAGTCGTCGATCCCGAGCAGACCCTCCGCGACCGCGTGGTCGATGGTCTTCTCCAGGTTCGGGCAGGAGTCCGGTTTACCGGTGGTCGGCCCGGACTCGGCCAGTTTGCGGAAGACCGGGCAGTGCGCGGCCGGATCGACCGTCCACTGCACCGTCTTCTGATTGTGGCTGTGCTTGCGCACGAGCACCTCGGTGCCGCAGGTCTGACACGCGATCGGTGTCAGCCCCGACTCCATGTAGTGCTCTTTGTCGAGAACCGTCTGGGCGCGCACCTGTGCTCGCTGTTCCGGACGGTCCGCGAAATCGGGTGCCTTCGCCCAGCTGGTCATCAGACGTTCGCCTCCTGCGCGGCGGCCTCGTCGGCCTCCCGCTTCTTCCGCAGGTTCTCCTCGACCTCGAGACCCCAGGCCTCGTTGGCCTTGGAGGTGTCGATCTCGAATTCGAAGCGCTGCACCGACTTCGGGTCGATGTCGGCGACATCGACGTAGAACTGGTCATACCAGCGGCGCAGCTGGTAGACCGGCCCGTCCTCCTCGGTCAGCAGCGGGTTGTCGATCTTGGACTTGTGCTTCCAGATCTCGACGTCCTGCAGGAAGCCCTCGCTGACGCCCTCGGTCATCTTGGCCGCGAACATCTGCGCCTGCTCCTCGGGCAGCCCCTTCGGCTTCTCCAGCGAGACGCCCCACTGCAGCATGAAGGAGTTCTGCGTGACCGGGTAGTGGCAGTTGATGAGGACCGTCTTGACCTCGAAGCCGCTGTAGATATTGAGCAGCGGGTTGATCATGTACGACGGCCCGAAGTACGACGCCTCGGACTTGAGCAGCACGTCGATGCCGGCCTTGGCCGCGTTGCCGATGTCCGGGCGGGCCTTGGTCTCCAGGTACTGGGTGGCGACGTGACCCTCGAGCACGTTCTTGAAGAACGTGGGGAAGGCGTAGTGGATATAGAAGAAGTGCGCCATATCCACGATGTTGTCGATGATCTCGCGGCAGTTGGAGCCCTCGATCAGCAGCGAGTGCCAGGTCCAGTCGGTCCAGCCCTCGTTGAGCGCCTCCGAGGAGCTGCCGTCGGCATTGGTGTAGGGACCCTCGATGTACGGGATGGTCACCTCGTCCGGCGGCGGGTTGCCCTCGTGGTCGTGCCAGACGAACAGCTGGCCGTTGCGCTCGAGCGTGATCCACGCGCGGGTGCGGGCCAGCGGGGGCACGCGCCGCGCGTAGGGGATGCCGGTGCACTTGCCGTCGCCGCCCCAGCGCCAGTCGTGGAACGGGCACGCGATGGAGTCGCCCTTGACCTCACCCATGGAGAGGTCGCCGCCCAGGTGACGACAGTAGGAGTCCAGTACCTTCAGTTCGTTCTGGCTGTTCATGAAAACGACCAGCTTGGTACCGAATACGTTGACCGCATGCGGCTTGCCGTCACGGAAGTCCTTGGCAAGGCCGAGGCAGTGCCAACCCCGGGCGTAGCGGGTGGGCATCGAGCCCACGTCGATCTCGCGGACCTTCCCGCGGGGCCCTTGGGCGCTTGTCGCCATCGTTGATCCTCCTATGGATGTACTAGAACACGTTACAAAATCGGCTGGCGGTTGGCCAGCGATAGGTCCCACTACCTGGATAGGGGCGCTCTGAGCTGCGCTTGTACTGCGTTCTCGACAGGAATAAGAACGTGTTCTACTCTCAGGGGCAAACGAAGACCGCTTCCCGTAACACCAGGCAGGAGCAACTGGCGAGATGACGCAAGAAGTAGTTGAGCGGGTCGAGGCGCTGCTGCCGACCCTGCGTGAGCGCGCCCAGGAGACCGAGGATCTGCGCCGCCTTCCCGACCAGACCGTCAAGGATCTGCAGGCGACCGGCTTCTTCAAGCTCGTGCAGCCCAAGCAGTGGGGCGGCTACGCCTGCGACCCGGTGATCTTCTACGACACCGTCCGCAAGATCGCCAGCGCGTGCGGCTCCACCGGCTGGTGCGCCGGCATTCTCGGCATCCACAACTGGCACCTGGCGCTGTTCGACCAGCGCGCGCAGGAAGAGGTGTGGGGCAACGACACCGAGGTCCGGATCTCCTCCTCCTACGCCCCGATGGGCGCGGGCGTGGTGACCGAGGACGGCGAGGGCTACATCGTCAATGGTTCGTGGGCCTGGTCCTCCGGCTCCGACCACGCCGACTGGGTGTTCGTCGGCGGACCGGTCATCAAGAACGGCAAGCCGGTCGACTTCGGCTCGTTCCTGATCCCCCGGAGCGAGTACAAGATCAACGACGTGTGGCACGTGGTCGGCCTGCGCGGCACCGGCTCCAACACCGTCGTGGTCGAGAACGTGTACGTGCCCCGACACCGCTTCCTCAGCATGCGAACCATGGGCGAACTGAAATCGCCTGGCCTGGAGCAGAATACCGACCCGCTGTACAAGATGCCGTGGGGCAGCATCCACCCCGCGACCATCACCGCGCCGATCATCGGCATGGGCTACGGCGCCTACGAGGCCCACGTGGAGCACCAGGGCAAGCGCGTCCGGGCCGCCTTCGCGGGCGAGAACACCAAGGACGACCCGTTCGCAAAGGTCCGGATCGCCGAGGCCGCCAGCGACATCGACGCCGCCTGGCGTCAGCTGTCGGGCAATATCGCCGACGAGTACGCGTGCATCGTGGCGGGCAAGGACGTTCCGTTCGAGATGCGCGCCGCCGCCCGCCGTGACCAGGTGCGCGCCACCGGCCGCGTGATCGCCTCCGTCGACCGCCTGTTCGAGGCCGCCGGCGCCACCGCGCTCGTGGAAGGCACTCCGCTGCAGCGCTTCTGGCGTGACGCCCACGCCGGCCGTGTGCACGCCTCGCAGGACCCGGAGCGCGCCTACGTCATGTACGGCACCCACGCCTTCGGTCTCCCGGTCACCGACGGAATGGTGTAATCCCCATGACCGCAGTGGGAGAGATCACCTACGAGTCCACCTCGCGCTTCGCGCAGGTGCGGCCGGACCTGAAGCTGCACTACCACGAGGCCGGGGTCGGCAACGGGCCCACCATCGTGCTGCTGCACGGCGGCGGCCCGGGCGCGTCCTCGTGGTCCAACTTCGCCAAGAACATTCCGGTGCTGGCCAAGGACTTTCACGTCCTCGCGGTCGACCAGCCGGGCTTCGGCCGATCCGACAAGCCGACCGAGCACCCGCAGTACTTCGTGCACTCGGCCTCGGCGCTGAAGGACCTGCTCGACACCCTCGGCATCACCGAACGCGTACACCTGCTGGGCAATTCGCTCGGCGGCGGCGCGGCCACCCGCTTCGCGCTGGACTACCCGGACCGCGCCGGCAAGCTGGTGCTGATGGGCCCGGGCGGCCTGTCCACCAACCTGTTCGCGCCGGACCCCACCGAGGGCGTGAAGCTGCTGTCCAAGTTCAACTTCGAACCCACGAAGGAGAACCTGGAGGCGTTCCTGCGGATCATGGTCTTCGACCAGAAGCTGATCACGCCCGAACTCGTCGAGGAGCGCTTCGCCTCGGCCTCGCAGCCGGAGTCGCTGGCCGCCACCCGCGCCATGGGCAAGTCCTTCGCCGGACCCGATTTCGCCAAGGGCATGATCTGGCGCGACGCGTTCAAGCTGCGGCAGCCGGTGCTCATGATCTGGGGCCGGGAGGATCGGGTCAACCCGATCGACGGCGCCCTGGTCGCCTTGAAGATGGTGCCGCGCGTGCAGTTGCATGTCTTCGGCGGTTGTGGACACTGGGCACAGCTGGAGAAGTTCGACGAATTCAACCGCCTGGCAACCGACTTCCTGCTCGGCGTCAAGGAGAAGTGAGCATGAGTATCAAGGCGCTCGGCTACATGCGCATCGAGGCCACCGATATGGCGGCCTGGCGCGAGTACGGCCTCAAGGTGCTCGGCATGATGGAGGGCGACGGGCTCAACCCCGACGCGCTCTACCTGCGCATGGACGATTTCGCCGCACGGCTGGTGATCGTCCCCGGTGAGCAGGACCGGCTGCTGGTCTCGGGCTGGGAGGTCACCGACGCCCGCGGGCTGCAGCAGCTGCGCGAGACCCTGTCCAAGGCCGGGGTCGCCTTCACCGAGGGCACCAAGGAGGAGCTCGGCGAGCGCCGGGTCGAGGGCATGATCCGGTTCCAGGATCCGGCCGGCAACACCCTCGAGGCGTTCTACGGCGCGCAGTACCTGGGCCGCCGCTTCGTGAGCCCCTACGGCCACAAGTTCGTCACCGCCGAACAGGGCCTGGGCCACGTGGTCCTCACCTGCACGGACGACGCTGCGGCACAGGCGTTCTACCAGGACGTGCTGGGCTTTCGGCTGCGCGACTCCATGCGGCTGCCTCCGCAGCTGGTGGGCCGTCCCGCCGACGGCGACCCGGCCTGGCTGCGCTTCTACGGCTGCAACCCGCGCCACCACGCGCTGGCGTTCCTGCCGCTGCCGAACCCGACGGGCATCGTGCACCTCATGGTCGAGGTGGAGAACTCCGACGACGTCGGCCTCTGCCTGGACCGCGCCAACCGCAAGAAGGTGAAGATGTCGGCCACCCTCGGGCGGCACATCAACGACAAGATGCTCTCGTTCTACATGAAGACGCCGGGCGGGTTCGACATCGAATTCGGCTGTGAGGGACTGGAAGTCGACGACCACTCGTGGATCGCGCGGGAATCCACCGCGGTCAGCCTGTGGGGCCACGACTTCAGCGTCGGATTCAAGTAGCGAGACGAACAGGGGCGGCCAATGACCACCGACGCCAATCCCGTCATCGACGGGCGTCAGTTCCGGAACGTGCTGGGGCAGTTCTGCACCGGCATCACCGTCATCACCACCTTCGACGGCATCGACGGCGCGCGGGCCCCCATCGGCTTCGCGTGCCAGTCGTTCGCCGCCCTGTCCCTCGATCCGCCGCTGGTGCTGTTCTGCCCCACCAAGGAGTCCCGCTCCTGGGCGGCGATCGAACGCAACGGCAGCTTCGCCGTGAACATGCTCGCCGAGGAGCAACAGCCGGTGTGCGCCCGCTTCGGCTCCCGCGAACCCGACAAGTTCGCCGGAATCGACTGGCACACCTCGGAACTGGACCTCCCGGTGCTGGACGGCGCGTTGGCCACGATCCAGTGCACTGTGGACAACGTGCTCGACGGCGGCGATCACTACATCGTGATCGGCCGGGTCCAGGCCCTGTCGGAGTCCACCGACTCCGGCAGGCCGCTGCTCTTCTACCGGGGCCAGTACACGGCCATCGAACCGGAGAAGACGACGCCCGCGCCCTGGCGCGCGGACCTCGAACACTTCCTCACGACCACCACCTTGGACACCTGGTTGTGAGTCGGGTTCCTCCAGAACCCTGGCGATAGAAAAGTGCCCCTGTGGAATTCATCCACAGGGGCGCTTTGCCTCTGTGAGTGTTGTGGATGGATCAGGCAGCGGCGCGGGCCTGCCGACGGTATTGGCCAGGGGCGAGGCCGTATTCACGCTTGAACGCCTTCCCGAATGCGAACTCGGAGCTGTATCCCGCTCGGGCCGCGACCTTTTCGATGGCCAGCTCGTCCTCGCGCAGCAGGCGGGCCGCGGTGGTGAGCCGCCAGCGGGTCAGGTACGCCAGCGGTGGTTCGCCGACCATGGCATTGAACTTGCGGGCGAACGCGGCGCGGGACAGGCCCGCATGGTCGGCGAGGGACTGCACGGTCCAGGGCGCGGCCGGATCGCCGTGCATGGCTTCGAGGGCCGGGGCGACGGCCGGATCACGCAGCGCCGCAGCCCATCCCACCGCCTCGGATTGCGGCTGCTCCTCGATCCAGGCGCGCAGGATGTACAGCAGCAGCGAGTCGATCAGCGCCGGCACGATGCCGTGCGACCCGATGCGCGGATTGTCGAGCTCCGCGCCGAGCAACTGGATCGCGGCATTCAACTCCGGGTGCCGGCCGTGGCGGGCGGGCAGATGGATCACCTCCGGGAGCTGCCGCAGCAACGGATGCGGCCGCTGCCCGTCGAGGTGATAGTTGCCGCAGAGCAGACTGGTGGCCGGGCCGTCCCCGCCGATCTGCAACGCGCCCACGGGCGGACGCTGGGTGTACTGCTCGGGCCGGGGAACCTCAGGAGGGGTGTCCGGGTGGTCGGCGAGAATATGCCCTGCCCCATCCCGGACGAAGACCACATCACCGGGCCCGAGCGCGATCGGCCGGGCACTGCTGTCCGAGGGATAGAACCAGCAGGTCCCGTGCAGCACCACATGGAATCCCGCACCCGCCGTCGGCGGCAGCTGCAGCGCCCACGGCACCCGCCCATCCGTCCGCACCGAGTTCGGCGCACCGGTCCGCATCGAAGCCAGGGCCTCACTCAGCACATCCATGACCGGTCTCCTTCACCTCGAACCCGTGCCCTGCAACCCGGATCCCGCCCCGATTATTCGCCCCGCTCCTCACTCGACGGTCAGCACCACTTTGCCGACGGTCTGCCCCGACGCCACGATCTCGTGCGCCTTCCCCGCCTCCTCCAGCGGCAGCGTCTCGGCAATGGTCGGCCGCAGCTTCCCCGCGTCGACCAGCTCCGCGATCTGCTCCAGCGCCCAGTAATCCGGTTCCACAGAAACACCCGCGAACCGGCGCCCGGCTTCCTTCACGGCCCGCTCCAGCTCCGGATTCACATGCTCGAGAATGGTCACCAGCACCCCACCCGGCTTCAACACCTGAAGCGACCGCGCCCCATCGGCGACAGAGTCGAAGACAATATCGACATCCTTCACAGCCGCGGTGAAATCGGTTGTCCGGTAATCGATCACCTCATCAGCCCCGAGGCTCTTCACATAGTCGTGCTTCCCGGCGCTGGCCAGCGCGATCACATACGCACCCCGCGCCTTCGCAATCTGCACCGCCAGATGCCCGACCCCACCGGCCGCCCGGTGAATCAGCACCCGATCCCCCTCCTTGACACCCGCCTTGTCCACCAGCCCCTGCCACGCGGTCAGCCCCGCCAGCGGCAGCGCCGCAGCCTCAACATGGCTCAGCGACTTCGGCTTCCGAGCCACCTGCCGCGAGGGCGTCGCCACATACTCCGCGTAACCCGTTGCGGCCCGAGGAAAGAACGGCATCCCATAAACCTCTTCCCCGATCTCATACCGCGCCCCCGGCCCAGCAGCCTCCACCACCCCGGAGATATCCCACCCAACCCCGAACGGCGGCTCCCCCAGCAACGGGAACGCCCCCGACCGCACCGCCACATCAACAGGATTGACCGCACTGGCCTTCACCCGAACCAGCACCTCCCCCGACAGCAACTCCGGCTTCTCGACCTCCACAACCTCCAGCACCTCAGGCCCACCGAAGCTCTTCTGAACCACCGCACGCATCGCTCTGTCCTCCAACGCTTTCCCCGGCCCGTTCATCGAACCGAACGAGGACAACGCTAGGCGGAAGATACAAGACCCTGAATGGCCTCAGATCTCTCATTTTTATCCAATCGTATCCATTGGAAGACGTAGAGCCAGTTGATGCCAGACCAATCCGAATACCAGCGGATCGGGAACGCAGGCCCTCTAAGGTTGTGCCATGTCCCGCGACCGCATCACATCCAGCCCGGCCGTATGCCATGGCAAGCCGACGATTCGCGGGCTGCGCTACACCGTCGAGATGCTGCTGGAACTGCTTGCCGCCGGGATGCCCACCGCCGAAATCCTCGACGACTACCCAGACCTCGAACCCGACGACCTCCTTGCGGTCCTCGAGTATGAAGCCACCCTGCGCAGATCGAGGTGACGAGGGAACCGCTGGATCAGGGAGTTCCCAGTCGACGATGAGGCTGGCCGGTTATGGCTGCGACGCAATCGAAGTCGCGGTCGCGGTGCAGCAAGGTCAGACCCCTGAGTTCGGCGGTAGCCGCGACGACGAGGTCGACCGGTCCCGCGCTGCGGTGCTGCCCTCGACTGGTCAACTCGCCCTGCACTTCCCATGCCCGCCGGTAGGCACGATCGTCGACCGGCTCCCAGCCGAACAGAATGCGAATCTGCTCGATCAGCGACTCGCGATCGGCAATCGAACGCGCACTGTAAAAGAACTCGAGTTCGGTGATCGGGCAGATCGCGATCAACCCTGCGGCGGCGACGCGCTGCCACACCACCCCGTCCGGCTCCTGACGCAGCAGCGGGACCAGAGCGCTCGTGTCGATGAGGAACTGCGCCCCATTCACCGGCGATAGTTCCGCTTGTCTTCGAATATCTCCACATCGATCGCGCCATCGGCGACCAGTTCCTGTAGCCGCGTCAGCGCGACCGCACGGCGGCGGATCTCGAGAATTTCCCGAAGGGCCGCATTCACGGTGTCTTTCTTCGTCGTTGTCCCAAGGGCCTTCGACGCGTCGGCTACCAGCTGATCGTCAAGGTCGATCACCGTCCGAGCCATGAGCCACCTCCAGATATACAAGCCTGAATCGATGATATCAGGTTAGATACATCAAGGGCGGGCAGATCGGCAGAAGACGCTGGTCAGCTTACTGATCGGTCATTGAACGGGTGCCGAAAACGCCGCTGGGCCGCAACCGGAGTCGGTTGCGGCCCAGTGAAGGGGTGGGGTCAGGCGTTGGCGGCCGACTTTTCCTTTTCGCGCTGGAGTTCCAGAGCGATGTCGATGAGCTGGTCTTCCTGGCCGCCCACCAGCTTGCGCTGGCCGGCGCGGACGAGCATTTCGGCGGCGGAGACGCCGTAGCGTTCGGCCTGGCGCTCGGCGTGACGCAGGAAGGACGAGTAGACGCCTGCGTAGCCCATCATCAATGCCTGGCGGTCGAGGAGGCATTCGCTCGGCATGGCCGGGCGGACGACATCTTCCGCGGCATCGGTGACGGCGAAGAAGTCGACGCCGGTCTTGATGCCGAGCTTGTCGCAGACGCCGATGAAGGCTTCGACGGGGAGGTTGCCGGCGCCTGCGCCGAAACGGCGTGCGCTGCCGTCGATCTGGGTGGCACCGGCGCGGACGGCGTAGACGGAGTTGGCGACGGCGAGGCCGAGGTTCTCGTGGCCGTGGAAGCCGACCTGGGCGTCGTTGCCGAGTTCGGCGACGAGAGCCGAGACGCGGTCCGTAACCTGGTCCAGCACAAGGGCACCCGCCGAGTCGACGACGTAGACGCACTGGCAGCCCGCGTCGGCCATGATGCGGGCCTGCTTGGCGAGGTTCTCCGGGGTGGTGGAGTGCGCCATCATCAGGAAGCCGACGGTCTCGAGGCCGAGGTCGCGGGCCATGTTGAAGTGCTGGATGGAGACGTCGGCCTCGGTGCAGTGGGTGGCGATGCGGCAGATGGACGCACCGTTGTCCTGCGAGATCTTGATGTCTTCCTTGACGCCGACGCCCGGCAGCATGAGGAAGGCGATCTTGGCCTGCTTGGCGGTCTCCGCGGCGGCCTTGATCAGTTCCTGCTCAGGGGTTTTCGAGAACCCGTAGTTGAACGAGGAACCGCCCAGGCCGTCACCGTGGGTGACCTCGAGGACCGGCACACCGGACGCATCCAGCGCGCCGACGATGTCGCGCACTTCCTGCACGGTGAACTGGTGGCGCTTGTGGTGCGAGCCGTCGCGCAGGCTGGTGTCGGTGACCCGGACGTCGAGGTCGGCCGAGAACGGCTTCAGGACATTGGGATTGGTCATTATCGGAACTCCTTACACCCGAGCCGAGATGATCTGGTCGGCCAGCACGTTGCCCACCTGGGTGGCGGCGGCCGTCATGATGTCGAGGTTGCCCGAGTACGGCGGCAGGAAGTCGCCCGCGCCCTCGACCTCGACGAAGATCGAAACCTTCGCCATGCCACCGGAAACCAGCGACGGCTCGTCGAACTGCGGCTCGTTGAGCAGCCGGTAGCCGGGCACGTACTGCTGGATGGACTTCTCCATCCGGTGCACCGACTCGGTGATGGCGTCGCGGTCGGCGTCCTCGGGGATGGCGCAGAAGATGGTGTCGCGCATGATCATCGGCGGCTCGGCCGGATTCAGGATGATGATCGCCTTGCCACGCTTCGCCCCACCGATGGTCTCGACACCGGCGGAGGTGGTCTTGGTGAACTCGTCGATGTTCGCGCGAGTGCCGGGACCGGCGGACACGGAGGACACCGACGCCACGATCTCGGCGTACTCGACGGGTACGACGCGGGACACGGCGTGCACCATCGGAATCGTCGCCTGCCCACCGCAGGTGATCATGTTGACGTTCATCTCGTCGCGCAGCGAGTCGAGGTTGACCGGCGGAATCACGGCCGGGCCGACGGCGGCGGGGGTGAGGTCGATGGCGCGGATGCCGGCCTCGGCGTACTTGGGCGCGTAGGCCCGGTGCACGTACGCGGAGGTGGCCTCGAACAGCAGGTCCGGCTTCTCCGGCAGTGCCAGCAGCCAGTCCGCGCCCTCGGCGGAGGTCTCCAGGCCCAGGCCGCGGGCGCGCTTGAGGCCCTCGGACTCCGGGTCGATGCCGATCATCCAGCGCGGCTCGATCTTCTCCGAACGCAGCAGCTTGTACAGCAGATCGGTGCTGATATTGCCGGACCCGACGATCGCGGCGGTGACTTTGCTTGCAGTCACGGCTTTCTCCTACTCGGTGAGGTCAGTGTCTGTGCGACGCGGCCTGATCGGCTCAGGTCTACGCGAAACCCAGATGGACGGAACCGAGTCCGGCGAACTCGGCGATGAACTCGTCGCCCGGGCGGGCGTCGATGGCGCGGGTGCAGGAGCCGGGCAGCACGATGTCGCCGGCCTTGAGGCGCACCCCGAAGGAGGCGACCTTGCGCGCCAGCCACGCCACGGCGATGGTCGGGTCACCCAGCACGGCGTCCGAGCGGCCCTCGGCGATGACTTCGCCATTGCGGGTCAGCACGGCGTCGATGTTCTTGATATCCAGCTGATCCGGCGAGACCCGCTGCTTGCCCAGCACGTATCCGGCGGAGGACGCATTGTCGGCGATGGTGTCGCAGAGCGCGATCTTCCAGTCCTTGATGCGGGTGTCGATCAGCTCGATGGAGGGCGCGTAGGCGACGGTGGCCTTGCGCACGTCCTCCTCGGTGCAGTCCTCGCCGGGCAGGTCCGCGCCCAGGATGAAGCCGACCTCGACCTCGACGCGGGGGTACAGGTACTTGGAGGTGTCGACCGGAACGTCTTCGAAGACTTCCATCTCCGCGAGCAGGTGCCCGTAGTCGGGTTCGTCCACGCCCATCATCTGCTGCATGGCCTTGGAGGACAGGCCCACCTTGTGGCCCACGACCTTGGCGCCGCCGTCGAAGCGCTGCCGCATATTGATGAGCTGGATCTCGTAGGCATCGACCACGTCGATCTCGGGATGCCGCACGGCCAGCGGATCGATCGGAACCCGGGTCCGCTCGGCCGCCGCGAGCTCGTCGGCCAGTTCCTTACGTAGCGCGTCGGTCAGCACGCTGTGTTCCTTCCATCGGGGGTACCGGCCGGTGGCCATCCAGTAACGAGACTAGAAACTGAAACGAGTTTTTGTGAATAACGTCGCTTCAGCAGTCCCATCTGCCAGACCAACATAGACCAAACCAGGATCGATTCTATAACGTGTTCTACATGACTGATCGGGATTACGACGTGGTGGTGGTCGGCAGCGGTGCCGCCGGTATGTCCGCCGCCCTCACCGCTGCGCACCACGGTCTGCGCACGGTGCTCATCGAAAAGGCCGCTCATTACGGCGGTTCTACCGCGCGATCGGGCGGTGGCGTCTGGATTCCCGGAAACAAGGTGCTGAAGGCCGCGGGCCGTGGGAACGACCTCGACGAGGCGCGCACCTACCTGTACAGCATCATCGGCGACGTGGTGCCCAAGGAGAAGATCGACACCTACATCGATCGCGGCGCCGAAGCCTTCGACTACGTGCTCGACCACTCCGCCCTGAAGATGACCTGGGTACCCGGCTACTCCGACTACTACCCGGAGGCACCGGGCGGCAAGGCGGACGGCCGCAGCTGCGAGCCCAAGCCGTTCAACCTCAAAGTCCTGGGCGAGGAGCGCTTCAAGCTGGAGCCGGCCTACAGCAAGGCGCCGCTGAACGTCGTCGTCATGCAGGCGGACTACAAGAAGCTCAACCTGATTCGCCGCCACCCGGTCGGCATCGCGCGCGTGCTGCGCGTCGGCACCCGCTGGGCGTGGGGAAAGGTCACCGGCAAGGCGCTGGTCGGCATGGGCCAGGCCATCATCGCCGGCCTGCGCAAGGGCCTGCTGGACGCGAATGTGCCGGTGCTGCTGAACACCCCGCTCACCGGACTGGTGATCGACAACGGCGTAGTCACCGGCGTCGACGCCGAGGAGAACGGGCAGGCCGTCCGGTTCAACGCCAAGTACGGCGTCATCCTGGCCAGCGGCGGTTTCGAGCACAACGCCGACATGCGGCACAAGTACCAGCGCGAACCCATCACCACCGAGTGGACCACGGGCGCGGCCGCCAATACCGGCGACGGCATCCGGGCGGGCATCGCGGCGGGCGCGGACATCGACTTCATGGACGACGCCTGGTGGGGTCCGACCACCTTCCGCGGTGAAGGAAAGCCCTGGTTCTGCCTCGCGGAGCGAAATCTGCCCGGCAGCATCATGATCAATACGCAAGGTCAGCGATTCGGTAATGAGTCCGCTCCTTACGTCGAGGCTGTGCACACCATGTACGGCGGCGAATACGGGCAGGGTGAGGGTCCGGGCGAGAACGTGCCGTGCTGGCTGGTGTTCGATCAGCGCTACCGGTCCCGGTACATCTTCGCCGGATTGCAGCCTGGCCAGCGGATTCCGTCCCGGTGGATGGAAAACGACCTGATCGTCGTCGCGCCCACGGTGGCCGAACTGGCCGAGAAGATCGGCGTCCCCGCCGACAAGCTGGCCGCCACCGTCGAGCGCTTCAACGGCTTCGCCGCGACCGGCAAGGACCTCGACTACAACCGCGGCGACAGCGCCTACGACCGGTACTACGGCGACCAGACCATCAAGCCGAACCCGTGCCTGAACAAGCTCGAGGTCGGCCCGTTCTACGCGGTGAAGATGGTCCCCGGCGACCTCGGCACCAAGGGCGGCTTGGTCACCGACAACGATGCCCGCGTGCTGCGCGAGGACGGGACCGTCATCGAGGGCCTGTACGCCGCCGGCAACACCTCGTCCCCGGTGATGGGCCACACCTACGCCGGTCCCGGCGCGACCATCGGCCCCGCCATCACCTTCGGCTACCTGGCCGCCCTGGACATCGCCGCCAAGGCCAAGAACGGCGCGCCGGTGGCCGAGACGGTGTCGTCCCAAGAAGCGTCCTGAACCGTCCCAACCCGGTTCAGGATCGGGTTGGGCGCGAGTCGGGTCACGTCGAGTCCGCGCCCAACCCACCCCGCATGCCCCGCCGTACCGCTCTATCCCGGCGGGGCGCGGACAACTGAACAGCCCGTGCCCGCCGCCGCGAGCGCTCTTTCCCGCGGCGGGCCGGGAACCAGACTTTCGAGCGCGACCCGGTCAGCGGGGCGGCGGCTTGCGGGGAGGCGAGCCGCGCCGGACCATCGGACGCGAGTGACGAGGAGAACCTTTCATGCCCATCGATTTGAGTGTCGCGCTCGGCGCGCAGATTCCCGCGCGCGAATTCAGCTGGTCCGCCAGTGATGTGCAGACCTACAACCTGGCGCTCGGCGCGGGCAACCGCTGGACCGACGCCGCCGAGCTGCGCTACGTCGACGATCGCGAGCCGCAGGTGCTGCCGTCCTTCGCGACCGTCGCGCCGTCCTTCCACGAGACCGAGCCGCCGAAGGTGAAGTTCGACGGCATCGACATCGATCTGGCGAAGGTCGTGCACGGCAGCCAGGAGATCATCGTGCACCGCCCGATCCCGGCCTCCGGCAAGGGCAGCATCTCCGGCCGCATCAGCGAGATCTGGGACAAGGGCTCCAATGCCGTCATCTGGCGTGAGGACACCGCCGTCGGCTCCGACGGCGAACCCCTGTGGACGTCGCGCTCCTCCATCTTCGCCAAGGGCGAGGGCGGCTTCGGCGGCGACCGCGGCCCCAGCGCGAAGACCGAACTTCCGAACCGGGCACCGGATTTCGAGGTACTCACCCCCACCCTGCCGCAGCAGGCGCTGCTCTACCGCATGTGCGGCGACCGCAACCCGCTGCACTCGGACCCCGAATTCGCCCGCAACGCCGGCTTCCCCAACCCGATCCTGCACGGCCTGTGCACCTACGGCCTGGTCCTGAAGACCGCGACCGACACCGTCCTGGCCTCGGATGTGTCCCGCGTCAAGGGTTTCCGCGCCCGCTTCGCCGGCGTCATGTACCCCGGTGAGACCCTGCGCTCCCGAATCTGGCAGCAGGACGGGGAACTCGTCATCGCGGTCACCGTCGTCGAGCGCGACGACGCCCCCGTCCTCGCGGACGTGGTCCTCACCCACTCGTAACCCGAACAGAGCTTCAAGATCAGGGAGCTCTCACTGCGGAAATCGGACAGATTTCCTCGGTGGGAGCTCCCTGATCTTGTTGGGCAGCCGGCGAGGGGCCGAGACACTGTGGGTGACACGACAATCCGGCCATAAGCCGCATTCCGGATATCGAGATGGCCGCAAACCTGCAGCGCGACACCGGGATCGGCGAGAGCCGAGTTGCTCAAAGCGGCCGAAATTCGATTGAACCTGACCCAAGACGCGCTGGAGGCGTAACGTCTTCAGGCATACGGTGAATATCTAGCTAACCAACTGAATATCTAGCTGACTACTACCGAAAGACATGGAGAAGGTGAACAAATGGCCGCCTGGCAAGTGTTCACGGCCACTCTCGCAACGCTCGTGATCATGGCTGTCACCATCATGAGCCTGCACCACCCCCATCACGATCCGGACCGACTCTCCGTAGAACGCATCCGCGATCGAATCAACAAGGAACGCAGCGTATTAGCGCTGGCAACTCCCGACACCTCCGCCTGGTCGCACCTCGCTCCGGATCACCCGCTGGGCGTCCAGGAAGCCCATCGCACCATGCAGCAGCACCGCCGCTGCCCGGTTGCGGAGTGCGCGCGCAAAGCGGCGGCATTCCGGGCGCTCATCGACGCCGGCCGCATCAAGCCGACCCGCATGCCCCCCGCCCTCCAGTAGTCGCCGCGGCGGCCGCCCCGCTCAGAGTCCGGACAGGTATCCGGGCGGGACGGCGGCCACCAGCCAGACCCCATTGGTGCTGACCCGGAATTCGTGCCCGTCGCGGTGCATCGCGCCGGCAGCCACGGTCAGTACCACGGGTCTGCCACGTCGTGCCCCGACCTTGACGGCGGTCTCGGTATCCGCCGACAGGTGAACGTCGTGGCGGCGCATGGGCTTCAGCCCCTCGGCGCGAATTCCGGGCAGGGCCGCGGCAACGGTGCCGTGGTAGAGAACCGCGGGCGGTACGGTCGCCCGATACTCCAGGTCAACGTCGACACTGTGCCCCTGACTCGCGCGGATCCGGGTCCGAGTCGCATCGAATTCGAAGCGGCGCTTGTTGTTCCGCGCCACCACCTCGTCCAGTTCGGGACGCGAGAGCGCCCGCCCGTGCCGGCCCAGCGCCGACAGCAGCGTGGCGACGTCCACCCACCCGGCCGGGTCCAGCTCGATGCCGATGGCCTCGGGGGCGTGCCGTAGATGCCTCGACAACCGTTTCGAGGCCTTGATCATCTGTTGTTCGTCCATGGCGCGAGTGAACCAGTCTCACAGCCGGATTCGAAGCGATTTTCGGCTCAGCCGCCGGGAGTGTTCTCGGCTCGGCCGACGGTCCGATCGTCCGTCAGTCCGCGAACCAGCAAGGCGTACAACGCGATCACGGTGAACGGCGCCAGGATCGGCACCCAGGTGAGTCCGGTGGGCAGCACGGTCGCGGCCCCAGCCGCCACCGTGAACACCAGTGCGCCCGCCACTGACGGAATCGTCGTCGGCACCACGCCCACCGGAGCCGACACGGTCGCCGTGTTCAGCAGGTAGGTCGTCGCGACCAGCCCGATCCCGCCCGCCACCAGCGCCCCGGTCCCGACCCAGGCCAGCGCCGCCATGGCCCCGAGCACGGCCAGCACCGCGCACACCCGCCAGCGCCAGCCGGCCACCGCCAGGATGATCACCGGTATCGCGGCCCACGGCAGCACGATGGCCACCGCGCCCGCCAGCAGCAGCCCGGACAGCACGGCGAGGAACTTGGTCATCGGCGAACCCTCACGGTGCGGCGGTGTTCGGGCAGCAGGCGCATGACCTGATCGAGGCGGGTGTCCTCGGGCCAGGGCACGATGTCGACGCCGACGGTGCCCATATCGCGATACATGGAGGTGCGTTCCAGCTGCCACATGCGCGCGAGGGTGGAATCCAGGCCGTCGCCGAACGGCGTTCCGCGCAGCACGTCCACCACCACCACGACGTGGCCGCGCTTGCGCAGATCGATGAGGGCCAGGGCGAATTGGGTGTCGAGCAGCGTGGAGAAGGCGACGATGACCGCCCCGATGGGCACCGCGGCGTGCGGCGCCAGCGTGCCCTCGGTGAGGATGTGCTCGTCACCGACATCCAGCACGGCGTCCACGATGCGATAGAACTGGCGGCGGCCGATATCCGGTCGCAGCCAGCGTGGGGTGCGGCCCAGGCACACGACGGCCGTGCGGTCGCCCGCCTGCAGCGCGGACTGGGCCACCTGTGCGGCGCCACGCACCGACAGCTCCAGTGAGTCCGACGCGGGCCCGGGCGCCTGCATCGACGTGTCCACCAGCACAACCACATCCGCGGCCCGGTTGGTGAAGCGCTCGGTCACGAACAGCTGCCCGCGCCGCGCACTCACCGGCCAGTTCACGGTGCGCAGCTGATCCCCCGGCGTGTACGCGCGGATATCCGCGTACTCCACGCCCGGCCCGGCCCGGCGGGTGAGATGGGTGCCCATCCGTTCGGGAAGTTCGGTGCGCGGCAGGCGCATCCGCTGCGGATCGGTGATCGGATAGACGTACACCTCCCCGGCACGCAATCGCACCGAGGCCACCGCCAGCCCGGCCGGGCTCAGCGCGGTCACCCGCATCGGCACCGGATATCGGCCCCAGCGCGGGGCCGACAGCGCCAGCCGCAGCCCGGCGGGCGCGGTGCCGGAGTCCACCGTCTCCTCGACGTGGATCTCCATGCTCTGCAAGGGTTCCGGATGCAGCCGCAGCAGCGCGTGCCCGCGTTCCACGAACGCCGCGGCGGTCAGCACCACCTCTTCGGTCTCGAAGCAGCGCAGCACCCCCGCCCCGTCCACCTGGATGCGGGTGCGGGACTGCTGCAGCGGCGCGGTGGCCAGCACCCCGAGCATGGGCGCGGCGAACACCACCAGCTGCCACTTGCCCAGTACCAGCGCCAGCACCAGGGCGGGCACGGACACCGCGGCGAGCATGAACACCAACGGTGCGGGCCGCCAGCGCAATTCGGCCTCGACCGCCGTACTCGTGTCGCGATGCTTCATACGCGCCTCAGGCCTGGGTGGCGCGTGGGACCGGCAGGCGGCGCAGCAGTTCGGAGATCACGTCCTCGCCGCGGATGCGGCGGACCCACATCTCGGGGCGCAGCGTGATGCGATGGGCCATGGCCGGCACGGCGAGCGCCTTCACGTCCTCGGGGACCACGTAGTCGCGGCCGTGCAGCAGGGCCCGGGCGCGGGCCATCTGCACCAGGTCGAGTTCGGCGCGGGGGCTCGCGCCGACCTCCACCTGCGGATGCCCGCGGGTGGCCGAGGCGAGGGAGACGACGTAGCCCACCACATCCGGATGCACCGTCACGAATTCCACCGACTGCCGCATCTCCAGCAGGCCGTCGGCATCCACCACCTGCCCGATCTGGGCGGGTTGCGAGCCACGTTCCAGGCGGCGGCGGATCATGTTCATCTCGTCGGTCTCCGACAGGTAGCCCAGCCGCAGCTGCATGGCGAAGCGGTCGAGCTGGGCCTCGGGCAGCGGGTAGGTGCCCTCGTACTCGATCGGGTTGTCGGTGGCGAAGACGACGAAAGGCTGTGGCAGCGGGAAGGTTTCGCCGTCGATCGAGACCTGCCCCTCGGCCATGGCCTCCAGCAGGGCGGCCTGGGTCTTGGGCGGGGTGCGGTTGACCTCGTCGGCCAGCAGCATATTGGTGAAGACCGGGCCGCGCCGGAAACTGAAACGGCCCGAATGCATGTCGTAGATCGTCGACCCGATGAGGTCGGCGGGCAACAGATCCGGAGTGAACTGCACGCGGGTGAAGTTCAGCCCGAGCGCGGTCGCGAAGGAGCGCGCGATGAGGGTCTTGCCCAGTCCGGGCAGGTCCTCGATCAGGATGTGGCCCCCGGACAGCACCGCGATCATGATCAGCTGCAGTTCGTCCCGCTTGCCAACCACGACCCGGGATACTTCACGCAGCACCGCGTCGGTGCGCTTGATGGTCACGTCCATCGGTGATGTCATCGCATGTCTCGCATCTCATCTCACATGTTCTGCAGTCGGCGCAGGATTTCGTCCAGGGCCTCGCGCCCGGGAGCCCGATTGACCTGATCGCGCAGCGCCGAGTTCGCCGGATCCACCCAGCGCCACAGCTCGGGCCCGAACTGCAGCTGTCCCGCCACTTCCAGCGCACGCCGGTTCTTGGCCATCCGGTGCCCGCTGGTCAGTTCGAATTCCTTGGCCAGCAGCGGCCGCAGGTGCCGATCCCACTCCGCGCGCGAGCCCTCGGAGCGGTCGGCCAGCATCTGCGCGCGCGCCTGCCAGCGGTGCAGCATCTCGACGGGACCGTTGTCGATGTCGTTGTCGTCCGGTTCGGGCGGGGCGAGCCGGCGCGACCGCTCCACCAGCGACCACACCAGCAGTCCCAGCGCCGCGGCCACCGGAACGGCGGTGAGGGCGACCAGATGCTCGCGCTGATCGCCGAGAGCGAGTAGCTCGAACAGCAGGGCCAGCGCCACCGCGCCTGCCACGATCGCGCTCCGATTCATGGCCGGACCCCCGTTCGGTCCCTTGGGATCCGCACTGCCACACCGTCTTTCATGCCGCCTGCCCCTGTAGATCGGCCAGCACGATGCGGAGCAGCTGCTCGGCGCGCATCCGCTGCCACTCCAGCATGGAGTGCGGGCTGAACCGCGCCTCCTCGAACAGGGCCACCAGTTCCCGCGCCGAGGCGTCGTGCAGGAAGCCGCGGTCGAAGGCTCGCGCCAGCACCTCGGACGGGGTGTCGGAGGCCAGCGGCGCGACCTCCCGCGCCGTCGCCAGACCGCGTTCCATGGCGACGTAGCAGGCGATGATGGCGGTGCGCGGGTCCTGGCCCGGCGCGATCATGGCCGCCAGGCCCATCTCGGCGACCTTGGCCAGTGAGACCGCCTCGGTGGCCGTGGGCGGTGGCAGGGGCGTGCGCTCCAGCGAGGGCCGGCGGTTCGAGCCCACCGCCACCACGACCAGGCCGGTCATGGCGATCAGCACCAGCACGCCGGCGGTGATGCCGACCAGCAGCAGCGCGGTGCCGGTGAGGGTGGGCTCGGGGACCGCCTCCTCCGGCGGTGCCACGGTCTCCTGTGGTTGCGGGGCGGTCCCGGTGGCGGACACGCTCGGCGGCGTTCCCACCTGGGTCTGCCGCGCCGGCGTCACCAGGTACACCGACAGCACCGCGGTCGCGATCAGCGCGATGGCCGCGATCCCGACCAGCAGCAGCAGCCCGAGCCGCCGCAGGCCCGGCACGCGCACCGCGGACTCGCGGTCGGGTTCGGGCATGGCGAGCGGGAGGCGATGCTGGCTGTTGATCACACCTGCCACCAGAATCACCATCGAGACCAGCAGCAGCACCGGCATCAAGGCCAGTGACACCGCCGACGACGGATGTGGCGCGGCGGGTCCTCCGGTTCCCGGAATGTACCCGCGCAGTGCGACGACAGCCAGCATCACGAGCCCGATCAATGCGATCGCGCGTGCTGCCACCGTCCCCACCCCAGTCACGAATACTCCTAACCAGAGTCCAGCGGAATCAGGCACATAGTTACATGCCGAGCGGTCCGTCAGGACCAAAATCGTGAAGCTGGAATCACATACCCGCCGCGCATAAATCCCCCACCTGCGCGGCATCCCGCGCCAGACCCGAAAACCCAGGTCATCCCGGTCGAGGCCGAGCCTGCCGCCGCAACCCCACTTATCACCATCCGTGCACGATCCGAGCCACCCGGAGCGCAGATCAAGATCGCACGGCAACGAGGGACGCACGCCGGTCTCGCGAGGCAGGAGAGCCACTCGGCGCACTCGAGGCAGGAAGGCACCAGGCCGCACGCCGTGGCGCAGCAGCCCGGCGACGCGGGGAGGCCGCGTGCCGGGCTGAGGGTCGACGGTCCGGGACCGTAGCGATCAGGCGGTGCGGCGGACGCGGGCGCGCAGGCGGGTCAGCGGCGAGGGCTGAGCCAGAGCGCGGGCCGGTTCGGCGACCGGCGCCCGGACAGCCGGTGCCGGATAGGCGGTGCCGGCGGGCGCGCCGACGCGGCCGGCCAGGGTGCGCGGCTCGACCAGGCGGCCGAGGGCGCGGAAGTCCCAGCCCGCCGCCAGCCACGGTTCGGGGTCGAGGGTATTGCGGGCGTCGATGATGACCCGGCCGCGGGCGACCGTGCGCAGGAAGCCCGGATCCAGTTCCCGGAATTCGCGCCACTCGGTCAGGTGCAGGACCACATCCGCCTCGTGCAGGGCGGCCGCCGGGGTGGCGGCGAAGACCAGCTGCGGAGCGACGGCGCGCGCCGGACCCGTTGCGGCGGGGTCGAATACGGTCACCTCGACCCCGGCCGCGTGCAGCTGCTGCGCGACATCGAGGGCGGGTGAATCGCGGACGTCGTCGGAGAGCGGCTTGAACGCCGCACCCAGCACCCCGACCCGGCCGCGCGGGCGGTGACCGCCCAGCAGCTCCAAGGTCTCCCGCACCACCCGCTCGCGGCGGCGCAGGTTGACCGCGTCGATGTCGCGCAGGAAGTCGACCGACTCCCCCGCACCGAGCTCGGTGGCCCGGGCAATCAGGGCGCGCACGTCCTTCGGCAGGCAGCCGCCGCCGTAGCCGAGGCCCGCGCCCAGGAACTTGCGGCCGATCCGGTCGTCGTGGCCCAGCGCGTCGGCCAGCAGGGTCACGTCCGCGCCGGTGAGGTCGCACAGCTCGGCCATGGCATTGATGAACGAGATCTTGGTCGCCAGAAAGGCATTCGCGGAGACCTTGATCAGCTCGGCGGTCGGCAGGTTGGTGATCACCACCGGCGAGCCCCCTGCGATAGGCGTGGCGTACACCTGCCGCAGCGCCCACTCCGCGTCCGGCGTGGTGACACCGAAGACCAGCCGGTTCGGGTGCAGCGTGTCGTAGACCGCGTGCCCCTCGCGCAGGAACTCCGGGTTCCAGGCCAGATCGACCGAAATCCCTTCCGGCGCAAGCTCGGCGATGCGGGCGGTGAGCGCCTCGGCGGTGCCCACCGGCACCGTGGACTTGCCGACGATCAGGCAGTTGCGGGTCAGGTGCGGCACCAGCCCGTCCAGCGCGGCGTAGAGCTGCGACAGGTCGGCGGCCCCGTTCACCCCGGGCGGCGTTCCGACACAGAGGAAGTGGACGTCGGCGAACTCGGCGGCCTCGACCAGCGAGGTGCCGAAACGCAGCCGCCCGCCCGCCACGTGCCCGGCCAGCAGTTCCGGCAGCCCGGGTTCGTGGAAGGGCACCCGCCCAGCGGACAGCGCCGCGGCCTTGGCCGGGTTGTTGTCCACCCCGAGCACGTCGAAGCCGAGTTCGGCCATGCCCGCGGCATGGGTGGCGCCCAGGTATCCGGTGCCGATAACGGAGATGCGGAGCATCAGGATGCCTCCTTGGTGGCCGGGAACTCGCCCCGCGTCGAATCGGACTGCAGAGTCGAATCCGCCTGCAGGCGTTCCGCGATCACCTCGCGGTAGTGACGGATGAGCAGATCGTTGACGGCCGTCCAGGACCGGTCGCGCACACTGCGCACCGCGGTCTGCGCGGTCTGCTCGCGCAGTCGCGGGTCCTCGACCAGGCGGCGCACCAGTTCGGTCATCGCCTCGGCGTCGCCGGGTGGATAGAGGAAACCCGCGCCGGGCGTGACCACGTCGATCGGGCCGCCCGACTTGGGCGCGACCACCGGCACACCGGAGGCCAGCGCCTCCTGCGCTGCCTGGCAATAGGTTTCGTGGCGGCCGGTGTGCACGAACACATCCAGCGACGCGTAGGCCGCCGCGAGTTCCTCACCGTGCAGCACGCCGAGGAACTCCGCGTCCGGCAACAGCTTCCGCAGCCGCTTCTCCTCGGGGCCGCCGCCCACCACGACCAGCCGGACACCCGGCAGCGGCCGCAGTGCGGCGAGCAGCTCGAGCTCCTTCTCCGGCGCGAGGCGCCCGATATAGCCGACCAGCGCTTCGCCATTGGGGGCCAGCCGCTTTCGCAGTTCCGCCGACCGCCGGAAGGGACCGAACTGCTGCAGGTCGACCCCGCGCGGCCAGCGGCCCAGTCCCGGAATGCCCATCAGCTCCAGCTGGCGCAGGCTGGCGGTGGAGGGCGCGAGGGTGCGGTCCACCCGCAGGTGGATGCGCCGGGTCAGCGCGGTCATGGCGCGGACGCCGCCGGGCAGGTCGTAGCGCAGCGCGAAACCCACCAGATCGGTCTGATAGATGGCGACGGTCGGAATCCCGAGTTCGTTCGCGACCTTGGCCGCCTGATAGCCGAGCGTCGCCGGCGAGGCGATATGCACGACATCGGGCCGGAATTCACGCATGATCTTGCGCAGCCGGCGGCGGGTCTCCAGCCCGATCCGGAAATCCCGGTAGAAGGGCAGCCGGGCCCCGCGCACCACGTGCACGCGGAACCCGGCGTACTTGCCGGGGCCGGTCGGCGCCACCAGCGTGGCCTCGTGACCCTTGGCGGCCAGGTGATCCAGCACCCGGCGCACGGAGTTGGTGACGCCGTTGACCTGGGGAAGAAAGGACTCGGCGACGACCAGCACCCGCAGGCGGGCGCTTTTCCGGATATGGGGACTACTCGGTATGCTCGGGTTCCGCGGCGCGGAATCCCTTGCCTGCTCGCGGATTCGCATCGTTCCCCTCCGGTTCGGTGCTGCTCCTGACGCCACGGTAGGAAGCGGCCCGCAACGCCAGACCCCCTCCGCGTTGACGGCACGTGAACCGTGCACGTCGATCAAGTCGGCCAGTTCACCGGGGCTTCGCCGAACGGCTATCGAGACTCGAGGTTTGCCGGTTCGCGCAGCTCCGCGAGCCGGCTCAGGGTGCGGTAGAGATCGGGGACGCGCTCGATCGCCACCCTCACCCCATTGCCGGCACCGCCCAGCTCCGCCAGCGGTACGTCGGCGAAGATCGACAGTTCCAGGTCGGCGTCGTAGAGCACGTCGACCAGATTCACGAAGCGCATCACCCAGTCCGGCGGGACCGTCCCCATGGGCGGCACCGCGCACACCACCCAGCGGCGGATCTCACGGGTGAGCCCCAGGAAATCGGCCGCCGACACCGGGATACCGCACAGCTCCGCGAAATCGACGGTGAGCTCCCCGTTTTCCACCGCGCGGGCGTGCAGCCGCCGATGCGCGACGGGTAGATCGACCGCGCCGATCACCGGGCAGGCCCCGACCACGTAGTGCCCGGCGGCGAAGCCGGTGTGCCGGCCCCCGAGCATGCGGTAGTCCTGCGGACCGTCCACCGCCACCACGTCCAGGTGCTCGAGGATCCGCTCGATGGTTGGCACGAACATGCCGTGCATGAGAGGGTTGGGCAGCAGGTCCTGCGGCGGATAGTTCGAAGTCACCACGAGGGTGATGCGCCGGGCGAACAGCGTGTCCAGCAGTCGTGTCACGAGCCGGGCATCGCCCGAGTCGTGCACATGGAATTCGTCGAAGCAGATCAGATCCGCGTCGCCGAGCAGCGCGTCCACCGAGGCGTCGATATTCCCGTACTCGTGGATTCCGGCATTCAATTGCGCGAAGAAGGCGTGAAAGTGGTAGCGCCGCTTGCGATTCGAGGACACCGATGCGAAGAAGCGGTTCATGAGCATGGTCTTGCCGCGCCCCGGCCCGCCGTACAGGTACAGCCCGCGCGGGCGCCGCCATCTCCGGCCCACCCGCGCGGCAATGGCGGCCAGCTGCTCGGCGGCGTGGCGCTGGTCGGCATCGAGCACGATCTCCGGCGTTTCCATGACAACCTCCCTGCATCCTCTACTTCTGTAGAGCTTCCTCTATAGTTGTAGAGGATCACGGAGCCGCAGAGGAGCAAAGGTGACCACCTCCACACCCGACCGGCGCACCCTCATCGTGGACAGCGCCATCGATCTCATTGCCACCCAAGGACTCCGGGCGCTCACCCACCGCGCCCTGGACACCGCACTGGAACTCCCCGCAGGATCGACGTCCTACTACTTCCGCACCAAACGAGCCCTCCTGGAGGGCATCGTGGACCGCATCACCATCCGCTCCCGCACCGACTTCGCGGCCCGGCAAGCGGACCTGGCGGCGCCGACGGGAGCATCCGGAACCCGCACGGACAGCGCCCTGGACCGGCTCGCGGCAGGCATCGCGGGCTGGCTGGATCGCCTACTCGCGCAACGCCGCAACCATCTGATCGCCCGGCACGCCCTCATCATCGAACTGCTCGGCGATGCCAACATGCACGACAAACTCGCGAGCTCGCTCTTCTCGCACCGGCACGCCACCACCCTGTTCGAAACCCTCGGCGCATCCGACCCGGCCACTGCCGCAGCCGATTTCATCGCGGTCCTCGAGGGCCTGGTCTTCGACCGCTTCGCCGGCGCCCGCACCGGTCTCGCGCCGGGTACCGCGGAGAGCGTGAATCAGCTGGCGGCCGTACTGTCCGCCCAGTTCAGGGCCATCAGCTAGCGCGGTAGCGGATATCCCAGATGCGCATGTTCGGCCACGGCGGCTGCTTGACCAGGGCCAAGGTGCCGAGGGTCGCGGCGATCAGGCCGGTGAGGACACCGAGGGTCGCGATACGGGAGCCGTCCACGGCCGGCTCCCACTTGACCTCACCGTCGCGGATGACGAATATGCCGAGCGGCCGCGACCCGCGCCAGCCACTCACGGCCGCGACCGTAATGATCGTGGTCCCATCGGAAGTCTCGTGCGGTTCCCCATACACCGGCGCACTCCCCATCACCGGCAGCTCATTCAACCGTTCCCGCAAGGTCATCACGATCCCTTTCGCCACAGATGAATTGCGCCCCAATCTACGCCGCCGCCGGTAACCGCCACCGAATCTTGCGCAGCCGCACCCCTTTCGAGGAACGCGACACTATGTCCGGATACCTCGGGACAGCCCCCGCAACAGCACCGGCACCGACTTGGGTCGATCAGCAATCCAGAGCGGCGACCGTGCCGAATACCTGCTGAATATTGCTGGCACTAATGCCGGAGACATATCATGAGATATATGAAGACGATGATCGACCTCGATGACGAGGCTCTCGCCCTGGCCGCCAAGGAACTCGGAACCACCACGAAGAAGGACACGGTCAACGCCGCGCTCAAGTTCGTGGCCGAGCGCAGGCAACGCATCGAACAGATCCTCGACGACCCGTACAGCATCGGGATCGGCCCGGACATCGGCGATCCCGAGGTCATGCGCCGGGCCCGCCGTTGAACGAACCCACGCCGCTCCGACTGCACCTCATCGATACTTCGGCCGTCGCGCGGATCCGCGACGACGCCGTGCGCGCCGTGATCACCGGGCTGATCGCCAACCGAGCCGCAGCCACGTGTGTGACCGTTGATCTCGAAGCCGGATACTCGGGCCGCAATCTGGCCGATCTGCAGAAGATCGCGCAACGCCGCCGCGCCCTGTATGTGAACCTGCCTGTCAACGAGGCGATCACTGACCGTGCGCGTGAGGTTCAGCAGTTGCTCGCTCGCCAGGGGCTGCATCGCTCAGCAGGGATCGTCGACCTCATGACCGCTGCCGTCGCCGAATTCCACGACGCGGTCGTCGTCCACTACGACGCGGACTTCGAACACATCGCCGCAGTCACCCGGCAGCCCCATGTGTGGGTCGTGCCGAAAGGCACCATCGACTGATCACGGCCATCGGCTCGCGGATCAGCTGCACCGTTTGGCCTCGGAGGTGCTCTCGTCGAGCAATGAGTCCAGTGCCCGCGCGGTATCGGTGCCCGGCGCCGGGGTGTAGGCGATGAGGGCTCGTACCCCGGGATCGGCCGGAATATCCAGCAGTTCGTAATCCAGGTGCAGGTCGCCGACGAGCGGGTGGTGCACGACGTAGCGGCCGTATTGAAAGTCGTTGACCTCGTGCGTCTCCCAGTACTCCCGGAACTCGGGACTGCGTTCGTTCATGTCGCGCAGCATGGCCCGCAGTTCCGGGTCGTCGGGCCGGTGGCCGGCCTGCAGCCGCATATCCGCGGCGATGTGGCCCGCGACCAGCGCCACATCGGCCGTGATCGCCCGGATGTGCGGGTCGAAGAAGATCAGATGCATCCACGTGCGTTCGGATTCGGGCACTTCCGCGAAATCGATGCCGAATACCGCCACCGCGGCGGCGTTCCACCCCAGGATGTCGGTGCGATGCCCGACGATATACGCGGGCGCGCGGGTCATGGAATCGAGCAATTGCTGCAGCCCGGGGCGCAGGGGTTCGCCCGCCCGGGAGAGCGAACGCGGTGGGCGCGCCAGATTGCGCAGGTGCCGTCGCTCGTCCTCGCTCAGCAGCAGCGCGGTGGCGATGGCGTCGACAATCCCCTCCGAAACCGCCTCGGCCCGCCCCTGTTCCAGCCGGACGTAGTACTCGACACTCACCCCGGCCAGATGCGCGACCTCCTCGCGCCGCAACCCGGGCACCCGCCGCCGCCCCCACACCGGCAAGCCGATGTCCTCGGGCCGCAATCGCGCCCGGCGCGACCGAAGAAACTCGCCCATTTCAGACTTGTCGGACACCCGGCCGATTCTATGGATACCAAGCGGTTCCATGTGAAAGGCCCGGACGATCTCGACGATCATCCGGGCCTTCGCGACTCGCTCAGTTGGCGGTGAGCACCAAGCCCGAGGTCGGTACGCCGGTGCCGGCGGTGACCACGATGTTCTCCAGGCCCTGGACCTGATTCACGGAGGTGCCGCGGATCTGGCGGACGCCCTCGGCGATGCCGTTCATGCCGTGGATGTAGGCCTCGCCGAGCTGGCCGCCGTGGGTGTTCAGCGGCAGGCGGCCGCCGATCTCGATGGCGCCGTCGGCGATGAAGTCCTTGGCCTCACCGCGGCCGCAGAAGCCGAGCTCCTCCAGCTGCATGAGAACGAAGGGGGTGAAGTGGTCGTAGAGGATGCCGGCCTGCATGTCCTCCGGCCGCAGCCCGCTCTGCGCCCACAGCTGGTCGCCGACCAGGCCCATTTCCGGCAGCCCGGTCATGGCGTCGCGGTAGTAGCTGGTCATGACGTACTGGTCCGCACCGGAACCCTGTGCGGCACCGGCAATCAGCGCGGGCTTGTTGGGCAGATCCTTGGCCCGCTCGGCACTGGTGACCACGATGGCCACGCCGCCGTCGGTCTCCTGGCAGCAGTCCAGCAGGTGCAGCGGCTCCGCGATCCAGCGCGAGGCCTGGTGCTCCTCCAGGGTGATGGGCTTGCCGTAGAAGTGCGCCGCCGGGTTCACGGCCGCGTGCTTGCGATCGGCGACGGCCACCCGGCCGAAATCCTCACTGCGCGAGCCGTATACGTGCATGTAGCGGCGCGCCACCATGGCCACCTGCGCGGCCGGGGTGCCCAGGCCGTGGGTGTAGGAGAACGCGTTGTCCACTCCGGAGGAGCTCGGGTTGCCGGTCGCGAGGTGAGTCGCGAACTGCCCGAAGCGGTTTCCGGAGCGCTCGTTGAAAGCCCGGTAGGCCACCACGACATCCGCGACACCGGTCGCGACCGCCATGGCCGCCTGCTGCACGGTCGCGGCGGCCGCGCCACCGCCGAAGGGGATGTTGCTGAAGAACTTCAGGGACGGGATACCGGCGGCGCGCGCCACGGCGGCCTGGGTATTGGTGTCCATGGTGAAGGTCGTCAGGCCGTCCACATCGGCGGGCGTGAGTCCCGCGTCGGCCAGGGCGGCGGTGACGGCCTCGGCGGCCAGACGCAGTTCGCTGCGGCCGGAGTCCTTGGAGAAGTCGGTCGCGCCGATGCCGACGATGGCGGCGCTACGGCTCAGCCCACTCACTGTGCCTCCTGCAGGGAGATGACGGCTTTCGCCGTGATGTGGTCGCCGAGCGAGTCGTTGCCGACCACGTCGATGGTGATGTCCGCGCCGTCCACGGCCGCCACGGTGCCGCTCAGGGTGAGGGTGTCACCCGCGTACAGCGGCACGCCCAGCCGCAGCGCGATCGACTTGACGATGGCCCGCGGCCCCGCCCAGTCCGTCACGAACCGCTGCACCAGACCGGTGTCGGTGAGGATATTGACGAAGATGTCCTTGGACCCGCGCTCGACCGCCTTGTCGCGGTCGTGGTGCACGTCCTGGAAGTCCCGGGTGGCCAGCGCCGTCGAGACGATGAACGTGGTGTCGGCGTGAATCACCAACTCCGGCAACACGGTTCCGACCTGCACGGCCGACAGCTCGACTGGCCCACCCGTCGCCCCACCGCCACCCCTGATGGAATCGCTCCGCGATACTGCAGTCATTGCACGGCCTCCCAGTAGGGCACGGTGTTGTCGTCGTCGAGCTTCAGGAAGCCCACCTCGACCGGCAGGCCGACCTCGACCTCGCCCGGCTCGATGCCGCGCAGCTCGCCGAGCATGCGCACGCCCTCCTCCAGCTCGACCAGGGCGATCACGTACGGCAGCTGCCGTCCCGGCACCTTGGGCGCGTGGTGCACCACGAAGCTGAAGACGGTGCCGCGCCCCGAGGCGACCACATAGTCGGTCTGCTCCGAGTGGTCCTTCCACAGCGCCGGAACCGGCGGGTGCTGCAGCGAGCCGTCGGGCCGCTGCTGGATCCGCAGCTCCCCGAGTTTGATTCCGTCCCAGAAGAACTCGGTGTCCTTGGACACGGTCGGCCGCACGCGCTTGGCCAGATCTTCCGCGGACACCTCGCCGGATTCCTTGGGAGCGGCCGTCTTTCCGGTGCCGGGCGCGAACTTCAGCATGCGGAACTTCATCTCGGTGACCAGCTCGTCACCCACGTACCAGTTGGTGAGGTAGGTGGTGAACCAGCCCTCGCCGAGCCCGGTCCGCTTGGGGCCCACGATGTCGCCGATGCTGGACCGCACCGTCACCTGCTCGCCGAGCTGCAGGTAGCGGTGGTAGACCTGCTCGCAGTTGGTGGCGACCACCGAGGTGAAGCCGGCCGCGTCGAACAGGTCGTTGGTGCGGGTCATCGGGTCGTCGTCGGCGCGGACGCCGCCCAGTCCCAGCATGGTCCACACCTGCGCCATGGCGGGCGGGGCCACGATGCCGGCGTGCCCGGCCGCCTTGGCGGCGGCCTCGTCCACGTAGATCGGGTTGGCGTCGCCGAGGGCCTCGACCCAGTTGTTGATCATGGGCTGGTTGATCGGATCGCGCCCCGCGCGCGCCGCGGACTCACCGTCCGCCTTGATCTTCTCCAAGCCCTCGCGGATCTCGTCGGCCGTGAAACTCTTCGTCACGCTCTCTCCTCTGCGATCTAGCGCGGAACCCGCGGCAGGCGCAGGCCCATCTGGGCCATCGGGCACAGTGCGCATGATCTCGTCCGCCTGGGGTACGTCTTCTCCACGGTTGGGTGGCTCCTATCTGGGGACCCTGGGCAGGCGCAGGCCCATCTGGGCGATCAGCTCGCGCATGATCTCGTTGACGCCGCCGCCGAAGGTCACCACTAGGTTCTGCTTGGTCCGCTTGTCCAGCCAGACCAGCAGTTCCGCGGTGGCCGGGTCGGCGGGATCGCCGAAGCGGCCCACGATCTCCTCGGCCAGGCGGCCCGCCTGCTGCAGCGCCTCGGTGGAGAACACCTTGGTCGCCGAGGCGTCGGCGATGACATCGCGCTGATCGGCGTCGGGGCGTTCCATATTGGAGGCCACCTGCCAGTTCAGCAGCTCGTTCAGCCGCGTCATGGCGTGCAGGCGGCCCAGCGAGCGCCGCACGTCGGCCTCGCCGAGCACGCCCTGGACCTGCGCCCAGTCGTGCACCCGGTGGTAGAGCTGCTCGATCTTGCCGGACGGGCCCAGGCTCACCCGCTCGTGATTGAGCTGGGTGGTGATCAGCTTCCAGCCGCCGTTCTCCTCGCCGACCATCATGTTCGCGGGGACGCGGACATTGTCGAAGTAGGTGGCGTTGGTGTGGTGCGCGCCGTCGGCGGTGATGATCGGCGTCCACGAGTAGCCCGGATCCCTGGTGTCCACGATCAGGATCGTGATGCCCCTGTGCCGGGACTCCGCGGAACCGGTGCGGCAGGCCAGCCAGACGTAGTCGGCCTCGTGCGCACCGGTGGTGAAGATCTTCTGCCCGTTGACGATCCAGTCGCCGTTGGCGTCGCGCACCGCGGAGGTTCGCAGCGCGGCCAGGTCGGTGCCGGCGTCCGGCTCGGAGTAGCCGATGGCGAAATGCACGTCGCCGGTGAGGATTCCGGGCAGGAACTTCTGCTTCTGCTCCTCGGTGCCGAACGACTGCAGCGCCGGCCCGACGGTCAGCAGCGTGACCAGCGGCACCGGCACGTCGGCGCGGACCGCCTCGTTGTAGAAGATCTGCTGTTCCAGCGGCCCGAAGCCCTGCCCGCCGTACTCCTTGGGCCAGCCGACGCCGAGCTTGCCGTCGCGGCCCATGCGCTTGACCACCGCGCGGTAGGCGTCACCGTGCCGGTTCACCAGCATCTCGGCCTCCTCTTCGGGAGTCACGAGACCGGTGAAGTACGTGCGCAGTTCGTCGCGCAGCTTGCGCTGCTCCGCGGTCAGTTCGATGAACATCTGGCTCCCAAACGGTCCAGCCGGAACGATTCGCCGCCGAGCCAGCGGGCGATGTCCTTGGCCTGTGAGTAGTAGCGGTGCAGCGGATGGGTGATATCCACCCCGAGACCACCGTGCAGGTGGTGGCACTTCTGCATGGCCGCGGGCAGTTCCGCCGCCACCGTGTACGCCAGCACGTCGAGATCGTCGTCGATACGCTCCAGGTGCTCGGCGCCCTGTTCGTCCTGAGCCAGCGCCCAGGTCGCCGAGCAGGCGGCCGCGTGCAGCGTCCGCGAGGCCACGTAGACATCCGCGATCTGCTGTGCGACAGCCTGGAATTCGGCCAGCGGGCGGCCGAACTGCTGACGAGTGCGCACGTGCTCGGCGGTCAATGAGACCACGCCGGCGAGCAGGCCGTCGGCCACCGCGCCGAGGCTCGCCAGCGCGAACCGGTGCAGTTCGGTCAGCCCGCCGGGCAGCAGCTGCTCGGCCGGGATCACGACCTGGTCGAACTGGAGCGAAAACTCCGGCACGCCATCGGAAGTCGGGCTCGCGGTGCGGGTGATGCCCGCGGCGTCACCGTCCACCACGGCGATGCCGCTGTCGGTGGGCACCAGGATCCAGCGTGCGGTGTCGGCGTAGGGCACCGCCACCTTGCGGCCGGTGACGCGCACGGTGGCGCCGTCGGTCACAGCGGTGGCCTCCGGCTTCACCGTGAACGGCGAGCCGGGCTCGTGCAGGGCGGCGGTCAGCACCGCGCCCTCGGCCACGGCCGGAAACACCTTTTCCGCCAGGGCATCCGGCAGGCCGATCGCCTTCAGCGGCAGCACGCCGAAGCCGAGGGTGACCAGTGCGGGCGCCTGCGCGGCGGCGCGGGCCAGCTCGGTGAGCATGGCCCCGACCTCGAGCAGGCCCATATCGTCGCCGCCGAAGCGTTCGGGTAGCGGCACGGCCAGCAGGCCGCTGTCCGCGATGATCGGCCACAGCGCGACATCACGCGCGCTGTCGCGTTCCAGCAAACTTACGACAACCTCGGCGACAGCGTCCTGGCTCTCGTCCCTGGTGAAGTCCAATGTAATGCTCCCGGTTCAGGTGTGGACTAGCCGTGCGACTCGCGGGGCAACCCGAGGATCCGTTCACCGGCGACGGTCAACAGGATCTGCTCGGTACCGCCGGCAATCGACAAACAGCGTGTGAGCAGGAATTCTTTCACCGCGTCGGTTTCCAGAGCGCCCGCCGCACCAGACAGTTCGACGGCGAATTCCGCTACCGCCTGCCGGTGTCTCACACCGACCAGTTTGCGCACGCTGCTCTGCGCGGCAGGGTCCCCGCCGGACAGCAGCTTCTGCGCCGCGCGAGCTTCCAACAATGTTCCGGCAACCGATTCCGCGATGAGCCCGCCGAGCCGGTCCGTAACCAGCTCCGCGCCCGGGCCCGAGGCCGGCGCGGCGGCGATCAATGCCTCCAGCTCGTCCCCGATTCCCTTGCCGCCCATGGCGACCCGCTCGGCCGACAGGGTGGAGCGGGCGATCTTCCAGCCATTGCCGAGTTCGCCGACCAGGCAGTCGTCCGGCACGAAGACATCGTCGAGGAACACCTCGTTGAAGCGCGCCTCACCGGTGATCTCCACCAGCGGCCGGATGTCCAGCCCCGCGCTCTTCATATCGACCAGGAAGTAGCTGATGCCCTTGTGCTTCGGCGCCGAGGCGTCGGTGCGCGCCAGGCAGATGCCCCAGGTGGCGCGATCGGCCAGCGAGGTCCACACCTTCTGGCCGCGCAGCTTCCAGCCGCCCTCGACCCGCTCGGCCACCGTGCGCAGCGCCGCCAGATCCGACCCGGCACCGGGCTCGGAGAACAGCTGGCACCAGATGACCTCACCGGTCAGCGTCGGCATGGCGTAGCGCTCGATCTGCTCGGGGGTGCCCCACTGCAGCAGGGTCGGGATCGCCCAGTTGGCAATCGCGATGTCCGGCAGCGCGATACCCGCCTGGCGGATCTGGTCGTCGAGGCGTGTGCGCAGCAGGGGTCCGGCGCCGCGACCGTAGGGCGCGGGCCAGTGCGAGGCCAGCAGTCCGGCCTCGGCCAGCGCCACCCGCTGCTCCGGCTCCGGCAGCGCCGCGATCTTGGCCAGGTCCGCCGCCAGCACGGCCGCCTCGGCGGCATCCAGACCGGCTGTCTCCCAGTCGGATCCGGGCTCGCCGTCGGCGCCCAGGTCGACGCCGACCGTGCGCCGCATGCCGGCCAGGGTCAGCTCGGCGACCCGGGCCCGCCAGCGCGCGGTACCGCCCAGCAGCTGCCGCAGCGCAGTGGCCCGGCGCAGATACAGATGCGCGTCGTGCTCCCAGGTGAAACCGATTCCGCCCAGAACCTGAATGCAATCCTTGGCATTCTCCACCGCGGCATCCAGCGACATGGACAGGGCGACGGCGGCGGCCAGCTGCAGTTCCGCACTACCACTGTCCGCCGCGGCGGCCGCATCGGCGGCGACGGCGCGAATCTGTTCGGCCCGGCACAGCATCCACGCGCAAATGTGTTTGACCGCTTGGAATTCGCCGATCTTGCGCCCGAATTGTTCGCGCACCTTCGCATATTCGGTGGCGGTCTCCAGGCACCAGCCCGCGATGCCCGCGGCCTCGGCGGCGACCAGCGTGGCGGCCAGGTCCAGCACGGAGAAGCCGGGCTCGAACAGGCGATCCGCGGCCACGGCGACGTCCGCGCACACCACGCGCGCCACCGGCACGGTCTTGTCGATGCCGGCCAGCGGCTCCACGGTCAGCCCGGCGGCGTCGGCGTCGATCAGTGCCCACAGGTGACGGTCACCGTCGCGTACCGGGACCAGCACCGCCGTACCCGGTGCGGCGCCCGGAACCGAGTCCCACTCACCGGACACCGAGGCGCCCGATTCGCCCACGGATATTGCGATTTCGCCCGCGAGCGCGACGCCGCATGGCGTAATCTCGTCGAGCGCCTCGCCGGCGACGAGTCCCGCCAACGCCGTCGAGAGCACCGGTCCGCCGACCAGGTCATGTGCCGCCTGCTCCACCAGCACGGCCAGATCCCCGACGGTCCCACCCGCGCCCCCGGCCTCCTCCGGCACCGCGACCCGGAAAATTCCGAGATCGGCCAGGCGCGGCCAGTATTCGCGCCAGAAATCGGGCGCGCCGGAACGCAGTTCCGCCTGTGCTCTGGAACGCATTGTTGCAATCGGGCGCACGGCGGTTGCCCATCCGCGCATCGACTCCTGGACGGCTTTATGCTCGTCAGTGGTGGCTATGGTCACACTCCATACCGCCTTTCCGGCGTGACTTCAGCTCCTAGAACATGTTCTAATGTTCGAGCCGGGCGGAAGTCAAGCGCCGTCCCGGCCGCGGTACGAACTCGTGCCCAGTCGACGCTGGGTGAGATGAACCGAACGATTCGTGCAGGAAAGGACTCTCAACCGATGGCCAGTCCCTCCCGATCGCAGGCCGCCGACGGGGTGCCCGGTGGACGCACCGCGCCCGTCACCACCCTCAGCGAGGAGGATCTGAGCTCGGCGGCGCAGCGCGACCGACGCAAGCGCATCCTCGACGCCACGCTCGCGCTGGCATCCAAGGGTGGCTACGACGCGGTCCAGATGCGAGCGGTCGCCGAACGCGCGGATGTCGCCGTCGGCACGCTCTACCGGTACTTCCCGTCCAAGGTGCACCTGCTGGTGTCCGCCCTGGCCCGGGAATTCGAGCAGTTCGAGGGCCGGCGCAAGCCGCTCGCCGGTGCCACCCCGCAGGAGCGCATGCACCTGCTGCTCACCCAGGTCACCCGGGCCATGCAGCGCGACCCGCTGCTGACCGAGGCCATGACCCGCGCCTTCATGTTCGCCGACGCCTCCGCGGCCGCCGAGGTCGATCGGGTCGGCAAGGTGATGGACCGGTTCTTCGCCCGTGCCCTCTCCGACGAGGTTCCCAGCGACCGCCAGCTCGCCATCGCCCGCGTCATCTCCGATGTGTGGCTGTCGAATCTGGTTGCGTGGCTGACCCGCCGCGCCTCGGCCACCGATGTGACCGAGCGCCTGGAGCTCACCGTCGATCTGCTCATCGGCAGCGGCAACGAATAGCGAGTAGCACGAACGCACGCTTGCGTTCGCTCGATGCGCAACGGGCTGCCCGGTCCGGAGAACCGGGCAGCCCGTTGCGCGTTTGCTGGAACCCCGCTGGTCAGCCGGGGTGAACGCAGAGCAACCCGCGCGTGTCTCACAAAAAGCGTGAACGACCCGGAAGTGTCTCGTAAACGCTATGTATCACCGCACACACGAGTGAGCAATCAAGACCCAGTAGCATCACTCGCGCCCTGAAAAATCTCCTCCGATCACTAGGTTGGATGCGTGAGCGCACAGGATTTGTCACTCGAACTTCGCCGTGCCCTGTCGGCCATCGCCCGCGTGCCACGGCTGCTGGTCGCTTCGGACTACGACGGGACGATCGCGCCCATCGTCTCCGACCCGACCAAGGCCTATCCCCATCGGGAGTCGGTGAGCGCCTTACGCGCTCTCGCCGGACTCACCGGAACCACCGCCGCCGTGATCTCCGGTCGCGCCCTGCGCGATCTCGCGGCCCTGTCCCGGCTGCCCGTCGAGGTGCAGCTGATCGGTAGTCACGGTTCGGAATTCGATGTCGGCTTCGTGCACGCCATCGACAATGACGCGAAACAGCTGCTGCAGGAGGTCACCACTACCCTGACGCAGATCGCGCAGGACAATCCGGGCGCTTCTGTCGAGATCAAACCGGCCAGTGTGGCCCTGCACGTCCGCAATGCCAGCCCCGAAATCGGCCGTCGCGCAGTCTTTGCGGTGCGCCAGGGCCCGGCCAGCTGGGTCGGCGTGCAGACCACCGAGGGCAAGGAGGTCATCGAACTCGCGGTGGTCGAGACCGACAAGGGCGCGGCACTCGATATCGTCCGGCATCAGCAGGGCGCCTCGGCGGCACTGTTCATCGGCGACGACGTCACCGACGAGAAGGCCTTCAAACGCCTCTCCGGACCGGACGTCGGCATCAAGGTCGGCGACGGCGGATCGCTGGCCGAATACCGGGTCGCCAGCACCGAGGAGGTGTCGAAGGCGCTGGCGTTCCTCCTCGAGGAACGCCGCACGTGGCTGGCAGGTGCCTCCGCCCCTCGAATCGAGCGGCTGACCATGCTGGCCAGCCCGCGCTCCAAAGCCCTTGTCACACCGGACGGCACCGTCACCTGGCTGTGCCACCCCGAACCCGATTCCGCCGCCGTCTTCGCCCATCTGCTGGGCGGACCGGGCGCGGGCCACTTCACCATTCAGCCCGAGCGCGCGAGCCTGCCGCTGTCACAGCGCTATGTCGACGGCACCATGACCGTCGAAACCCGTTGGTCCAGTTTGCAGGTCGTCGACTACCTGCCGCACGACGTGGTACCCGAGCGCACCGACCTGACCCGCGTCATCACCGGTGACGCCAAAGCGGTCATCACCTTCGCGCCGCGCCCCGAATTCGGGCAGGTGCCGGTGCGGCTGCTGCCCGCCACCGGCGGGCTCAAGGTGGAGGGCCCCAACGATCCGATCGTGCTGCGCTCCCCCGGCGTGGAATGGGAGATCATCGACGACGGCAACCACCACACCGCCCGCGCCGTGGTCGACCCGCGACAGGGACCGATCGTGCTCGAAATGCGCTGCGGCACCTCCGATCTCGCGCCCGCCATGCGGGCCGAGTCGGACCGCCGCCGGGAGGCCGAGCGGTACTGGGCCGAATGGGTGGGCACACTCGAACTGCCGCCGCTCAAGCCGGATCTGATGAAGCGCTCGGCGCTCACCCTGCGCGGGCTGGTGCACTCGCCCTCCGGATCGATCCTGGCCGCGGCCACCACCTCGCTGCCCGAGGACATCGGCGGCGTGCGCAACTGGGACTACCGCTACTGCTGGCTGCGCGACGCCTCGCTCACCGCGTCCGCGCTGGTCTCGCTGGGCTCGCTGGGCGAGGCCGAGGATCTGCTGGCCTGGGTGCACCGGGTGCTCGAGACCCTGCCCGGACCCGAGCGACTGCACCCGCTGTACACGCTCTACGGCGAGACACTGCCCCCCGAGGCCGTCATCGACCAGCTGCCCGGCTACGCCGGCTCGCGGCCGGTGCGCGTCGGCAACGCGGCGAACATGCAGGTCCAGCTGGACGTGTTCGGGCCCATCGTGGATCTCATCTCCCAGCTCGCGCACGCGCGGGAACGCAAGGGCATCAACGATCCCGCGAAGGCGCTGCCGGATGCGGACTGGGAGCTGGTGCACGCCATGGTCTCCGCGGTGCAGCGCCGCTGGCGCGAGGCCGACCACGGCATCTGGGAGATCCGCGGCAATCCGCGCCACCACGTCTACTCCAAGGTCATGGGCTGGCTCACCGTGGACCGGGCGCTCACCCTGTCCCGGCAGTTCGGGCGGCCGGCGGATCCCGAGTGGGAGCCGCTGCGCGACACCATCGCCGACGAGGTCCGCACCGAGGGCTGGAACGACGAAGTCCAGTCCTACACAGCGGCTTACGACGGCACCGACCTCGACGCGGCCACGCTGCACATCGGGCTCAGCGGGCTGATCGATCCCTCGGATCCGCGGTTCGCGGCCACCGTGGTGGCCACCGAGGCCGAGCTGCGCAGCGGATCGACGGTGTACCGGTACCACCACGACGACGGGCTGCCCGGCGGTGAGGGCGGGTTCCACCTGTGCGCCGCCTGGCTGGTGGAGGCGTACCTGCTCATCGGCAAGCGGGAGGACGCCGAGGCGTTGTTCGCTCAGCTGGTGGATGTGGCGGGACCGACCGGTCTGCTCTCCGAGGAGTACGACCCGGTCGCCGAACGCTCGCTCGGCAACCACCCGCAGGCGTACTCGCACCTCGGCCTGCTCCGCTGCGCGCAGCTGCTGAGCCTGCCGGTCGCGGCGATGACCTAGGCCGGACCACACCGCACGACCGAAGCGGCCCCCGCGAACATCTGTTCGCGGGGGCCGTTTCCGCGTGGGGCCGAGGTAGGCCGCAGGTGTCGCAGGCCACATCTCCCAACCTGGGGCTAGGGGCCTAACGGTCGTTTGCGCTACATTCAAATGGCAATCGTTTTCGTTACTAGTAAGCCGCAGTGCCAGGAGTACCCCGCGTGACCACCAGCTTCGCCCGAGGATTTGCCGTGTTCGCCGCCGGACTTGCGACGGTCGCCACCGTGACCGCCTGCGGCAGTGCCAAGAGCTCCGATCAGCCGACCGTCGTCGCCTCCACCAATGTCTGGGGCGATATCACCCGGGCCGTCGCCGGGCCGGACGTGACCGTCGAATCGATCATCGACGACCCCACGGTGGACCCGCACTCGTTCGAGGTCTCCCCCGCCGACGCCGCCAAGATCACCGACGCCAAGCTGGTCGTCTACAACGGCGGCCACTACGACGAGTTCATCGACAAGGCCATCGCGGGCCGGAACACGAAGACCGTCAACGCCTTCGACATCGCCACCGAGGGCGACCACGTGCACGAGAGCGGTGCGGCCGCACCGACTTCCGCGCGGACCGAGGCCGCCGGTCACGACCACGAGGCCAATGAGCACGTCTGGTACGACCTGCACCAGGTCGGCCACATCGCCCAGCACATCGCCGACGCCCTCGGCGAGATCGACCCCGGCCACAAGCAGGCCTTCACCGACCGCGCCGCTGCCTTCGCCGCGCAGCTGGCCCCCATCGAGGCCGTGACCGCCAAGATCTCCGCCGAGCACCCGAACCAGCCGGTCCTGCAGACCGAGCCGCTGGCCGCCTACCTGCTCACCGCCGCCAAGGCCGACGACAAGACCCCGCATGCCTTCCAGGAGGCCGTCGAACAGGGCACCGACCCGGCGCCCCAGGACGTGGCCACCGTGCGAGACCTGTTGAGCGCCAAGCAGGTCCGCGCCCTCGTCTACAACATCCAGACCGAGGACAAACTCACCAAGGACCTGCGCGCCACCGCCGACAAGTCCGGCGTCACCGTCGTCGAGGTCACCGAAACCCTCCCCAAGGGCCTGGACTACGTCACCTGGATGACGAACAACGCCCAGTCCCTCGCCAAGGCCCTGTCCTGACCGACCGCCGCATCCGGGAGTACCACTATGACCGCGAACCCCGCGCAGGCCGCGCAGGCACCCGACGCCGGCGTGACGACGCCCAAAGCCGGTTGCGCCCTCACCGGAGCGCGCCCCCGCACTCCCTCCGGCCGCTCGGCCTGCGCCGAGACTCCTCCTCCGTCGACCGACTCGACCCCCACCGCCGATACGAACACCATTGCGGCGCAGGTCGAAACGACGGCGAACGCTGCCGCCGGCGCGCCGGCCACGGGCGCAGGCAACGCACACGGCGGCCGGGGCACCCCGGCCGTGCGGCTGTCGAATGCGCGGCTGTCGTTCGGGGAGCGGACGTTGTGGCAGGGGCTGGATCTCGAGGTCGCGCCGGGGGAATTCATTGCGGTGCTGGGGCCCAATGGGTCCGGGAAGACGTCGTTGATGCGGATGCTGCTGGGGCAGCTGGGGCTGACCGCGGGAACCGCGGAGGTCGCGGGATCGCCGGTGCGGGTGGGGAATCCGGATATCGGGTACGTGCCGCAGCAGAAGACCATCGAGGGCGGGGCGCAGCTGCGCGGGGTCGATCTCGTCGGGCTCGGGGTGGACGGGCATCAGTGGGGGCTCGGGCTGCGCGGGCGCAGGGAGCGCAAACGCAAAGTGGCGGAGGCGATCTCGGCCGTGGGAGCGGAGAGGTTCGCCTACGCGCCGCTGGACGCGCTCTCGGGCGGCGAGCAGCAGCGGCTGCGGGTGGCGCAGGCGCTGGCCGGTGATCCCCGGGTGCTGCTGTGCGACGAACCGCTGCTGTCGCTGGATCTGGCGAATCAGCGGCTGGTCTCCGAGCTCATCGACCGGCGGCGGCGCACCCACGACACCGCGGTGCTGTTCGTGACGCACGAGATCAATCCCATTCTGCCGCTGGTGGATCGGGTGCTGTACCTGGTCGACGGGCAGTTCAGGATCGGCACGCCCGACGAGGTCATGACCTCCGAGACCCTCTCCGAGCTCTACGGCACCGAGGTGGACGTGCTGCGCGTGCGCGGCCGCCTGGTGGTCGTCGGCACCGGCGACGCCATGGACGCCCTCGGCGAATCCGGTGCGGCCCACTGCCACGGCGAAAACAGGCACAGCCATGGCGAGCAGGCACCGGAGGCGATGGCATGATCGACAAACTGTCCAAGCTGTTCTCGCAGATGTTCGACGTCTCCACCACCGCTCATCTGCTGTCCTACGACTTCGTGCAGCAGGCGGTACTCGCCGCCGCGCTGCTCGGCCTGCTGGCCGGGGCCATCGGCCCGCTCATCATCAGCCGCCAGATGTCCTTCGCCGTGCACGGCACCAGCGAGCTCTCGCTGACCGGCGCGGCGGCCGCGCTGCTGGCCGGCATCGGCGTCGGCCTGGGCGCCATCATCGGTTCGGTGGTGGCGGCCGTGCTGTTCGGCGTGCTGGGTTCCCGTGCCCGCGAACGTGATTCGGTGATCGCCGTGGTGCTGTCCTTCGGCCTCGGCCTGTCGGTGCTGTTCCTGTGGCTCGGCCCGGAACGCGCGGGCTCCAAGTTCTCGCTGCTGACCGGTCAGGTGGTCAGCGTCGGGAATTCCGGGCTGGGCCTGCTGGCCACCTGCACCGCCGCCGTGCTGGTGGTGCTGGCCGCCGTCTACCGCCCGCTGCTGTTCGCCAGCGCGGATCCGGAAGTGGCGGTGGCGCGCGGTGTTCCGGTGCGGGCGCTGTCCATCGTGTTCGCCGTGCTGCTCGGCGTGACGGCGGCCTTCGGCGTCCAGATCGTCGGCGCGCTGCTGGTGCTCTCGCTGCTGATCACTCCCGCCGCCGCGGCCGCCCAGCTCACCGCCAGCCCGGCCCGGGTGGCGATCCTGTCGATCGTGTTCGCCGAGATCGCCGCCGTCGGGGGCATTCTGCTGTCGCTGGCCCCCGGCGTCCCGATCTCGACCTTCGTCACCACCATCTCGTTCACGATCTACCTGATCTGCCGGGTGGTGGGCAGCCGCACCCGCAATCGCCGCCGAGTCCTCGTCGCCGCCTGAGTTTCGGGCCGGATCCCGCGAAACCGGCTGCGCTCAGCTGCCCTCGCCCGCCAGCGCGAACAGGCCGTCGGGGGTCTGCTCGATGAGACCGTCGACCAGCAGCGAATCCAGGGCCCGATCCCGCTGGCCCGGATCGCGAGTCCAGGCCAGGTCCAGGCGAACCCGCTCCACCGGACCCGACGCCCCGCGCAGGACGTCGAGCAGGCGGCCCCGCGCCTGCCGGTCGGTGCCCTCGTACTTCTGCACGCGCCGCACCACCTCGGAGGCCGGGCGGCCCGCGGTGACCCAGGCGCACACGGGAAGTGGGCAGCGCGCGCAATCCGGGGTCCGCGCGGTGCAGATCAGCGCGCCCAGTTCCATCAGGGCGGCCGACATGACGACGGCCCGGTCGACCCGCGCGGGCAGCAGGGCCTCGGTTTCCGCGAGATCGCGGTTCGCCGGATTGCCCGCCTCGGCACGGCCGTGCACGGCGCGGGCCACCACGCGGCGAACATTGATGTCCACCACCGGAACTCGCTGGCCGTACGCGAAACAGGCCACGGCACGGGCGGTGTACGCCCCGATCCCGGGCAGGCTCAGCAGCACGTCCACGTCGGCCGGCACCTCGTCGCCGTGCTCCTCGGCCAGCACCCGGGCGCACTCGTGCAGCCGCAGCGCGCGCCGCGGATAGCCGAGTTTGCCCCAGGCACGCAGGACGTCGCCCTGCGGTGCGGCCGCCATGGCGGAGGGCACCGGCCAGCGGGCCACCCACTCCCGCCAGATGGGTTCGACCCGCACCACCGGCGTCTGCTGCAGCATGATCTCGCTCATGAGGATCTGCCACGCCGTGACGCCGGGCCGTCGCCACGGCAGGTCCCGCGCGGTCTCGCGATACCAGTCGATGAGCGCGTCGCTGTCCACCTTCGCCTCCTCCCGGCCGTTTCGGAGCCGGGAAATCCCGCACGCCGCCACGCGCGATGGTATCCATTTCGGCGAGGCCGGTTTCCGCCCACCCGGCGGCTCACCGGGCGCGCGGCGATCCGGTCGGCGCGTCTTTGCCCGACCGTAACGCTGAGGACTCGCCGGTAACCAGGGGGCTATGGAAAATGGGACACATGCCGCACAACAACCCGATCAGTGCCTGGAAAGCCTTGCGCGAAGGCAACGAGCGCTTCGTCAACGGCACGTTGCAGCACCCTAGCCAGGGCGCGGCCGACCGGGCCAAGCTCGTCGCCGGGCAGCAGCCCTCGGCAGTTCTGTTCGGCTGCGGCGACTCTCGCGTCGCCGCCGAGATCATCTTCGATCAGGGTCTCGGCGACATGTTCGTGGTCCGCACCGCGGGTCACGTCATCGACGCCTCGGTGCTGGGCTCCATCGAATACGGCGTGCAGGTGCTGTCGGTGCCGCTGATCATCGTGCTCGGCCACGACAGCTGCGGCGCGGTCCGCGCCACCATCGACGCCCTCGACCACGGCAACGTCCCCGGCGGGTTCATCCGCTCGGTCGTCGAGCGTGTCACCCCGTCCATTCTGATCGGCCGGCGCGAGGGCCTGGAGTCGGTCGACGAGCTCGAGGCCCGCCACGTCGAGGAGACCGCCCGCCTGATCATGCAGCGGTCGATGATCATCTCCCAGCGGGTGGCCACCGGCGAGTGCGCCATCGCCTGTGTCACCTACAACCTCGGCGACGGCGAGATCAAGCTGCACCGCGTCATCGGCAACATCGGCGAGGTGGTCTAGTCCGCTCCACCGGGGTGGAGCCGGTTCTGCCGGGGATGCGCGTTTCGCTCCTGCGGGCGGCGGAATTTACCGCCCCCGTGGGCGCTTTCACGTCCGACACGCCGACACCCTGCTCGGGATGACCCGGACGGTGCGCTTACCGTTGTCAGCGTGCTGGAACCGAACGGACCACTGCCACCCGAAATCTACTGGCGCCGTCGCGCGGTCGCGATCGGCGCGATGGTGCTCGGCCTCGCGCTGGTGATCTGGGTGGCCTTCGCGCTGTTGAAGGGCAGTGGCGACCACAAGACGGACGCCAAGGCCACCACCTCGAGCGCCGCGGCCACCACCAAGCCCGCGAGCAGTTCCTCGGGCGCCCCGGAACCGAGCGCGGCCAAGCCCTCCGGTATCACCCCGAGCGCCGTCGCCCCGGCTGCGCTGGGTATGTGCCCCGACCAGTCGCTCGCCGTGAAGGTGACGGTCGGGCAGCCCACCTACAAGGTCGGCGAGCCGCCGCAGTTCGGCATCGTCATCACCAATATCTCCAGCACCGCCTGCGCACGCGACATGGGGTCGGGCCTGCAGCTGGTCCAGGTCCAGTCCCTGGACGGCCAGCGCAGGCTGTGGTCCAGCACCGACTGCTACCCGGACGGCACCCCCGACGTGCACACCCTGGCCCCCGGCCAGCAGGCCGCCTTCACCGTCGCCTGGTCCGGCGCCACCTCCCAGCCCAACTGCGCGGGCGACCGCGTTCCCGTCCCGGCGGGCCCCTACACCGTTGTGGCGCAACTCGGTTCGGTCCGCAGCGCCCCCGAGCCCTTCAATCTCGTCTGAATTCAGCACACTGCGGCGGAGGCCGGGATCCGATCGATCGGATCCCGGCCTCCGCCGTCTTTCGAGAATTCCGGTAATTGCGAACCGAATTCCGGTCCGGAGCGAATTCGATTCCGCGACCTCATTCGATTTCGGCTGTCATTCAGCCATTTCCGCCGGGGCCTGCGCACCGCGCCGCCGGCGCAACCCGGTAACGGCAAGGGCGGCACGGATATCGGCGACCTCACGCACGGTCATGCTGCGGCCGGTGCGATCCGCGCCCGGCGGCACCAGGGCCTCGGTGAAACCCAGCCGCTCCGCCTCCGCCAGCCGGCGGGTCAGCCCGGTCACCTGGCGCACCTCGCCCGCCAGCCCCACCTCGCCCAGCACCACGAGGCCGCTGGGCAGCGCCAGATCCTGGCTGGCGCTCGCAATGGCAAGCGCGACAGCCAGATCCGCGGCGGGCTCTGTGAGCCGCATACCGCCCACGGTGGCCGCGTAGACGTCCTGCTTGCCCACGAAGACGCCCCCGCGGCTCTGCAGGACAGCCAGGACCATGGAAACGCGGTTGTAGTCCAGCCCGCTCACCGCGCGCCGGGGCGCGGGCGCCTGGGTGTCCACCGTCAGCCCCTGCACCTCACCCAGCATGGGCCGCTTGCCGTCCATGGCGACCGTCACCGCGGTCCCGGGCACCGCGTCGCCCCGATGGTGCAGGAACAGCCCCGAAGGGTCGTCCACGCAATGGATTCCGGCCTCCCGCATCTCGAAGCAGCCGACCTCGTCGGTGCTGCCGAAGCGGTTCTTGATGCCGCGCACCATGCGCAGCGCGGAGTGCTTGTCGCCCTCGAACTGGAGCACCACGTCGACCAGGTGCTCGAGCGTGCGCGGACCGGCCACCGCGCCGTCCTTCGTGACGTGCCCGACCAGCAGCACCGCGATCCCGCTCGCCTTGGCCAGCGAGGTGAGCGCCGCCGTCACCGACCGCACCTGGGTGACACCGCCGATCACGCCGTCCGCGTCGGCGGCCAGCATGGTCTGCACCGAGTCCACCACCAGCAGTGAGGGTTTCACCTGCTCCACGTGCCCGAGAATGGTCGCCAGATCCGATTCCGCGGCCAGGTACACCTTGTCGTGCACCGCTCCCGTGCGGTCCGCCCGCAGCCGCACCTGCCCCGCCGACTCCTCCGCGGTCACGTACAGCGCGATCTCGTCGCGCGCCCGCGCCCACCGGTGCGCCACCTCGAGCAGCAGCGTCGACTTGCCCACCCCGGGCTCGCCCGACAGCAGCACCACCGACCCGGGAATGATCCCGCCGCCCAGCACCCGATCCAGCTCGGACACCCCCGTCGACCGGGCCTGGGTCTTGTTGGAGTCGATGCTCGAGATCGGCGCGGCCGCCGTGCTGGGCAGCATCGCCCGCCGACCCACCGCGACCGCCGACGCGGACGCCGCCATCTCCTCGATGGTCCCCCACGCGTTGCAATCCGGGCAGCGCCCAACCCATTTGGCGACCTCGTGCGAGCAGTCCGCGCACCGGTACAGCGATTTCACCTTGGCCACGCCGGGCAGCCTAGCCAGCGCCCCCGACACTGTGCCTTATTTGCCCTCCGCTTCGCTCCGGGCGGGCTGATCGAACACAACAGTGCCCGCCCCGACTTGTCGGAGCGGGCACTGTCAGGTTCTCCAGCGGGAGCTCAGTGCTCGCGGCCCTTCTTCGCGGGCTCCTGGCGCGGGTTGTTCGCGCCGGCGTCGACGGGAGTGTTGACGACGACGGTGCCGCCCTCCTTGAAGACGAAGGTCAGCGGGTAGGTCAGGCCCGGGGTGACGTCCTTGGTGAGGCCGGTGACCTCGATCAGGACGGGTTTGGCGTTCGGGTCGGTGGCCTTGTCGGAGGCGGGCTCGCCGGCGTTCTGCTCGTGCACGGCGGCCGCGGCGGCCGCGTCCTTGGCGGTCGGCTTGTCGGCGACGACGGTGCTGGACGGCTTGATCTCGATCTTGTCCGCGATCTTGACCTGGCCCAGGTCGGTGCTGATGCTGACCAGTTCGTCGGTCTTGCTGTCGCTGAGGTTGACGGCGCTGAAGGCCAGCACGGCCTTGCCGCCCTTGGCGTTGTTGTACTCCTCGGTCTGCGGGAGCAGGAAGCGCACGTCGCGCAGCGCGATGGAGCCGACATTGGCAGTGTTGCCGTTGACGGCGGCGACCTGGGTGGCGGTCTGCGAGACCTGACCGGCGCCGCAACCCGACAGCGCGAGCACCGCACCCGCAGCGAGTGCAGCAACTGTCACGGCACGCCGCCGCGACTTCGACGCAGTGGTGGCTTTCAGGGCAGTCACGGGGTCCTCCATGTCGACCGGGCTAACTCCACTATGGAGAGTAGTAGTCAAAGAGAGTAATGCGTCCCTCCCCCCGCTCTACACGCGGGCGGTGTCGCGTGCGCGTGGCGTGCGCCCGCCGCGGCGGCCCGGCGTGGGCGCGGCATCTCACGGAACGAACGGGCGGGATGTGTCAGGGGCCCTGACAACGATTCGGATACGACTTCTGGAGTGATGCATTGATGTTTATGAGAGGGCGCTCGGTCGCGTATGCGAAGTACGCACTCGCATATGCACGCGAACGATGCGATGCGCTATCCCCTTATGCCACAACGGGATGCACACGATTCGCGTTCTGTCAACCCCCGCCGCCGCTCCGTTGTGGCCCTGACCTGCGCCGTTGATCGCGCCGTTACCGAGTCGCATGTTAAACTGTGAACATCGAAAGGGGCACGGGACACATGATTTTTAAGGTCGGAGACACCGTCGTTTACCCCCACCACGGAGCGGCGCTGATCGAAGCTATCGAAACCCGCACCATCAAGGGTGTACAAAAGGAGTATCTGGTCCTGAAGGTCGCACAGGGCGACCTGACCGTTCGGGTTCCCGCAGAGAACGCAGAGTATGTCGGCGTCCGCGACGTCGTCGGCCAGGAGGGCCTCGACAAGGTCTTCCAGGTACTGCGAGCTCCGCACACCGAGGAGCCGACCAACTGGTCCCGCCGCTACAAGGCCAACCTCGAGAAGCTCGCCTCCGGCGATGTGAACAAGGTGGCCGAGGTCGTCCGCGACCTGTGGCGTCGTGAGCAGGACCGCGGCCTGTCCGCTGGTGAGAAGCGGATGCTGGCCAAGGCCCGGCAGATTCTCGTCGGTGAGCTCGCGCTCGCGGAAGGTACCGACGACGTCAAGGCCGAGACCCTGCTCGACGAGGTTCTCGCAGCGGCCTCCTGACCGTGAAAACTACACCCGGCGACGGCAGTCGTGTCGTCGCTCTGGTTCCTGCCGCCGGCATGGGCGTGCGTCTCGGTGAGAACAAGCCGAAGGCGTTCGTCCACGTCGGCGGCAGTCCCATGCTCACTCGGGCGGTCCAGGGGCTGATCGATTCCGGATCGGTCGACGACGTTGTGGTTATGGTGCCCGCCGAACTCGTCGCCGAGACCCGCGCCCTGCTGCCCACTTCCGACGTGCCCGTGCACGTCGTCGCGGGCGGGGCCGAGCGCACCGATTCGGTGCGGGCCGGTCTCGCGGCCGCGCCCGACGCCACCCTGGTGCTGGTGCACGACGCCGCCCGGGCCCTGACTCCCCCGGCGCTCATCACCCGCGTGGTGGAGGCGCTGCGCGCGGGCGCGCGGGCCGTGGTGCCCGCGCTGCCGGTGACCGACACCATCAAGTCCGTGGACGCGACCGGCGCCGTGACGGGTACCCCTGATCGATCCGGGCTGCGCGCCATCCAGACTCCGCAGGGCTTCGATGCCGCGCTGCTGCGCGCCGCCTACGCTGTGGGTACACAGGCGACAGATGACGCGGGGTTGGTGGAAATGCTCGGTGCGACCGTTCACACGGTGCTCGGTGACGCCCTGGCTTTCAAGATCACTACGCCGTTGGACCTGGTCCTCGCCAATACCCTTGCCGCGCGCCGTGATACGGCCGACACCGCAGGTGGGCTGGACACGACACGCGAAGCGGTGATCGCCCCGTGATGGATCCCATGGCCCTGCGCACGGGCATCGGCAGCGATGTGCATCCCGTCGAATCCGGCCGGCCCTGCTGGATGGCGGGCCTGCTGTTCGAGGGCGACAGCGGCTGCGCGGGACATTCCGACGGTGATGTCGCGGCGCACGCGCTGTGCGACGCGCTGCTGTCGGCCGCCGGACTGGGCGATGTGGGCGCGGTTTTCGGCACGGGTCGCCCCGAATGGGCGGGCGTGTCCGGCGCGGCCATGTTGAAAGAAGTCCGCCGTCTGCTCGACGAGGCCGGATTCACAATTGTCAATGCGGCTGTACAGGTAATTGGGAATCGCCCGAAAATCGGCCCGCGACGGGCCGAGGCGCAGCAGGTGCTGGGCGAGATTCTGGGTGCGCCGGTCTCGGTATCCGGCACCACGACCGACGGATTGGGCCTCACCGGCCGCGGCGAGGGTGTGGCGGCGATCGCCACCGCGCTGCTGTGTTGTCGCGCCTGACGCACCCGTCATCCGCCCATTTCCCAACAGCTAGGATGCTCTGTCGTGACTCTGCGCCTTTTCGACACCGAGACGCGGACCCTGCGTGAATTCACGCCGCTGGTCCCTGGCAAAGCCTCGGTGTACCTGTGCGGCGCGACCGTTCAGGGGGAACCCCACATCGGGCACGTGCGCAGCGGCGTCGCCTTCGATGTGCTCCGACGGTGGCTGGCCGCCAATGATTTCGATGTCGCCTTCATTCGCAATGTCACCGATATCGACGACAAGATTCTGAACAAGGCCGCCGAGCACGGCCGCCCGTGGTGGGAGTGGGCCGCGACCCACGAGCGCGCCTTCGACCGCGCCTACGAGACGCTCGGCGTGCTGCCGCCGTCCGGCGAGCCGCGCGCCACCGGGCACATCACCCAGATGGCAGGGATGATGGAGCGGCTCATCGAACGCGGCCACGCCTACGCCTCCGAGGGCAATGTCTATTTCGACGTGCTGAGCTTCCCGGACTACGGAAAGCTGTCCGGGCACAAGCTCGATGACGTGCACCAGGGCGAGAGCGCGGGCCAGGGCAAGAAGGATCCGCGCGACTTCACGCTGTGGAAGGCCGCCAAGCCGGGTGAGCCCAGCTGGCCGTCGCCGTGGGGTCCGGGTCGCCCGGGCTGGCATCTGGAATGCTCCGCCATGGCCGAGTTCTATCTCGGACCGGAATTCGATATTCATTGCGGCGGAATGGATCTGGTTTTCCCGCACCACGAGAACGAAATCGCGCAGTCGCGCGCGGCCGGGGACGGATTCGCCCGCTACTGGCTGCACAACGGCTGGGTGACCATGGGCGGCGAGAAGATGTCCAAGTCGCTCGGCAATGTGTTGTCCATTCCGAATGTGCTGGAACGGGTCGGGGTGCGCGCGGTCGAGCTGCGCTACTACCTGGGCAGCGTGAGCTACCGGTCCATGATCGAGTATTCCGATCAGGCGCTGACCGAGGCGGCCGCCGGGTACCAGCGGCTGGAGGCCTTCGTGCTGCGGGTGGCCGAGCGCACGGGCGAGGTTCCGGTCGGCACCTGGACCCCGGCCTTCGGGGACGCGCTGAACGACGACCTCGGAGTTCCGCAGGCGCTGGCCGCGATTCACGGCGTGGTGACCGAGGGCAACAAGGCGCTCGACGCGGGTGACCTCTCGGGCGCGCGGATGCTGGCCGGGCAGGTCCGGGCCATGCTGGGCATTCTCGGTGTGGATCCGCTCGACGAGCACTGGGCCGCGCCCGCCGACAATTCCGCCGCCATCGCCGCGCTCGATGTGCTCATCGGTGCGGAACTGCAGCGGCGGCAGCAGGCGCGCGCCGACAAGGACTGGGCCACCGCCGACGCGGTCCGCGACCGGCTCTCGGCCGCCGGCGTCGAGGTCACCGACACGCCGCAGGGCGCGGAGTGGTCCCTGGCCAAGGAGAAGAAGTGAGCGGTCCCGCATCGGCGGAACTCGTATAGCTCGAATACCGCGTCGGGTCGCCCGAATACCGCGCGGGCTAGCTCGCGCGGTGTGGCGGAGCGCACCGAATTCGGGGTGGCGACCCAGCGTGGGGCACAATTTGTAGCGTCCCTCCGGCAATGCCGCGCGGCTCGTGGCCGGCCGGAGGCGCTGCTCTGGGGCAGCGCGAAAGTTCAGACAGGGGCGCAGCCGTTCGCTGCGCCGACCGGAGGCAGGTTTCCCGCATGATCGACCGTGAGCGGGTTCGTCCCGCGGCCGGGCCGAGGCGGGATACCCGCGAAATACGGAAGGCGAAGTGATGGCAGGCAATTCCCAGCGACGCGGGGCGACGCGCAAGTCCGGCAGCAAGAAGGGGCAGACCGTCGGGTCGGGCGGGCAGCGCCGCCGCGGGCTCGAGGGCAAGGGCGCGACGCCCAAGGCCGAGGACCGCACCTACCACCCGGCCGCGAAGCGCGCCAAGGCGAAGGCCAAGGCGCAGGCGTCGGCCGCCACCACCCGGTCGCGCAATGCGGCCCGGCCCATCGCGGGCCGCAAGGACAACGAGGGTCCGGAGCTGGTGCTCGGCCGCAACCCGGTGGTGGAGTGCCTGCGCGCGGGTGTGCCCGCTACCGCGCTCTATGTCGCCAATGGCGCCGAGAACGACGACCGGCTCAGCGAGGCGGTGAAGACGGCCGCGGAGATCGGTATCTCGATCCTGGAGGTGCCGCGCACCGACCTGGACAAGATGAGCCACAACGGCATGCATCAGGGCATGGCGCTGCAGGTGCCGCCGTACCGGTACGCCCACCCGGACGATCTGGTCGACCGGGTGCACAACTCGGGCGAGCCGGCGCTGCTGGTGGCGCTGGACAATATCTCCGATCCGCGCAATCTGGGTGCGGTCATCCGCTCGGTGGCGGCCTTCGGCGGGCAGGGTGTGGTGATCCCGCAGCGGCGCAGCGCCAGTGTCACCGCGGTGGCGTGGCGCACCAGTGCGGGTGCGGCAGCGCGGCTTCCGGTCGCGCGGGCCACGAATCTGACTCGCACGCTGAAGGATTGGGCGAACAAGGGTTACCAGATCGTCGGCCTCGACGCGGGCGGCGACACCACCCTCGACGAATTCGACGGCAGCGCACCGACGGTCATCGTGGTCGGCTCGGAGGGCAAGGGCTTGTCGCGCCTGGTGCGCGAGACCTGCGATTCGATCCTGAGCATTCCGATGGCGGGTCCGGTCGAGTCGCTCAATGCCTCGGTGGCGGCGGGCGTGGTGCTGGCCGAGGTGGCGCGACAGCGCCGGGCCTGATTCGGTCACTCGACCATCACTTTGCCGGGGCTCGTGGGCCTCGATATCCAAGTGGCGCAAGCGAACACCGCGCGTCAGCCTGCCGCCGCGGGGCTTCCGCCCGTAGACTCGGGCGGTGGTCTTCGATCAGCCGCCCCTCGGATCCCCCGTCGAGCACGAACATGCGACGGCTGTCCTGCTGCTGGGTGCGCTCAGCGTGTTCTGTTGCGGCGCGCTGGGTCCCATCGCCTGGGCGCTCGGACGGCGCGCGCTGAACGAGATCGAGGAGGGCGGGGGCCGCTTCGGTGGCCGGGTGCAGGTCCTGGTGGGCTATGTCCTCGGCGTTCTCGGGACCTGTCTGATGGTGGTCTTCGCCTGCATCTTCCTGCTGATGGTCATCAGCGGGCGCGCCTAGCCGAACGGCCCGATCAGGCCCGGTCAGTCCAGACCGGGCCGGCGCTCGCCACCCGTCACGGCATCCCAGGCGGGCCATTCGCCACTGACGCTGCCGGTCCACTTGGGCGGACGGCGGTCCTTGAGGGCCGCGACGCCCTCACCGCCGTCGGTGCTCTCGGCGACGTAGTCGTTGAGCTCGGTTTCCAAGCGGCCCACGGTTTCCGGGGCCATGGTGGGGGCCTCCCACAGCAGGCGCTTGGACAGGGCCACGGGGAGCGGGGCCGAACCGTGGGCGATGTCGTGGGCCACCTCGAGGGCGGTGGGCAGCACCTCGGCGGCGTGCAGGCAGGAATTGGCGATGCCCAGCGAATACGCCTCGTCGCCGTCGAAGGTGCGGCCGGTGAGCAGCAGGTCGGCGGCGCGGGCGCTGCCGATCAGGCGGGGCAGGGTCCAGTGCGCGAACCCGTCGGCGAGCGCGCCGCGGCGAACCTGGTTGAGCGCGTACACCGCGTCGCGGGCGACATAGCGCAGGTCGCACTGCAGCGCGATCTCCAGGCCGATGCCCACCGCGTGCCCGTTCACCGCCGCGATGACCGGTTTCCGGATCCGGAACGGTGGCGGATCGATCAGGCCGTTGACCTCGCCGACCTTCAGCGACAGGTCCGCGCCCGCGCAGAACGCGGGCGGGGTCCCGGTGATGACGACCGCGCCGATGGCGTCGTCTTCGTCGCAGCGGCGCAGCGACGCACCGAGTTCCGACGCCATGGCCGGGGTCAGTGCGTTCTGCTGGGCGGGCCGATTGAGCGTGAGCACGGCGACGCCGCCGGAGACGTCCACGTGCAATTCCGAACTCATGCTGGAAGATTATGCCCTCTGTGTTTCATTTGCCCTCCGCTTCGCTCCGGGCGGGTTCGCCCGATGAAGGCCGGTCCGACTGGGCAGACCGGGCTTTCACCCGCGCAGGATCTGCCGCCCGATGGCGTACTTGTGCACCTCGGTCGGGCCGTCGTAGAGCCGGAAGGCGCGCATGTCGCGGAAGATCATCTCGACTACGGTCTCGTCGGAGATGCCGATGCCGCCGAGCACCTGGACGCAGCGGTCGGCGACCTTGAACAGCTCCTCGGAGACGTAGGACTTGGCGATGGAGGATTCGTGGCGGGCCTTGTGGCCCTGATCCATCAGCCAGCACGCGTGCCAGATGGTCAGGCGGCACTGGTGCAGCGCAATCTCGTTGTCCGCCAACATGAACGACACGCCCTGATGCTCGCCGATGGGCTTGCCGAAGGCGGTGCGGGTCTTGGCGTAGTCGACCGCGATGGCCTGCGCCCGCTCGGCCGCGCCCAGCCAGCGCATGCAGTGGGTGAGGCGGGCCGGGGCCAGCCGCAACTGGGCGTAGCGCAGCGCCTGGCCGGTCTCGCCGAGCACGGATTCCCTGGGCAGCACCAGGTTGTCGAAGCGCACCACCGCGTGGCCGCCGATGTAGTTGCGGTCCATGGTGTTCATGACGCGTTCGATCACGATCCCGGGCGCGTCGCCCTCGCAGAGGAACAGGGTGGGGCCCTCGGGCAGGTGCGGGTTGGCGGCCAAGCGCGCCATGATGATCCAGGTCTTGGCGCCGTCGGCGCCGGTGATCAGCCACTTGCGGCCGTTGATGGTGAAGTTCTCGCCGTCGAAGGTGGCCTCGGTGGCGAGCTGGTTGGGGTCGGAGCCGGCGCCGCCCGGCTCGGTCATGGCGAAGACGCTGCGCTGGTGACCGTCGATCACCGGCTGCAGGAAGCGTTGCGTCTGTTCCGGATTCGCGATCTTGGAGAGCAGGAACATATTGCCCTCGTCGGGCGCGGCGCAGTTCATGGCGACGGGGCCGAGGGTGGACCAGCCGGCCGCCTCGTACAGCACGGCCTGCTCGAGGTGGGTCAGGCCGCGCCCGCCCAGCTCGACCGGGGCCTGGATGGTGAGCAGCTTCTCGGCGCGGGCCAGCTCGACCAGTTCCTGCCGCAGCTCGTCGTCGGGACCGTGCGCGGTCAGGCGCGGATCACGCTCGAAGGGCACGATCTTGTCGATGACGAACCGTCGAATCCGATCGCGTTCGGCAGCAAGGTCGGCGGGAATCGAGAAGTCGATCATCGTTTGTCACCATCCGTCAGGAGTCGCGGTCGAGCCGAGCATACGACGACCACCCCACCCGACTGAAGGCACCCGCCATCAAACGAGGACGCGGCGCAGGAAATCCTCGACTTCGGCCCGGTAGGCGGCGGGTTGATCGTCGTGAACGAGGTGACCGGCGTCAGGGATGACGACGTGGCGGGCATCCGGGTGGAGCTCGGCCATCTCGCACATCTGCCCCGGCGGGGTGATGGTGTGCTCGCCCTCGATCAGCAGGGCCGGGACGGTAATGGATTTCCACTGCGCCCAGAAATCGCGCGTGCCCCATTCCTCCGAGATGTCCCGGAAGGTCGGGACCTCACCGTGCAGGCGGTAGCCGTCGGGGCCCTGCCGGAACGAGTCGAGGAAGTAGCGGCCCGCGACCGGGCCGAAGAATTCCAGCACGGCCCGCTCGTCCGGAAACGGTTGCGGCCAAGCCGAAATCACGGCCGCCCAGTTCTCCGCGGTGCGTCCCTGGAAGTCCGGCGCCATGTCCTCGACCACCAGTGCGCGCACCCGCTCCGGGTACGCCGCGGTGAACATCCACCCGTGCAGTCCGCCCATCGAATGCCCGATCACCACGATGGGTTCGGCGATGCCCGAGGTCGCCGCGGCCAGATCGGCCACGAACGCCTCGGTGGTGAGCTCGGCGGGCGCGGGGCGTCCGTGCCCGGCGGCATCGAACGTGTACACGTGCCCGAATTCGCGCAACCAGGGCACCTGGGCCCGCCAGGTCCGGGCGCTGCCCATCAATCCGTGCAGCAGCAGGATCGGCGCACCCGCGCCGCCTTCGTCGTACAACATCGCCTCGACCATGTGTTCCGAGTTGGTTATTGCCTCGAACGATACGTCGCGGGCGCGGAGTACATTCGCACCCATGGCAGTCGTCAAGATCAACGCAATCGAGGTTCCCGAGGGCGCGGGCCCCGAACTGGAGAAGCGCTTCGCGCACCGTGCGCACGCGGTGGAGAACTCGCCGGGTTTCCTGGGTTTCCAGCTGCTCCGCCCGGTCTCCGGTGACAACCGGTATTTCGTTGTCACGCAGTGGGATTCGGAGGAGTCCTTTGCGGCGTGGCGGGACGGCCCGGCGCGCGAGGCGCACGCGGGCGAGGCACGCAAACCGGTCTCCACCGGCGCGTCGCTGCTGGAGTTCGAGGTCGTCCTGGACGTGCCGGGCAAGAACGCCTGATCAACGCGTCGTCCACAACCCCGGCCCGCGGTGGTTCCCGGCTGACGACAGCGTCAGCCGGGAGCTCGCGAGTTATGCCTCGAAGGTGGCAGCCAGCTCGATGGTGTCGACGCCGGCCAGCGCCTTGGACACCGGGCAGCCCGCCTTGGCGGCCTCGGCGGCGGCCAGGAAGCCGGCCTCGTCGATGCCCGACGCCTTGCCGGCCACGGTCAGCTTGATCTTGGAGATGCGGAAGCCGCCGGCCGGGTCCGGGCCCAGGGTCACGTCGGCGGTGATGTCCAGGCTCTGCACGGTGCCGCCGGCATTGCCGATCTGAGCCGACAGCGCCATGGCGTAGCAGGAGGAGTGCGCGGCCGCGATGAGCTCTTCGGGGCTGGTGGTGCCGTCGGCCTCGTCGGCGGTGCGCTTCGGGAACGAGACGTCGTACTTGCCGACGCCCGAGCTGACCAGCTCGACCTGACCGGAACCGTCCTGCAGGCCGCCGGACCAGGCGGTACGCGCGCTACGTGTAGGCATCACTGTCCTTTCGTGGGGGAACTCGACGGGTCGAACCTACTCCGCCCGAAAGCGGGGCGGGCTCATGATCATTCGGTGTTCATCCCTCAGACGGCCGCGGCCGTGCGGTGGTCCCAGTCCTCGAGCACCCGCGGCCACGACTTCTCGTGCCGCTCCCGGGTCACGTCGTTCGGGAAGCCGGCGTGGGTCAGGAGTAGGGCGGTGCCCGCGCCGTGCGCCGAAAGTTCCAGGGTGAGCACGGTTTCCGTGCCCTCGGTGCCGCCGGTGACCCAGGTCAGCTCGACCAGGCGGTCGGGTTCCAGCCGCAGGAATCTGCCATAGTGCGGGTGGCCGCCGCCCGCGGTGAAGAAGAACGGCTGGTTCACCACCGGGCGCATGAGGATCGAACCCGGGTCGGCGAACCAGAGTCCGAACTGCTGGGTGCACTGGTGGTAGAGCTCGGCGGGCGAGGCCGCCATGATGCGTTCCGCGACCAGGAAGAACGGTCGCGCGGCGAGGTCGGGTGGCCGCAGGGGCGCAACGTCCATGGGGCGCGACGATACCGCCCCGGCCCGCGCTCACCCGGGATTGGTGACCCGAGCCAGCACGATGCCGCCGATGATCATGGACAGCGCCAGCACCCGGCCCGCGCTCACCGGGTCCTTCTGCACCACGATGCCCAGCCCGATCGCGCCCACCGCGCCGATGCCGGTGAAGATGGCGTAGGCGGTGCCCACCGGCAGCGACTGCATGGCGTAGGACAGCAGGTACACCGCGACCGCAGCGAGCACGAAGCACAGCAGGGTGGGCAGCGGCTTGGTGAAATTCTGGGTCGGCTTGATGGACTGCGACCACGCGATCTCGACCACGCCGGCCAAACCCAGGACGAGCCAGTTCATTTCAGTACTCCTTTCCCAGGGTGCGAGCGGTGGCGAGGGCGGCGGCACAGGAGGCGTCGTGCCTGGCTCGCAGGTGGGCCAGCGCCGGATCCTGGCGCGAGTTCACCAGTTCGGCATGGACGAAAACCGTGTCGTCGACGGCGAAATGGCCTGCGAAGAAGTCGCGGAGGTAGCGCTCCTGATAGTCGTAGATCGCCTTCGGCGTACCCGGCGAGTACGCGCCGCCACGCGCGGTGACGACCACGAATCGGGTGGGGGCCAGCGACATTCGCGGGAAGGTGATCTGATCCAGCCATGCCTTGAGGCTGGCCGGAATCGAGTAGTTGTACATCGGCGTGCCGATCAGCACGACATCGGCGGCGCGAATCTCGGCCAGCAGTGGCTCGACGATCTCCCAGGCCCGCTGCTGCGCAGGGGAATCCACCAGTTCGGCCAGGCGGTCGAGGTCGGTGCGACCGTGGGCCAGCACCCGGTCACACAGTTCGGTCCAGCCCTCGCCGATGAACGGGATCGGCTCGGCGGCCAGGTCGCGGTGAACGTAGGCGGCGCCGGGGTGTTCGGCGCGCCAGGCGGTGGCGAAGGCGCCACTCAGCTGGCGGCTGACCGAGGTGCGGCGGGCGCTGGCGTCGAGGTGCAGCAGGGCGGTCATGGTCGTAACTCCCATCAACTGGACGTTGTGTCCGTTTACTTCTCCGACGGTAGGCCACAACCGGACATATTGTCCACTTATTCCTCGAGGGCTACAGTGAGCTGCATGAACACCCCCGGCCTGCCACTACTCAACGACCGGTCCGCGCCCGCCGAGCGCGCCGACGCCGCCCGCAATCGGGCCAAGGTGCTGGCCGCAGCCGCGGAACTGTTCGCCGGGCGCGACCCGCGCACGGTCACCATGGACGACATCGCCAAGGCGGCCGGGGTCGGGCGGGGGACGCTGTACCGGCGCTATCCGGACGTGGGATCCATCGCCACCGCGCTGCTCGACGAGCACGAGCGGGCACTCCAGGAGCAGCTGCTGCGCGGCGAGCCACCCCTGGGACCGGGCGCGCCGCCCGCCGAACGACTGGCCGCGTTCTACGCCGCGATGGTCGAATTGCTGGACACCCACGCCCATCTGGTGCTCGGCGCCGAGACCGGCGGTGCGCGTTTCCGCACCGGGGCCTATCAGTTCTGGGCGGTGCACGTACGCGCCCTGCTCACCGAAGCCGGTGTGGCCGAACCAGATTCACTCGTCGACCCGCTGCTCGCACCGCTCGCCGCCGAGGTGTACCGGCATCAGCGCGAACGCGGGCTCGGGTCCGGGCAGATCGCCGCGGGCCTGGCGAAACTCGCGCACGGCGTGCTGGATCCGGCGGGCTGACACGACGACACGACCGCTCACCGGGCGGGTGAACGGCCGCATCGCGCGGTATTCGCCTGTCTCACACCATGTCACGGCGTCGGATCAGCCAGATCGTTCCGGCCGCGAAGACGGCGACGTACGCGGCGAGCACCAGCAGAGACTCGCCGCGGCCCAGGACGTCCAGGACACCGGGGGTGGCCGGGCCGCCCACCGTGCGCAGGGAACCCGCCAGGGAGCCGGCGGCCGTGCCGGGCAGGTGGTCGGTGACGGCCCGGATGGGCGCGAAGATCGCCGCGACGCCGCGCAGCAGATTCTCCACCACCAGCACCCACACCAGGCCCAGGCCCACCGCCAGCGCGGGACCCCCGGCAACCGCCCCGATCAGCGCGCCCGCCAGCGTCCACATGCCCAGAATGGCGGCGCCGGAACCGATTCCGAGCAGCATCCGACCGGCCGAGGGCAACGCCAGAGACTGGCCCTGGGAGCCGGCGATGAGCGCGGCCACGCCGGTGTCGATCACGAAGGCCGCCAGCACCAGCGCGACCACCGTCACCGCCAGGCTCAGCACCACCGCGCCGATCACATGCACCCGCGAAGGCCCCTGTGTGAGTGCGGTTTTCCAGCTGCCCCAGCCGTAGCCGCTGCCCACCGCGAGCGCGCCCAGCACCAGCATGAGCGCCCCGCCGAACATCGCCATGCCCTGCGTGAACACCTCCGGCACGGCCGCGGGCAGCATCTGCTGCACGAGCAGCTCACGCGGCAGGCCGTTGGACATGCGGGTGGTGCTGCCGGTGGTGTAGGCGAGGTAGTTGAACAGGTAGGCGAAGGTGAGATTCAACAGGATCCAGGTCCCGAGCACGATCCAGAAGGCGGGCCACTTGCGCAGCCGCAGCAGTTCGGCCCGGGTGCTGGCCAGCAGGTCGGTCATTTCGCCGTCTCCGTCATCTCGAAAAAGACTTCTTCCAAGGACTTTTCGTCGGTGCGCAGCTCGAGCAGCTCCGCGCCCGCCTCGATGACCGCGCGCGCCACCACGGGAGCGTTGGCGGCCCCGGCGTCGACACGAATACCGTTGGCGGTCACCAGCGCCGACCGCTCCCCCACCACCGCGCGCACCGCCGGGAAGGCCACCTCCAGCGGCTCCGCGCGCACCAGAAGGGAGGCCGTGCCGCGCAATTCGCGCACCGTCGACTCGACCAGCAGTCGCCCGGCGGAGATGACGCCGACGCGATCACAGATCTCCTGCACCTCGCTGAGCAGGTGGCTGGACAGCACCACGGTGTGCCCGTCGGCGGCGAGTCCGGTGATGAGCTCCCGCATCTCGGCCATGCCCGCCGGATCCAGGCCATTGGTGGGTTCGTCGAGAATCAGCAGATCGGGGCGGCCGAGCAGGGCGGCCGCGACACCGAGACGTTGCTTCATGCCGAGCGAATAGGTGCGGAACCGGTCCTTGCCGCGGGCGCTGAGGGCCACCCGGTCCAGGGCATCGGCGACCGCGTCGTCGCCGACACCCCGGTAACGGGCCAGGACGCGCAGGTTGTCCCGGCCCGACAGGTAGGGGTAGAAGCCGGGGCCCTCGATGAGAACGCCGGTGCGGCGCAAGGTTTCCGGGTCGCCGGGCTGCCGCCCGAGCACGGTCGCACCGCCGGACGACGGACGGATGAGACCGACCAGCATGCGCAGCGTGGTGGTCTTGCCCGCGCCATTCGGACCCAGGAAACCGTAGATCTCACCGCGGCGGACGCTCATGCTCACGGCGTCCACGGCGGTGTGGGAGCCGTAGCGCTTGGTCAGCCGATCGGTGACGACGATCGCTTCGTTCATGGGCTCAACGATCCGCCGCCGCGCACGGGAAAAAATCCGTCGCAACGCGCGATCCGGCGTACGTATCTGGACGTATTTGGCCGCGACACAGTGCCGCTGCCCGCAGACGGCGCTACGGTGCAGCTATGGACACACGCGGGGGAAGGCTCGGGCGGCGCGACGTGCTCCCGGCGCTGGCGGTGGGGGCGATACAACTCGGCTTCGGGACCTTGGCCAATCATCACCAGACGGTGGTGCGCCAGCTCGATATGTACGGATATGCGCTGCTCATCGCCGGTCCGGCACTGCTGGTACTACGCCGGCGCCGCCCGCTGGAAGTGTTCTACGCGACGCTGGCCGTGGCTGTCGCGTACCTACTGCTCGGTTACGGCTACGGGCCGATCTTCGTCTCGCTCATCGTCGCCTTCCTGACCGCCGCGGTCCTCGGATCCCGTTGGTACACCTATCCGTTCGTGGCCGCGGGCTACCTGCTCATGGTGTGGCCGGTGCCCGGCTGGCGCGGGTACCACACCGGCACCTGGCAGGAATTCGGTTTGCTCGCCTGGCTTTTCGTGCTCGCCGCGGCGGCCGAGGGCATCCAGCAGCGGCGCGCCGCCGTCATCGCCCGGCGGCAGCGCGGCGAGGCGGCCCGCCGCGAGGAACAGGCCGAGCGCGAACGCGAACAGGCCCAGCGCGCACTGGAATCGGCCGAGCGGGAACAGCGGGTCGCCGAAGAGCGCCTGGCCATCGCGCGCGAACTGCACGACGTGCTCGCGCACAGCCTCTCCCTGATCAATGTGCAGTCCTCGGTCGCGCTGGAACTGCTCGACCGCAAGCCCGAACAGGCCGCCACCGCGCTGGCCGCCATCAAATCCGCCAGCAAGGACGCGCTCGGTGAGGTGAACGCGCTGCTGCGCTCGATTCGCGGCGGCACCGCCACCGTGACCGCGCCGACCGCACCCACCATCGGCATCACCGACCTCGACAAGCTCACCGGACCGGCCCGCGCCGCCGGGCTGGAGGTGCACACCATGGTGACCGGTGGGCCGCGACGACTGCCGGCCGTGGTCGACGTGGCCGCCGCCCGGATCGTGCAGGAGTCGCTCACCAATGTGGTGCGGCACGCGCCCGGCGCGAGCGTGCTCGTCACCGTGCACTACGCCGCCGAGCGGCTGCAGCTCACCATCGACAACACCCGGCCCACCCGCCAGCCCGCGCCGCAGTCGCCGACCGGCGGCCACGGCATCACCGGCATGACCGAACGCGCCCACGCCCTGGGCGGGCAACTGTCCGCAGAACCGAAGGCCGACGGCGGATTTCGGGTGAAGGCCCGGCTGCCCACCCACCTCGTGCGGAACGAACCTATTGCGTGAGCACGGAATTGGAGGACGCGTCATGCCCATCCGGGTGGTGATCGCCGACGATCAGGCGCTGGTGCGAGCGGGCTTCGTGGCGCTGCTCGGCGCGCAGGAGGACGTCGAGGTGGTGGGCGAGGCCGACAATGGCGCCCAGGCCCTCGACCTGGCCAGCGAACTCGTGCCCGATGTCGTACTCATGGACATCCGCATGCCGGTGCTGGACGGCCTCGCCGCCACCCGCGCCATCGCCGCCGATCCGGTCCTCGCCGCGGTGAGGGTCGTCGTCCTGACCACCTTCGAACTCGACGAATACGTCTTCGAGGCCATGCGTTCCGGCGCCACCGGCTTCCTGGTCAAACACACCGAACCCGCCGACCTGGTCAAGGCCGTGCGCGTGGTCGCAGGCGGTGACGCGCTGCTCTCCCCCAGCGTCACCCGGCGCCTGGTCGCCGAATTCGCCGCGCACGCCAAACCCGCACCCGCGGCCGAATTCTCGGCACTCACCGACCGCGAACGCGAGGTCATGATCCTGGTCGCCGAGGGCCTCACCAATGCCGAGATCGCCGACCGGCTCTACATGAGCCCCGCCACCGCCCGCACCCACGTCAGCCGGATCCTGGTGAAGCTGGGTGCACGTGACCGCACCCAGCTGGTCGTCATGGCCTACGAATCGGGTCTGGTCAGGCCGGGCTGGCAGTAGCGCCGAACTCGGCGGCCGCCGGAATCACCTCGCGGCCGAGCACTTCCAGCGCCGTGAGGTCGTCGACGCCCGCCACCCGGCCGATGACGAGGTCGATCCCCATGTCCGCCAGCCACTTCAGCTGCCCCAGCACCTGGCCGACGCCCCCTCCGCCCGGGCCGGGATCGAAGGCGAAGGCACAGCTCTTGCGGATCTCGCGCGGATCGCGGCCGATCTCCACGCACATCCGGTCCAGCAGCGCGATCTTGGCGGGCAGGTCCGGGCCCGGGCGCAGGCTCGCCACATCCGCGTAGCGCGCCACCAGCGGCAGCGTACGGCGCTCGCCGTCCCCGCCGACGAGTATCGGCGGATGCGGCCGAAACGCGCCCTGCGGCGAATTCCGCACGGCCTGCGGCGCGTTCAGCGGACGCTCCACCTGAAAGTGCTTGCCGAGCACGGGTTCCGAAGCGCCCCGCTCATCGGTCCACATGGCCAGACAGATCCGCAGCGCCTCGTCCAGCATCTCGTAGCGGTCGCGCAGCGGCGGGAACGGCAGGCCGTAGCCCTCCACATCACCCGTGGAGGTGCCCGCACCGATCCCCAGCCAGGCCCGGCCGCCGGACAGCACATCCAGCGTGGTGACCAGCTTCCCGAGCATGGCCGGATGCCGATAGTGCACCCCCGACACCAGCGCGGTCAGCTCCACCCGCGAGGTGTGCGCCGCGATGAACGACAGCGTCGAATACGCCTCCAGCACATTCTGTTCCACACGGCCCAGCCACGGGCTCTGCCAGAGATGGTCACCCACCGCGATGACCGAGAACCCACCGTCCTCGGCCGTGCGGACCACCTCCGCCAGCCGCGATCCGATCCGTTCCGAAGGGGTGTCCAGGGCGAAGTTCGTCAGATGCAATCCGAGTTCCATGACTCCACCCTCCGCCCGGCGGCGGCGCGAAACATCCGTCCGGAGAACACATCCCGGCTACGCCTCGGCGCGTAGTCAGTGCGCGGCCCCGAGCGCCAGCCCACGCCGGATGGCCCGTTCCACCGGTGAATACGCGCCGTCCGGGCGGTCCAGCACGCACGGCTCGCGCAGCAGCAGCGGCGGCTGGGCCATGAACTTCGGGCGGCCGATGCGATTGGGCTGGGCAGCGTGCACCAGGAAGGGATGGCAGAGGTAGACGTCGCCGGCCCGGCCGGTTGCGACGGCCTCGGGGAGATCGGCCGTGGCGGTGTAGAACTCGTGGAGGTCGAACATGGTGGTACCCGCCTCGCCGAGCGGCTCCAGCACCGGCGCCAGCCGCAGGTGCGAGCCGACCCGGATACGCGTCGGGGCGTCATCGACGCCGACATCGGAGAACAGGAACAACATCAGCAGGGCGCGGCCCTTGGAGTGGATGTTCACGCGCCAGCTCAGGTAGTCGTCGGGGGCGGCATCGCCGGGAAAGCTCACGTCGACGTGCCAGCCGTCGTCGCCCGGGGGCTCCGGGCTGGGGAATCGAATCGGCCAGCTGCCCAGGGTTTTCCGGGGGAACCAGCGGCCGGGACCGACCAGTTGATCGAAGGCGGCGAGCAGCGGCGGCGCGGTGACCGCCCGCGCGAAGGGCTCCTGGGCGTGGTCCCACAGCCGGATGACCGGCTGGGTCCAGGTCGACGGATCCTCCGGGTCGCAACCGGTTGCGCGCCAGAGGATCTCGCGGCCCGCAGCGGCCGTCTCCGCGGAGAAGGCTCCCTCGACCTTCACGAATCCCTCGGTGATGAAGTCCTCGATCTGTGTCTCGGAGAGCATGCTGCCGCCCTTTCCGCGCCCGGTCCCTCCGGACAGCTATCCGAGCATGGGCGATACCAGGATCGCGCCGCCACCGAATTTCTCGCCCGGGCAAACGAAAAGCCCCGCCCTCCCGAAGGAGAACGGGGCTTTCTTTGTCGCTGAGGCCTATTCGACCCGAGGCTGAGCCTTTACTCGCCCGAGGAGGAGGCCGGAGCCTCACCCGCGAGGGCGGCGACCGGCTTGTCCTCGACGCCGGAGTCCGACTTCTTGGTCAGCTTGGCCTTCGGCGTGAACGTGAACTTGGCGTTCTCGCCCTGGCCTTCGCCGTCCCAGCCCTCGACGTCCACCACCACGACCTGACCGGCGCCCAGTTCGCCGAAGAGGATCTTCTCCGACAGCTGGTCCTCGATCTCGCGCTGAATGGTGCGACGCAGCGGTCGCGCACCGAGCACCGGATCGAAACCGCGCTTGGCCAGGAGGCTCTTGGCCTGCGGAGCCAAATCGATCTCCATGTCCTTGTTCCGCAGCTGATTGGCGACGCGGCCGATCATCAGGTCGACCATCTCGATGATCTGGTCCTGGGTCAGCTGGTGGAACACGATCACGTCGTCGATGCGGTTCAGGAACTCCGGGCGGAAGTGCTTCTTCAGCTCGTCGTTGACCTTGAGCTTCATCCGCTCGTAGTTCGAGCCCTCGGCATTGCTCTGGGCGAAGCCGAGGCCGACCGCCTTCGAGATGTCGGAGGTGCCGAGGTTCGAGGTGAAGATCAGCACGGTGTTCTTGAAGTCGACCGTACGACCCTGACCGTCGGTGAGCCGGCCATCCTCGAGGACCTGCAACAGGGTGTTGTAGATCTCCTGGTGGGCCTTCTCGATCTCGTCGAACAGCACCACCGAGAACGGCTTGCGGCGCACCTTCTCGGTGAGCTGGCCGCCCTCCTCGTAACCGACGTAGCCCGGAGGGGCACCGAACAGCCGCGAGGCGGTGAAGCGGTCGTGGAACTCGCCCATGTCGATCTGGATGAGCGCGTCGTCGTCGCCGAACAAGAAGTTCGCCAGCGCCTTCGACAGCTCGGTCTTACCGACACCGGACGGACCGGCGAAGATGAACGAGCCCGACGGACGCTTCGGGTCCTTCAGACCGGCGCGGGTGCGGCGGATGGCCTTGGACACGGCCTTGACCGCGTCCTCCTGGCCGATGATCCGCTTGTGCAGCTCGTCCTCCATGCGGAGCAGACGGGTGGTCTCCTCCTCGGTGAGCTTGAACACCGGGATACCGGTCCAGTTGGCCAGCACCTCCGCGATCTGCTCGTCGTCGACCTCGGCCACGACGTCCAGATCGCCGGAGCGCCACTGCTTTTCGCGCTCGGCCCGCTTGGCGACGAGCTGCTTCTCCTTGTCGCGCAGACGCGCGGCCTTCTCGAAGTCCTGCGCGTCGATCGCGGACTCCTTCTCCCGGCGCGCCTCGGCGATCTTGTCGTCGAACTCGCGCAGGTCCGGCGGCGCGGTCATCCGGCGGATGCGCATGCGCGCACCGGCCTCGTCGATGAGGTCGATCGCCTTGTCCGGCAGGAAGCGGTCGTTGATGTAGCGATCCGCGAGGGTAGCGGCAGCGACGAGAGCGCCATCGGTGATCGAAACCCGGTGGTGCGCCTCGTAGCGGTCGCGCAGACCCTTGAGGATGTTGATGGTGTGCTCGACCGTCGGCTCGCCCACCTGGACCGGCTGGAACCGGCGCTCCAGGGCGGCGTCCTTCTCGATGTACTTGCGGTACTCGTCGAGGGTGGTGGCGCCGATGGTCTGCAGCTCACCGCGAGCCAGCTTGGGCTTCAGGATCGAGGCCGCGTCGATCGCGCCCTCGGCCGCGCCCGCACCCACCAGGGTGTGCAGCTCGTCGATGAACAGGATGATGTCGCCGCGAGTGTTGATCTCCTTGAGCACCTTCTTCAGGCGCTCCTCGAAATCACCGCGGTAGCGGCTGCCCGCGACCAGGGAACCCAGGTCGAGGGTGTACAGCTGCTTGTCCTTGAGCGTCTCCGGCACCTCGCCGTTGACGATGGCCTGGGCGAGACCCTCCACGACGGCGGTTTTACCGACGCCGGGCTCACCGATCAGGACCGGGTTGTTCTTGGTACGGCGGCTCAGCACCTGCATCACGCGCTCGATTTCCTTCGAGCGGCCGATGACCGGGTCGAGCTTGCCCTCGAGGGCGGCCTGGGTCAGGTTGCGGCCGAACTGGTCCAGCACCAGCGAGGTGGACGGGGTGCCCTGCTCGCCGCGCGAACCGGAACCCTCGACGGGCTCCTTGCCCTGGTAACCCGACAGCAGCTGGATGACCTGCTGGCGCACCCGGTTCAGGTCCGCGCCCAGCTTGACCAGCACCTGCGCCGCGACGCCCTCACCCTCGCGGATCAGGCCGAGCAGAATGTGCTCGGTGCCGATGTAGTTGTGCCCGAGCTGCAGCGCCTCGCGCAGCGACAGCTCCAGCACCTTCTTGGCACGCGGGGTGAACGGAATGTGGCCGGACGGGGCCTGCTGGCCCTGACCGATGATCTCCTCGACCTGCGAACGCACACCCTCCAGCGAGATGCCAAGGGACTCCAGCGACTTCGCCGCGACGCCCTCGCCCTCGTGGATCAGGCCCAGCAGGATGTGCTCGGTGCCGATGTAGTTGTGGTTGAGCATCCGGGCCTCTTCTTGGGCCAGGACAACGACCCGCCGCGCGCGGTCGGTGAACCTCTCGAACATCGCTCCCTCACTCTCCTGCTCCGCCATCACTGGCATCCGGCGCTTCAGACCCTGTGCTGCCCTTCTGGTCGCCAGCCTGCCATGAAGCCCTGGGGTTGCATCCCCCGACTCCACTCTAGTTGCCGGGGGTCACGCACGTCGTCCGTCCACCCTATTGCGAACCGGCGACAGTACGACTCATTCAGTCATAACGGGGCAGTTGCGCGGACCGTTTCCGAATCGGCTACGCCCACAGCGAACAGTCGCGTTCGGGGTTCCTCAGTCCCCGGTGACGGGCGGGACGAACTCGCACGGCACCGGCTGGGCATGCTCCGGATCGAGCGCGTTGAGGGCCATCATGGCCGCGCGGTGACTGCCGGCGATGGCCATGTGATCGGAGAAGTCGACAGGGCAACCGTCCTGCATCAGATCATTGGTGACGTTCGGGGCCGGGACCAGCGCGATGGCGGGCCACACCGCCTCGTCGAAGTTGGAGGCCAGGTTGGTGTAGGTGACCGACGGGTCGTAGACGCCGTCGGCGTTCAGGGCATTCATGAACGAGGAGTTGCCGAGCATCTCCGGGCACGCCTGGCACACGACGCCCATGGCGGCCAGGTTGTCCACCTGGTCGGCGCTCGCACCGAGCTGCCGCCCGAAGGCGCGCACGACGTTCATCTGGTCGCCGAAGATACCCAGCCACGGGGGCGCGATGGCCACGAAGCGATTGACCTTGCCGGAGCCGCCGAGCCGCTTGATGTAGTACTCGCCGACCGTGTTGCCCTGCGAGTGGGCGACGAAGTCGACCTGCGCCGCACCGGTCGCGGACAGCACCCGGCTCACAAAGGCCCCCAGCTGTGCGGCACTCTCGGGGATCGGCTTCATACCGCCCAGCGCGGACAGTGGCCACGGCACGTCGAGGGCGCCGTAGGTCAGCGCGTAGACGCAGTAGCCCTGGTTGGCGAGCAGCGGCGCGTAGGCGCCCCAGTTGGTCTGCGCACCGCCCGCGGTGCCGTGCACGAGGACCACCGGATCCGGGTGCGCCGCACTGGGTTTGCAGGACCAGTCATTGGCGCCGGGCAGCGAGCCACCGGGATTCGTGAGCTCGTTGGGGATGCCCGCGAAGAAGTTGAAAGTGACCGGGTATTCCGCTCGGGCGGTACCGCTGGCACCGATCCACAAGACCGCCAGAACCGCCATGATCAGCAGTGATCCTGGCGTTCCTCGCCGGGGCATCCTTCGCATGTTCCCTCCCAAATTAGAACGCGTTCCGCAAACCTAGTCAGGAAACAAGCACGAGGGATGGATTACTGGCGGGTAAGTTCTGGTACCCGTTTCAGTACAGGAAAACGGCGGCGGCCGGGACCCGCAGGCGGCTTGCGAAGCCGCATCCAGGGTCCCGGCCACCGCCGGAATCGGACCTGACTACTGCTGACCGGAGGCGAATCCAGGCTGGGCCGGCACCGGCTGCTGCGCCGGAGCGGACCACGCCGCCGGCGCCGAGTACATGCCCGGCGCCGGCGGGAAACCCGGCTGCGCGGCCGGCGCGACGGTGGTGACCGCGGCGGCCGCGCTCGCCTTGGCATGTTGGACGCCGGCCACGAACAGCGCGCCCGTCAGCACCAGGAACGCCAGCGTGTGGAGCACCGCGCGGACGATATTCCAAGCCACCCACGAGCTTTCGAACTGCGAGCGCACCGCCGCCAGATCCGGGATCTGCCCGACGTCACCGGCATTGGCCAGCTGATTGTTGAGCGGCACGTTCAGGCCCGAGGTGACGCAGAAGGCGATCACATTGAGAGCCAGCGCGACCCCGATCCAGATCAGCGTGGTGCGGTTGTCCTTGCCCAGGTGCAGAGCCGCGGCCAGCACGGTGAAGCCGACCGTGCCCATGAATCCGAGCATGAACCACGGATTGATGATGACCACGTTGATCTTCTGCATGACATCGATGAAGGTGCGGTCGTCGGACTGGCCCAGGGCCGTCATCACCGAGGTCGCGTAGGCGTAGAACACCCCGGCGATCAGTCCGGTGGTCAGCGTCGCCGCCACCAGCGCGGCGGTGCGAAATGCGAACATGGTTCTCTCCTGACTGGATCTGCCACCCGTGTTCCTCCCGGGTGATCGACTACATCCAGTCAATCGCCGACGGGCACGGAAACCCATGGCTCAGAAGCTCGCACGCATGCTCAGGGGTCCAACAGGCACGGGCAGTACCAGGATCGGCGAATCAGAGGTCGCGTTCGGAGATGACGCCGGACTGCATGGCCAGGTTGGCGAGGCGGACCCGCTTCTGGTTCTGCGGGAGGTCCTCGACACCGAACTTCGCGAACAGCGCGCGGAGGTGGGTTTTGATGGCGTCGACACTGAGGAAGAGTTCCGCCGCGATCTGCTGGTTGGAGGCGGGTGAGGCGAACCCGTCATTGCTCCGCAGCGGTCGGCAGAGCGCGATCAATACCGACCGCTGGGTTTCGGTGAGCGAGCGCAGCGTCGGCAGCCCGCCGGTGGAGGTCTGCGTGACATCGCCTGCGGCGCCGCTGAAGTCGTGGAAGGTGACCCGCGAGGTGCCCATCCGGATGACGTCCCCCGGCTGCAGGCGATGGCGGCCGACCAGGCGATCCCCGTTGACGAAAGTGCCGTTGCGGGAAAGGCCGTCGTCGACGATGGTCCAGTGCGCGCCCAGGTACTCGGCGGTGGCGTGCAGCCGCGACACCTCGACATCCCAGAACAGGGACAGGTCGGCCTGAGGCGATCGCCCGATGGTGATTCGCGGCTGGTCAGGGGACAGCATCAGCTCATGCTGACGTCCCTCTTGATCCTTGACCCGGAGGAAGGAACCGTGGAAAGCGGTCACTGCGCCGATACCTCTTCTCTACTTCCAGCCAGTGACATCGTCCGCACGTTTCAATGGTGCCTGGCCTCCCCGGCACTAGCAAGATCGCAGTCGATCCCCCGGTTATACGCAAAGCGTATGAAGAAAACCACTGCCGCCCGGGCACGCACGAAACACCCGGACGGCAGTCGAATCGGCGACTAGTCGGACAACTAGTTCTTAGCAGCGGCCTTGTTGTAAGCCTCGGTGATGTCAGCGGAGATACGACCACGAGCGGACACCTTGTGACCATTCCGGCGCGCCCATTCGCGAATGGCCGCGCTTTGTTCGCGATCGATCGACACCCGGTTCTTCGGGCCCGCGGCCGGAGCACCGGCCACCTTGGTACGACGCCGGCCACTCACGCGCCGAGCGGCCGAAACCCAACTGTCCAGACCCTCCCGCAGCTTGGCCGCATTCTCCGTCGACAAGTCGATCTCGTACGAGACGCCATCGATTGCGAACTCGATGGTCTCGTCCGCGATGGACTCACCGTCGACATCGTCGATCAAGCTAACGGTGACCTTCTTTGCCATGAGATGAACGTCCTCTCGAAATCGTGCGACCCGCATAGTCAGGCCGATTACCCGACGCCAGAATACCGCTAATTCCGATAGTCCCAGAACAGGCCCCGGAAATGCAATCCGGAGAACTATCGGGCTACCGGACGCACAATTGGAAAGAGTATCGTTTCCCGGATTCCCAGGCCAGTCAGGGCCATCAGCAAACGATCGATACCCATACCCGTTCCGGTTGTGGGAGGCATACCGTGCTCCATGGCGGTGAGGAAGTCCTCGTCCAGGCGCATGGCCTCCTCGTCACCGGCCGCGGCCAAACGCGCCTGATCCATGAAACGGTCCCGCTGGATCACCGGATCCACGAGTTCGGAATAGCCGGTGGCCAGTTCGAAGCCGCGCACGTACAGGTCCCACTTCTCGGTAACCCCGGGCTTGCTCCGATGCTGGCGCGTCAGCGGCGATGTCTCGACCGGGAAGTCCCGTACGAAAGTCGGCGCGTACAGCTTGTCACCGTAGACGTGCTCCCACAGTTCCTCGACCAGTTTGCCGTGCCCGTAGCCCTTGCCCTCCGGAATTTCCAGACCGACCCGGTCCGCGAGTGCCAGCAATTCCTCGACCGACGTTTCCGGGGTGACCTCGGTACCGATCGACTCCGACAGCGACGGGTACATCTCCACCGTCGCCCACTCGCCGGACAGATCGTATTCGGTGCCGTCGGCGAGCGTCACGACCTGCGTGCCGTAGACCTCCTGCGCGACTTCCTGGATCAATTCCCGCATCATCGTGGCGGAATCGTCGTAGGTGCCGTACGCCTCGTAGGTTTCCAGCATTGCGAACTCGGGCGAATGGGTCGAGTCCGCGCCCTCGTTGCGGAAGTTCCGGTTGATCTCGAAGACCTTCTCGATGCCGCCGACCACGCAACGCTTCAGGAACAGCTCCGGAGCGATGCGCAGGAACAGCTCCATATCGAGCGCGTTCGAGTGCGTGGCGAACGGGCGGGCCGCGGCGCCGCCGTGAATGGTCTGCAGCATCGGGGTCTCGACCTCGAGGAAACCTCTGCGCTCCAACGCATTTCGCAGCGCGCGCACGGCCGCGACGCGGGTGCGGGCCATCTCGCGGGCCTCCGGGCGCAGGATCAGGTCGACGTAGCGCTGGCGGACGCGCGACTCCTCGCCCATCTCCTTGTGGGCCACCGGCAGCGGGCGCAGCGACTTCGCCGCCATCTCCCACGTATCGGCCATCACACTCAATTCGCCCGTGCGCGAGGCGATCACCTCGCCGTGCACGTAGACGAAGTCACCCAGGTCGACATCGGACTTCCAGGCCGCCAGCGACTCCGCGCCGACGCCATTGAGGCTGATCATCGCCTGCAGCTTGGTGCCGTCGCCCTCCTGCAGGGTGGCGAAACACAGTTTGCCGGTATTTCGGACGAAAATGACGCGCCCCGCAATCCCGACCGTCTGACCGGTCTGGGTATCGGCCGCCAGATCCGGGTACGCCTCGCGAATTTCACCGAGGGTGTGGGTGCGGTTCACCACCACCGGATAGGCCTCACGGCCCTCCTGGAGCAACCGCTCGCGCTTCTCGCGGCGAATCCGCATCTGCTCGGGAACGTCATGCTCCACGGGGGTCGCCGCGGCACGCTTTTGCCCAGCAGGAACGGGGTTGCTCGAGGGAGAAGAAGGAGTGGAGGTGCTCACGGGTCTCAAGACTATCCTGCGGCGGAATTTCTTTTTTCCGCCGCCTCCCCGCCGCTTCGGCTACAGCCAGGCGAGGGTCGCGACCTCGCGTTCGAAGTGCGGGGCAGTCGCCGCGGCGGTCAGCAGGCCCGCCGCTTTCAAGGCCTGATATCCGCCCTCGAGATCGGTGGCGCGGCGCAGGCCCAGCTGTTGCAGGGAGGCGGCGGCCAGGCTCGAGGTGTATCCCTCCGAGCAGACGATGATCCATTCCATGTCGTGGTGCTCGGCCATGGCCAGACGCGCGGAACTCGACGGATCCAAACGCCATTCCAGGACATTTCGCTCGATCACCAGCGCGCCCGGCAGGGTGCCCTCGCGCATCCGCTGCGCCTGCGGGCGAATATCCACCAGAATCGCGCCGCGGGCGATGGCCTGCGGGATTTCGATCGGAAGCAGGCGACGCAGCTGCCCGCGGGCCTGGGCGAGCATGCCGTCGATCGTCATGTGGGTCATTCGAGTTCGCCTTCGGGCTGGTCGGTGAGAACGGAACGGGTGCGCCGCAGGGTGCCGTGGCCGGTGACCTCGTAATAGGACATGGCCGTCAGCGGCGGGGAATAGGCGTGCACGCTCAGAGTCGGATTCAGCGGGCCGGTGATGCCGGCCTCCGCCTCGGGGGCACGCACCACATCGTGCACCCAGCCGAGCGGGAAAGAGGCCTGATCACCCGCGGTGAGGGTGCGGCGGCGCAGGTCCCGGCCGTTCCAGCGGTATTCCGACAGCGCGCCGGAGAGCACGGTCAGCGCTCCCAGCGAGCCGGCGTGGTCGTGCAGTTCGGTGTATTTGCCCTCGACCCAGCTGATCAGCCAGATGTCCACCTCGTCATCGGCGACAAGCCTTGTGGCCCAGCGGTTTTCGGTGGGCCACAGGCCGCCGTCGGGCAGCAGGTGGTCGTAGCGGCCCTCCAGCACGTCCTGGGCGCCCTCATCGGTCAGGCGCAGCAGGTCGGCCGGACGCAGCCGGGTCGGCAGGGCGGAGGCGGTGGCCCGCTCGGTGACCTCGGGCAGGAGCGGCGAGGCGGCGGCGCGGGTATCGACGGGGAGGGAAAAGACAGAGGAACGCATGAGCGAAACTCCAAGAAGTGTGTTTGTGGTCGGGGGCTATACGAAGCCTCGACGACCGTCGAGGCGAATCAGCCTCGACAACACTCCTGGGTGCTCACGCGGAAATACACGTCGGCGAGTCTAACAGCGGTTCGCCGGGAATCACCAGGGCTCCCGGCGACGACTGCGTCACTTTTATTCCAGCCGGTCTGTTCAGGGCCGGGCGGCACTGGGCTCGGGCCGGGTCCGGCGCTGCTGGTTGCGCTCGTAGACCAGGCGCAGGCCGTCCAGTGTCAGATGCGGCTCGTGATGCTCGATGGTCTCCGACTCCGGCACGATCAGCGGTGCGGTCGCGCCCGTCGCCACCACCGCCACATCGTCGCCGGAGAAGGCGTCGATATCGCGAATGCGATCGATCAGGCCGTCCACCAGGCCCGCGAATCCGAAAATGGCGCCCGACTGCAGGCACTCCATGCTGTTCTTGCCCACCACCGACCGCGGGCGGGTCAGCTCCGCGCGGCGCAGCGCACTGCGGGCGATCAGCGCCTCGGTGGAAATCTCCACCCCGGGCGCGATACTGCCGCCGAGGAATTCCCCCTTGGCCGACACCAGATCCACACAGATGGCCGTCCCGAAATCCACCACGATGGCCGGCGAGTGGAAACGGTGATATGCCGCAAGACAATTCACGATGCGGTCCGCACCGACCTCCTTGGGATTGTCCACCAGCAGCGGAATACCCGTGCGCACACCGGGTTCCACCAGCACGTGCGGGACATGAGCCCAATAGCGGGACAGCATTTCACGCAGCTCGCGCAGCACCGGCGGCACCGTGGACAGCGCCGCGACGCCCACCACCTGTTCGGCGTCCGCGCCGATCAGGCCGCGCACCTGCAGCGCGAATTCGTCCGCGGTCAGCAGCGGATTGGTGTGCATCCGCCAGTGCCGCACCAGCTTCGCGTGGTCTCCGCTACCGGAGAACAGGCCCAGCTCGATGCTGGTGTTGCGGACATCGATGGTCAGCAGCATGGCCCGCCGCTCAGGCCAGCGAGAGCGAACGCGGCGAGATCAGGTCGGACCCCTCCGGGGCGTGCGCCGGATCGGTGCCCAGCTCGATCGGGCGATTGCGCTCGTCGACGAAGACCACGTGCGGGGCGTAGTTCTTCAGCTCCGCCTCGTCCATCATGCCGTAGGCGATCAGGATGACCAGGTCGCCCGGATGCACGAGATGCGCTGCGGCGCCGTTGATTCCGATCACGCCGGAACCGCGCTCGCCGGCGATCACATAGGTCTCGAGGCGGGCCCCGTTGGTGATGTCGACAATGCTGACCTTCTCGCCCTCGAGCAGGTCGGCGGCATCGAGCAGATCCTGGTCCACGGTCACCGAACCCACGTAGTGCAGATCGGCGTGAGTCACCGTGGCGCGGTGGATCTTCGACGTCATCATGGTGCGCAACATCGTCGTCGCCTTCCTAGAGAGCTGCCTGGGCAGGCTGATCGGGGGCAGTGGGGTGGCCATCGAGCGGCTTGCCGATGGAGACGGGCATGTTGTCGATCAGGCGGGTGGTGCCGACCCGGGCCGCGACCAGCAGCCGGGCATTGCCGGTCGGCCACTGCTCGGAGAAGTCCGCACCCCGCAGGGCCAGATAGTCGACCTGGATGTCCGCCGCGAGATCCAGCACCGACTGCGCGGTCTCCAGCACGGCCTCCGGACCCCGGCCCGCCGCGTGCCGGCCGGCCAGCAGCGCCGCCGACAGGGTGGCGGCCAGTTCGCGCTCCGCCGCGCTCAGGTAGCGGTTGCGGGAGGACTTGGCCAGACCGTCCGCCTCGCGAACGGTCGCGGCCGGCACGATCTTCACGTCCATGTTCAGGTCGACGACCATCTGCCGGATCAGCGCCAGCTGCTGGTAGTCCTTCTCGCCGAAGAACGCCTCGTGCGGCATGCAGATATTGAAGAGCTTCGACACGACGGTCAGCACACCGGAGAAGTGACCCGGGCGGGTCGCGCCCTCGAGGATGTCGCCGTAGGGACCGGCCTGCACCGTGGTGCGTGTGCCGAACGGGTACATGTCCTTCGCGCTCGGCGCGAACAACAGCTCCACGCCCTCGCCGCGCAGCAGCTCCACATCCGCGTCCAGGGTGCGCGGGTACTTGTCGAGATCCTCGTTCGCGCCGAACTGCAGCGGGTTCACGAAAATCGACACGATGACCGTGGTGTTGGTCAGCTTCGCCAGCCGCACCAGCTCCAGATGGCCCTCGTGCAGCGCGCCCATGGTCGGCACCAGCGCGACCCGGCGGCCCACCGACCGCAGCGCCTTCACGACCTTGGTCATGACGGCCGGATCGTGCAGCACGGTCAGCTCGCCGCGCTTGTAGCTGCCAATCAGCTTGGGGTCCATGGGCGTCAGTGTCCTTTCTCCAGCAGATCGATCAGGGCGGGATTGGTCTTGGCGCGCTCGGCCGAACGCAGCGACAGGGCGCGATAGCCCGCGGCCAGCCGGGGATTCAGGGCTTCGAGAGCGTCCAGATGCGCGGCCACCGCGGCCACATCGCCGCGCGCCACCGGGCCCGTCAACGCGGCCGGGCCGCGGCGCAGGGCATTGTCGAGGGCGGCCGAGGCGAGCGGCGCGAGCATGCGCTCGGCCAGGCCGTTCGGCTGATCGTCGACCGTCTGCTGACCCAGCAGACCCGGACCGGACAGCGCCGCGCGCAACGCCTCGACCGCATCCACGATCAAGGTCACCAGATGGTTGCTGCCATGCGCGAGAGCCGCGTGATACAGGGTGCGGTTCTCCTCCGCGACCCGCACCGGCTCGCCACCCATCTCGATCACCAGCGACTGCCCGATGGCATAGCCGATGTCGTCGGCGGCGGTCACGCCGAAGCAGGCATTGGCCAGGCGGGCCACATCCTCGTCGTGTCCCGTGAACGTCATGGCCGGATGAATCGCCAGCGGCAGCGTGCCCAGAGCGGTCAGCGGCGCCAGCACGCCGACCCCGTTCGCACCGGACGTGTGCACCACGATGGTGCCCGCGCGCACCGCGGTCGCGGCCGCCAAACCCGCGACCAGACCCGGCAATTCACTGTCGGGCACCGCGAGAATCAGCAGCTCACTGCGGGCTGCCACCTCCTCGGCGGGCAGAATGCGGGAATCCGGCAGGCGCGTGGTGGCACGACGCACCGAGGCATCCGAAATCGCGGACACCCCGAATACGACATGACCGGCACGCTCCAGTGCCACGCCCAGCGCGGACCCGACGCGTCCCGCCGAGACGATTCCCACCGTCAAGCGTGCAGGCGCAGGATCGGTCCCGCAGACATCCTTGTCCGAGGTCACTTTGTCCTCTCGAAAGTCGTTCCAGTCCCGCCTTGCGGGTACCGGACGTTACTCGAGCGAGGATATCGCCGCCGATTCGCCAGAGCTACCCACTGTGGGATAGGCAACTCTCGCGACTCTCAGGGGCTCCGCCCCCGAACCCCCTCGGGATTCTCGGGGGCGCTGCCCCGAACCCCGGTGGACTTCCGGTCAGTTGCTGTTCTCGGACTTGAGATTGGCCATGATCTCGGCGACCGAGAGGCGGTGGGTGCCTTCGGCGCCGGCGTCGTCCTCGGAGCGGCGGCGACGGCGGGCGGTGGCGCGGCCCACCGGGGCCGAGGGGGTGGGGTCGGGGGTCAGGCGCGGGACGGGGCCGTTGGTGGCGGTGCCATTGGCAGGGGCGTTGCCATTGGTTGCGGTAACGCCATTGGTCGGCGCACTGCCGTTGGCGCCGGCACTGGCGTTGGTGCCGGCATTGCCGTTGGCCGCGGGGGCGGCGAATTCGCCGGCGGCCTCCGGGTTGGGGGGCGGGGTGGGTGAATCCGGTTCGGCGGCGGCGCGTTCGGCCTCGTAGTCCTGGCGCATGGCGTCGGTGATGATCGACGTCTCGGCGGTGACCGGGTCGTCGAAGGGGGTGGCGAAGGCCGGCGGTTCAGGGTGCGCGGGATCGAACTTCGGGGCCATGCGGGCGCGCGGGTCGTCGTCGTCCTCGGCCTGGTCGGGGGACGACCACGGGTCCCAGGGATCCGCGTCCGGCCAGTTATCGTTCGCCGCCTCGGGGGCCGAACCGGCCTCGCTGCTCGGAAGTTCTTGGACCCGAACGGCATCCGCACGCAGGGCCGGACGCTCGGAGGGCAGATCGCCGTCGAACAGACGCTGCAGGCTCTCGCGCAGGACCGTGAGTTCGGCACGCAGCGCGGCCATTTCCGCGGCGTCGGCGCCGACCTCGTGGCGGACCCGGGTCTCCACGCCGAGCTCGTATTCGCGGCGGGCAGCAACCTCGCGCTCCAGCTGGAGTTGGTAGACCTTCTGGAGGTCACCCACTTTCGCCTTGTCGACGGCCGCCTCCCTGCGATAACGGGTGGCTGCGAGCGCGCCGATGGCGGCCGCCCAGAGGGCCGCGACCAGGCCCACCCGGATCAGGTGGAGGTTGTCACTGAAGACCAGGAAAACGCTGGCAACCAGTCCGAGGAGAAGCAGAAAGCCGGTGAAGAACTTTCCCGCATCCTCCCGGCGGCGACGGGAAGCACTGCTACGGGAGGGTGAAACCATGTCCGCCAGCGTAGCTTGATCTCGGGAGTGCGGTCCCCACCTTGGCGATGATCAGTGCCAATCCGTTAGCTACGAAGTAGCCGCCTCATCGGGCGGCTCAATGGGGGCGCGGCAGCAATACTCCAGCCACAGGGCCGCGGCCACCAGGGCCACCCCGCCCAGCAGACCCACCACCGCGCCCGGCGTATCCGAAGCCGCCGCACGCAGATCCGAGCGCTGCATGAGCAGCCACACCAGGAAACCCAGCCAGATCCCGCCCACCAGCGACCCCACCTGCGCCGACGCCTTCGCCAGCGCCACCGCCCGGGCCGCCGTGATCGCATGCAGCTGCCCCGAACCGGGACCGATCCCGTGATTCTCCTTACGCTGCCGAATCACGAAGGCCAGCACCGCCTCGAGCAGCGCCACCGGCAACAGCGAGGCGCCCGAGAACACCGAGATCGGCGGGAAACTCGAATACGCCATATTGGTGGCGACCCAGGCCACGATCGCCGCCAGCAGCACATTCGCACACAGATCGAGAATGCGGGTCGGCTTCACCGCAGCAGCTCCGGCGTCACGGCGTCCAGCCCAGCGTCAGCTCGGTGCGGCGCACCCCGCTCACCTCGGCGGAATCCAAGGCGGACAGCCACTCTCGCAGCGTGCGCAGCGCGCCGGTCGCCTCCAGCACCGCATCGGGATCGATCTCCAGCCACGGCACCAGCACGAACGCACGATGGTGGGCCTGCGGATGCGGCAGCGTCAGCACCGGATCCAGGCTTTGCACCACCACCCGGCCGTCGCGGCGGCGCGACTCGGCCTGCACCACATCGACATCGAGAGTGCGTGCGCCCCAGCGGACTTCCCGGATCCGGCCCGCGGCCTGCTCCAGCTCCTGACCCAGGCGTAGCCAGTCCGAGGGTTCCATGGCCGGATCCTCGGCCACCAGCACGGCATTCAGGTAGTCCTGCTGCGGCACCCCGCCCCACGGCGGGGTCGAGTACACCGACGAGACCGCCACCACGCGCGGGCCCAGCGCCTCCACAACACTGCGCAGATGCGCCAGCCGGTCACCGAGATTGGATCCGATCGACAGGACAACGCGGGTCACCGCTCTACTCCTCCGGTTCGCGACGACGGGACGTGACTACACGGACGTCTTCGAAGGTATGTGGAATCGGCGCGAAAGGCTTGTGCAGCACCACTTCCACGGCCTGGATGCGCGGATCGGCCATCACCTCGTCGGCGATGGCCGAGACCACCGTCTCGATCAGATCCTTCGGCTCCCCGGCCACGATCTGCACCACCTGCTCGGCCAGCTCGCCATAGTGGACGGTGTCGGCGATGTCGTCCGACTTCGCGGCGGCGGTGAAATCCGTCCACAGCGTCAGATCCACGACGAACTCCTGGCCGTCGCGCTTCTCGAAGTCGAAGACACCGTGATGGCCGAAGACGCGCAGCCCGCGCAATTCGATACGGTCATCCGGCAATTCGATGCGGTCACCCGGTGATCCGGCGCGATGGATGCTCACAGCCGCTCCCCCGTCTCCCGCTCCCGGACATACCGTTCCCGCAGGCGCCGGGCCGCATTGGTGGTCGCGTCGACCACCGCGATGGCGTCCAGCGACGATCGGACATCGTGCACCCGCACACCCCAGGCGCCGTGCTCGGCGGCCAGGGCGGAAATCGTGGCCGTGGCGACCTCGCGGCCGTCCGGCGGGCGCGGGCCCTCGGCATCGGCCAGCAGGCCGCCGAGGAAACGCTTGCGGGAGGCCCCGATCAGGATCGGCAGACCCGCGTCCATCATCTCGGTCATGCGATAGAACAGGCCGCCCAGCAACTCCCAGTTGTGGTCGGCGTTCTTGGCGAAGCCCAGGCCCGGGTCCAGCACCAGCTGCCCGAAGTCGACACCGCCCGCGAGGGCGAACTCGACCTGCGCGTTCAGCTCCTCCCAGACCTTGGACACCACATCGTCGTACTGCTCGGCGGGACCGGCGTGACGGTAGTCCGCCTCGGCCCGCCAGTGCATGAGGATCCACGGGATCCTGGTCGCCGCAACGACTTTCACCATGTTCGGGTCGGCACGCCCGCCCGACACGTCATTGACCATGGACACGCCCGCCGCGATGGCGGCCTCGGCCACGCTCGCCCGCATGGTGTCCACGCTGGTCGGCACCCCGGCCGCGGCCAGCTGCCGGATCACCGGAACCACCCGCGCTGCTTCGGTTTCCGGGTCGATGCGAATCGCACCGGGCCGGGTGGACTCGCCGCCGACATCGATGATGTCCGCGCCCATCTCGTACAGCTCGAGACCGTGCGCCACCGCCAGACCCGGATCCAGGTAGCGGCCGCCGTCGGAGAACGAGTCGCTGGTGACGTTCACGACGCCCATCACCACGCACGAGCGGCCCCCACGAGGAACAACCAGGTTGGCCCCCCGTGTACCGCTCTCGGCCATGGTCGGTGCGCTCACTTTCGCAGAATGAGATCCAGGGCCTCCGCGCGAGAAGAGGCGTTGGTCTGCAGCATGCCGCGCACCGCCGAGGTGGTGGTGGAGGCGCCCGGCTTGCGGATACCGCGCATCGCCATGCACAGATGCTCGGCCTCGATCACCACGATGGCGCCGCGCGGATCCAGCTTCTCCATCACCGCGTCGGCGATCTGGCTGGTCAGCCGCTCCTGCACCTGCGGGCGCTTGGCGTACAGATCGACCAGGCGGGCCAGCTTGGACAGTCCGGTCACCCGGCCGTGCGGGCCCGGAATGTAGCCGACGTGCGCGACGCCGTGGAACGCCACCAGGTGATGCTCACAGGTCGAGTACATGGGAATGTCGCGAACCAGCACCAGCTCCTGGTGCCCCTCCTCGAAGGTGGTGTTGAGCACCTCGGACGGATCGGTGAACAGCCCGGCGAACATCTCCCGGTAGGCCCGAGCCACCCGGCCCGGGGTGTCGGCGAGCCCGGGGCGATCCGGATTCTCGCCGACCGCGATCAGCAGCTCCCGCACGGCAGCCTCCGCACGGTCCTGATCGAACGGTCGACCGGTGTCGAGCGCGATCAGGCCGGACACGACACGATTGTTGGTGGCCGACAATCGACACCTCCTGTGTTGACTTGCCGCACGTGCACACGCGGCGTGGACGCGGTCGCCGAACCACTCGGGCGGATCCGGACGGGGGCGTTCACCCAGCGTCCGAACCCCGCCCGAGGCGGGCCGCGAACCCATTGAGCCTATCGGGACCGCGGTCAGCGACGACCGTTCGGTCCGTCCCAACCGTTCTTCTCGTCCTCGTCATTCCCGGACGCCGGCTGCGCGGCCGGATGCTCCGGCTGCGAGTAGCCCGGCTGATACTGGGCGCCCGGCTGATAGCGCTGGTTGCCCGCGGGCGCCCAGCCGCCGTACGCGCCGCGCGGCTGCGGGGCCTGGGCCTCGTCCTCCTGCGGCGGCCAGCCCGGCGCCGACCAACCGGCCGGGGCGCCGTAGTCCGGACGCGAACCGTGCGTCGGCGCACCGTGCCGCGGATAGGCCGGAGCCTGCGGCAGCGGATAGCCCTGCGGCGCGGGCGCCGGATAGCCGCCGTACTGCGGCTGCGCGGAGCCGTAGACCGGTTCCGGATAGCCGTTGGCGGGCTGCACCACCGGATGCGACGGCCGCGAGCTCTCCTCCGGCCACGGCTCACCGCGCTCGGCGGCCAGCTCGCGCGGGGTCTTCACCGGCGGGCGATCGGACGGGGTGCGGTCACCGAAATCGTTGAAAGCCGTGATGCGCGGCCGCTTTTCGACCGTCGTCAGCACCTCCTCGAGATCCTTGCGGTGCAGGGTCTCGCGTTCCAGCAGCGCGGTGGCCAGGGAGTCCAGCTCGTCGCGATACTCGTTGAGCACCGCCCACGCCTCGGTGTGCGCGGCCTCGATGAGGTTGCGCACCTCCTCGTCGATCTCGCGGGCCACCTCGTGCGAGTAGCTCGAGGCCATGCCCATGGACCGGCCCAGGAACGGGTCGCCCTGCTCCTCGCCGTAGCGGACCGCGCCCAGGCGGGCGCTCATGCCGTACTCGGTGACCATGGCGCGCGCGATCTTGGTGGCCTGGTCGATATCGGACGAGGCGCCCGTGGTCGGCTCGTGGAACACCAGCTCCTCGGCCGCGCGGCCGCCCATGGCCATGACCAGGCGGGCAATCATCTCCGAGCGGGTCATCAGGCCCTTGTCGTCCTCGGGCACCGTCATGGCGTGACCGCCGGTGCGGCCGCGGGCCAGGATGGTGACCTTGTAGACGGGCTCGATATCGGGCATCGCCCAGGCGGCCAGGGTGTGACCGGCCTCGTGGTAGGCGGTGATCTTCTTCTCGTGCTCGCTGATCACCCGCGACTTGCGGCGAGGGCCGCCGATGACACGGTCGACCGACTCCTCCAGGGCCGCACCGGTGATCACATTGCCGTGTTCACGCGCGGTGAGCAGCGCGGCCTCGTTGATCACATTGGCCAGGTCCGCGCCCGACATGCCGACGGTGCGCTTGGCCAGACCCTCCAGGTCGGCGTCGGTCGCGATCGGCTTGCCCTTGGAGTGCACCTGTAGAATCGCGCGGCGGCCGTTCAGGTCCGGGTTGCCGACCGGGATCTGCCGGTCGAAACGGCCCGGGCGCAGCAGCGCCGGGTCCAGGATGTCGGGCCGGTTGGTGGCCGCCATGATGATGACGCCGGTGCGCTCACCGAAGCCGTCCATCTCCACCAGCAGCTGGTTCAGGGTCTGCTCGCGCTCGTCGTGACCGCCGCCCAGGCCGGCGCCACGCTGGCGGCCGACCGCGTCGATCTCGTCCACGAAGATGATGCAGGGGCTGTTCTGCTTGGCCTGATCGAACAGGTCGCGCACGCGGGAGGCGCCGACACCGACGAACATCTCGACGAAGTCCGAACCCGAGATGGTGAAGAACGGCACCCCGGCCTCACCGGCAACGGCCTTGGCCAGCAACGTTTTACCGGTACCGGGCGGACCGTAGAGCAGCACGCCCTTGGGGATCTTCGCGCCCAGCGCCTGATACCGGGCCGGGTTCTGCAGGAAGTCCTTGATCTCGTAGAGCTCTTCGATGGCCTCGTCGGCGCCCGCCACATCCTGGAAGGTGGTCTTGGGCATGTCCTTCGACAGCAGCTTGGCCTTCGACTTGCCGAAGCCCATCATGCCGCCGCGGCCGCCGCCCTGCATGCGGGCCATCACGAAGATGAACAGGCCCAGCAGAATCACCATGGGCAGCATGAACAGCAGAATCTGGCTCAGCCAGGAATCCTGCTTGACAGCGGTGTTGACCTTGGCGCCGGAATCCTGCGCGGCCTTGAAGACCTGCGCGGACACCTCGCCGCCGCCCGGATACTTGGCGATGAGCTTGGTCTCGCCCTTGGTGGCATCATTGCCGTTCTTCAGCGTGATGCGCAGTTGCTGTTCTTTGTCGTCGATCTGGACCGAATCGACATTCGACTTGTCCTGGAGCTGGGAAAGCGCCACCGAGGTATCGACGCTATGCCAGCCGCGCGTGTCGTTGCTGAAATAGCTGACCAACCAGATCACGAGCAGGAAGCCCGCGACTATGGCCAGGTTGCGGAACACAGTCTTGCGGTTCATAGAGCGTCGGCCGGCGGCCAGTCCTTTCCGGGGGGTGTATCCGGTTTGCCTGCGATGCTTGCGTGGCACGCCCGTTCCGGCGAACGGATGCGGACATGCCACGTTACCGCGTACGGTCTAGTCGTTACATCGCGCAGTTCGGCAGCTAGTGCAGTTCAACAGGTAAACGGCTGGAGAACGCGGGTGGTTCCCCGACCATCTGCGGCAACACACTGGGTCGATCACCCCCTGGTGTCGGACCGAGTGGTCACAATCATGGCATGGTCGTCTCATCGTGAGTGACGACACAACAGAGCGCAGGGGGTATGGACATAGTCGAGCTACGGACACCCACAGCGATTGTGCGTCATGGCAACGGGCGTTTGACGGTGCTGCGGCCTGGAACCGACGGCGAGCGCGTGCTCGACGTGCCGGTAAGCGACCTGCTCAAGGTGCGTTTGAACCGGCGCGCCGATGACGCCGTCGTCATCGAAATATATTTGCGCTACCCGACCCCCGTCCTGACCGGCGTCCCCGCCGACCGGACCCCGCTGCCGGTGCTCATCGCCGAGCACGATGTGCCCGCCGCCACCGTCATCGTCGAACGCATCAACAATCAGATCCTGGCCACCCAGCGACTGGACGTGGCCGCCCCCGACCTCACCCCGCCCGCGCCCTCCTGGGGGCGCAGCGGGCCCGCCCGCGCGGACGTGGATCGCGCGGTGCGCCGGATGGCGCCCAAGCGGGACGCCAAGGCGGCCGTCGCCGCGCTGCAGCGCTATGTCACCCCCGGCGAATACGTGCTGGAGACCGCCCTCGTCACCGCGCAGGCGCCCGCGCCCCGGGCCACCGGGCTGCTCGCGATCACCACCACCCGGATGATCTTCGTCTCGCTGAGCTCGGGCAAGCGTTTCGCCCACGAGCTACCGGTGGCGACCCTGCTGTGGGCACGCACCACCGACGACGCCGAGGCACCGGGCACCGTGCTCGCCGAGTACGGCGTTGAGGTCAGCGACGGCAATCTGACCTGGCATTTCACCGGCACCGACCGGGCCGACACCGATCGGGTAACGGGCGCTTTGAATTTCGCCATCCAGCGCGAGGTGGCCGACGGCGCCGCCGGGCCGGCGGATCCGGGCGTGGCGAAGCTGTACTCCGAATGGGAATTGCTGGTCGAGCGGCATTCGCTCGGCATGGTCGACGACGCGCAGTTCCAGCGGTACGGACGCGGAATTCTCCGGTCCCTGCCCGATTGAGCGCTGGGCGGATCAAAGGTTTGGGGGTCAAGCCCCCCAAACCCGACCGGCTTATTCGTCCGGTTGCAGCTCGATACGCCGCCACGGGCTGGTGGGACGCATCCACAGGCGCAGCAATTCCATCCGCCGGTCCACGCCACCGGATTTCAGTTCCGCGAGGTCCTCGCAGGCCTGCCAGTAGGTCCACCCGGCGAGATAGGCATCGCCGAATTGCCGCCAGTTCCGGTATTTCCGCTGGGCCGGGGGCAGTGCGCGCATGAGGTAATCCCAGGCGACATCGGCGTCGAGATAGCCCGCGGTGTAGGCCATGCGGGCGACGGCGACCACGCGGGCCAGATCCCAGGCCTGGATATCGGTGGGTAGCGGGCGCACCAGGTGGTCGGTGAGGCCGAGTTTGATGGCCTGCGACCAGATGTCGTAATCGCGGACCAGCGCTTCCGGATTCTCCATGCCACGGAACGAGCCGACCTGCCGCAGGAACGCGCGGTGCCGATCGGCGCGCTCGCCGAAGCGATCCCGTTCAGGGGAGTTGATGGCCGCCATGACGAGTGGATGCACGAGCGCGTAGAGCGGGCCGTGCATACCGTCCAGCAGCTGTTCCATCGAGGCCATGGCCTCGGTGCCGTCGGTGATGCCCCAGGCGCCGGTGAGGGTGTCGATGGCAAGCTCGCGGCGATCACCGAGGGGATGGTCGCGTTCGGGGCCGAGCAGCAGGGCGTCGTGGAAGGCGTCCCAGCGGGAGGAGTAGAAGCCGCCGAGCGAGAGGGCGCGCAGTTCGTCGTCGGAGACCTGCGCACCGGACCAGTGATCGTCCTCGCGCTGGTCCAGCTCCGGGTACGGAAAAGTCGTCAGCGTGGGCACGTCGCGGGCAGCCATACCCCGATTGTTCCCCATCGATCTTGGAGTGGCCCGCTAATCGCCGATCGCGTGTGCCACACCGGCCGCGTCGGGTGCGAATAATCGGCAAACCATTCGGTTCGGAATTCCGGCGGCCACCGTGCGGCATTCTCGCGGGCGCCGCGCGACGCACTCACGCAATTGTCTGAATCTTGCCCTGTCACAGCGGGTAATCGGGCGCTAACCTCTGGGGGCATGAGTGGGAACATCACCCTCCTCCGCGGGCTGAGTCCGGCCGCCACGGAGCAGGAAATCTACGCCGCCGCACAGGAATACGTGCGCAAAGTCGGCGGGGTGTCGGGATTGACGACGGCCACCAAGGCCGCGGTGGACAAGGCGGTGGCCGCCATTGCCGCGGCCACCACGCAATTGCTGGCGGAATTACCGGAGCGCCGGGCCTCCGAAGGCGAGCCGCCCACCCGGCGAGCCGCCGCCCGGGACACCGTCGCGGAGGAAGCGAGCTGACGCTCGCGAACTCACACGCCGTAGACCGCCACGCAGTCGAGCGCGACCTCCAGTCGCGTACCACGCTGGTCGAGAGAGTGACCGAGTAGTTCTTCTATGCGCTGAATCCGGTATCGCACCGTGTTCTTGTGCACGCCGAGCAGTTTCGCGGCCGCGTCCGGGCTGCGGCGGGCTCGCAGGTAGGCATGCAAGGTTTCCCGCAGTCGCGCCGACTGCGCGTCGGGTGCGGCGAGTGCGTCCAGTTCCCTGTCGATGAGCGACCGCATGGCGGTCTCGTCGGATCCCGCCAGGTAGGCGACCTCGACCTCCGAGTAGTGCAGTGCCCGCGGCAGGCCCGGGCGGGCGCGCTCGGCGACCTGCCGGGCGGCGACCGCCTCGCGGTGGCCCGCCCGGAAGCCGGCGGCGTGCGCGGCGGGCACGCCGATCGCCACCCGCACGGGCGCGTCCACCGACCACACCGGATCGCCGGGCTCGGGCAGCGCGTCGTCCACGCCGATCCACGCCCACAGCGCGGTCGCGCCCGAGGGCACGGTGAGCAGGCTGCCGTTGCCGAGCGTGGCCGCGTAGCGGGCTACGATCCGGTCGAGCCGGCCGACGGCCTCGCCGGTGCCGTCCGACGGCAGCGGCGCGGCATCCTCGTCCGTCCACAGCACCAAGGCCAGATGTCGCTGCGACAGCCGGTATCCGAGCCGGCCCGAAGCGGTTTCGATGTCCACCTCGGCGCCGTCCAGCAGGGCGCGCACGGTCTCGGAGCGCTGGGTGAGCGCGGCGCGCAGGCCCCGCTCCCGCTCGGCCATGTAGGTGTCGGTGAGAGCCTCGACCGAGGTGCTGACCCAGCGCGTGGTGCGGTCGAAAAGCCTCAGCAGCACCGATCTTTCGATGTCCTGCGGCAGCTGCCGCTGTTCGAGCACCTCGGTCATGTAGTCGATGACCGCCTCCTGGCCGAGGTGGTAGACGCGCAGCAGCAGCCGCACGTCGTAGCCGCGGCGGGCGACGGTGCGGGCGAAGGCGTGCGCCTCCGGCGGGACCGGGTATTCGAACAGGTCCTGGGTGAGGCCGCTGAGCACGGCGACCGCGTGGGCCCGGCTGCTGGCGGCCAGGTCGCGACGCATATCGCGGTCCCGCATCTCCGGGATGCGGGCGATGATGGCGTCGTCGAGGCGGGTGACGACCTGTTCCAGGGTTTCGGCCGGGAGGGTTTCGGCGACGAAATCGGCGATCCAGAGCCGGATCTCCGCCGGGTTCGCGGGCGTCGCCACGGGCACTCCTCCGAGGTTGTACTCAGAGCACAAAACCGACCGGAACAATTGACCCGATTGGCCAAGCATGGGCTCACGAAATTGTGTCACGATCATAGTCCAGTGAGCTGGGGCACAGCTCGCCGTCGCAACGTAGCGCACGTGGGGAGAGGCACATCGTGACCAATACCGAACCCGCCGCGGGCACCGCTCGCAAGACCGGGACCCGCAAGCCGGCCGGGACCGCCGTCAAGGCCACCCCGAAACCGGAGGCGGCCCCGGCACCCGCCACCGAACTCGAGGTCCGCAACCCGGCGACCGGCGCACTCGCGGGCACGGTGCCGATCGATTCGGCCGAGACGGTCGCCGCCAAGGTCGCCGCCCTGCGCGCGCATCAGCCCGCCTGGGAGGCCCTGGGCCCCGACGGGCGCAAGGAGTGGCTGCTGAAGCTGCAGGACTGGCTGGTGGACAACACCGATCACCTGGCCGACGTGCTGCAGTCCGAGACCGGCAAGGCCCGGGTGGACTCGCTCATCGACCCGGCGTTCTCGGTCGACCTGACCGGCTACTACGCCCGCCGCGCCGCGAAATTCCTTGCCGACGAACACCCTTCGCCGCACAGCCCGCTGGCCCGGGTCAAGCAGCTGACCACCGTGTTCCGGCCCTACCAGGTGGTCGGTGTGATCACGCCGTGGAACTTCCCATTGGCCATGCCGGTCATCGATGTGATCCCGGCGCTGGCCGCGGGCGCTGCGGTCATCCTGAAACCCTCTGAGGTGACACCGCTTTCGGCGGTCGAGCTGGCGCGCGGCTGGCGCGAGATCGGCGCACCGCCGGTGTTCGAGGTGGTCACCGGCGCGGGCGAGACGGGCGCGGCCGTGGTCGGGAACGCCGACTACATCCAATTCACCGGTTCCACCGCCACCGGCCGCAAGATCGCCGCGGCCTGCACCGAGCGGATGATCCCGTACAGCCTGGAACTCGGCGGCAAGGACCCGGCCATCGTGCTGGCCGACGCCGACCTGGATCGCGCCGCGCACGGCATCGCCTTCGGCGGGCTGTTCAACGCCGGGCAGGTGTGCATCTCGGTCGAGCGCGTGTACGTGGAAGCGCCTGTCTACGACGAGTTCCTGGCGAAGCTGACCGCGGCCGTCAAGGAGGTCCGCCAGGGCGTGGACGGCCGCCAACCCCAGTACGACATGGGCGCACTCGCCAACGAGAACCAGGCGCAGATCGTGCAGCGGCACGTCGAGGAGGCCGTCAAGGCGGGTGCGCGCGTCACGACCGGCGGCAAGCGCACCGGCGTCGGCACGCTCTTCGAGCCGACTGTGCTCGCCGACGTGGACCACACCATGACCTGCATGACCGAGGAGACCTTCGGGCCCACGCTGCCGGTCATGAAGGTGGCCGACGAGGCGGAAGCCATTCGCCTGGCCAATGATTCGATCTACGGCCTGTCCGCCTCGGTGTGGTCCGGCGACAAGGATCGCGCCGAACGCGTTGCGCGCCAACTGAACGCGGGCGCGGTGAACATCAACGACGTGTTCGCCAATATGTTCAGCTTCGCGCTGCCCATGGGCGGCTGGGGCCTGTCCGGCACCGGCGCGCGCTGGGGCGGGGCCAACGGCGTGCGCAAGTACTGCCGTCAGCAGGCCATCACCAAGCCGATCCTGCCCACCCAGACCAAAGAGCCGCTGTGGTTCCCGTATTCGCCGGCCAAGCTGACCATCGCCATGGGCGCCATGCGGGCCGCGGGCACCCGCGGACTGCGGCGGATCAACCTGCCCGCCATCATCAAGACCGTGCGGGGGATGTGATGACCGACTTCGGAACGATCGCCGGCAGGGTCGTGGTGATCACCGGCGGTGCGCGCGGCATCGGCCTGGCCACCGCGACCGCCCTGCAGGCCCTCGGCGCGAAGATCGCCATCGGCGATATCGACGAGACCACCGTCAAGGAGTCCGGCGCCGCACGGGGTTTCGACGTCTACGACCGGCTGGACGTCACCGACCACCAGTCCTTCGACGCCTTCCTCGACGAGGTGGAGCGCCGCCTCGGCCCGATCGACGTGCTCATCAACAATGCCGGGATCATGCCCACCGGCCGCGTGGTGGACGAACCGGATCAGATCACCCGCCGCATTCTGGATATCAATGTGTACGGCGTGATCCTCGGTTCCAAGCTGGCCATCGGGCGCATGCTGCCGCGCGGGCGCGGGCACGTCATCAATATCGCCTCGCTCGCCGGCGAGACCCACATTCCGGGCCTGGCCACCTACAACGCCAGCAAGCACGCGGTGCTGGGCTTCACCGACACCCTGCGCGAGGAGTACCGGGGCACCGGGCTGCGCTTCTCCTCGGTGCTGCCGACGCTCACCAGAACCGAACTGGGATCCGGGGTTACGGGGCCCAAGCTGCTGCGCCCGGCCGAGCCGGAGGAGATCGCCGACGCCATCACCAAGTTGATCGTGGAGCCGCGCTCCAAGGTTCGCGTCACGGCGGTGGCGGGCATCATCTCGCAGGTGGTGGGTCTGCTGCCGCAGTCGGTGGGCGATGCCATCGGACGCGCGCTGGGCGCGCAGAGCGCGTTCCTGGACGATGTGGACTCCGACGCGCGCAAGGCCTATGAGAACCGGGTGCGCGAGTAGCTCACCGTAGGGTCGGCGGCATGGGTAGCAGGAGTGCGGTTTTCGCCGGATTGTCGACACTGGATCTCGCCTATGCCGTCGACCGGTATCCCGCCGAGGATTCCAAGACCCAGGCCGCCGACCTGTTCCTCGGCGCGGGCGGACCGGCCGCCAATGCGGCGGTGACCTACGCCTTCCTGTCCGGCGCGACACCGGCCCTGGTGACCGCGCTGGGCAAACATCCACTGGCGGAACTGATTCGCGGTGATCTGCAGCGGCACGGGGTCACTGCCGTGGACCTCACGCCCGACGGCGACCAGCAGCCGCCGGTGTCCTCGATCATCGTCGCCACCGCGGCGGCCACCCGGACCATCGTGTCGCTGGACGGATCCCGGATCCACCCCGCCCTCGACGAGACCGCGGCCGAGGTGCTCGACACGGCCACGATGCTGCTGGTGGACGGCCACTATCCCGAGCCCGCGCTACGGCTGGCGACGATGGCACGGGCTGCGGGCGTGCCGGTGGTGCTGGATGCCGGGCGCTGGCGTCCGGTGCACGGCGCGCTGCTGCCGGCCGTCGATATCGCCATCTGCTCGAGTGCCTTCACTCCGCCTGGGGCACAGGCCAATTCGGCCGGTGAGGTGTTCGACTACCTGCACTCGGCGGGACCGCGGCTGGTCGCGATCACCGGTGGTGGTGGCCCGATCCGATACTCGATGCCCGCGGGACGCGGCGAGATCCTCGTCCTCGCGGCGCCGGCGGTGGACACTCTCGGGGCGGGCGACATTCTGCACGGCGCGTTCTGCCATTTTCACGAGCGGGGCGCGGATTTCCCGGTCGCACTGCGGCGCGCGGCCGCGGTGGCGACGGCCTCCTGCGGTTTCCCCGGCACCCGGGAGTGGATGCGGCACTTCGACATTCGGTCGATTTGATAACGCGTTCAGTCGATGCGATAGCCGCGTCCGGCCTTGCGCAGCACCAGATCGGCACGGGCGCGGGTGGATTCGACGAGGGCGGCATTGCGGAGGTCACTGTGCGCCACCTTGGTCCGCGCGGCCTCGGGGGTGCGGCCGCCGCGAATGTGACGGCGCAACAGGCGTTGTTCGATGATCGGGCGCGGCACGTCCAGGTACCAGGTCTCGTCGAGCAGAGGGCGCACGGCGCCCCAGGCCGGATAGGCGCGGTCGTCGAGCAGCAGGTAGTTGCCCTCGGTCACCACGATGGATTGGCGGTCGAACACCACGCCGCTGGGGACCGGTTCGTGGATCTCGCGATCGTAGGTGGGCCAGGACACCGGCGTGCCCGGCGCGGTCTCGCGAATGGTGCGCAGCTGGGCCACATAGCCGTCGGTGTCGAAGGTGTCGGGTTCGCCCTTGCGATCGAGGATTCCGGCGGCACGCAGCTGGGCGTTGGTGAGGTGGAATCCGTCCATGGGCGCAACTTCGGCGATCGTCGCGCCGGCCGCCAGATTCAGTTCGTCGCGAATGCCGCGGGCGAGGGTGGATTTGCCGGCCCCGGGCGGGCCCGCGATACCGAGCAGAAACCGACCGGAATGCCCGTCGGCGCGGCGGCGAACACGAGCCGCCAACTCCGCCAACGAGGTTTCGACACTGCCACGTATCGCCACCCCTCCGAGCCTACGGGGAATCAATGCCCGCCTTCGGGAATGGCGCGCACCAGCGCCTGCAGGTCCTCCTCCAGCAGCCGCGAGAGCCGATAGGTGACCACGAACGCCAGCACGCCGCCGACGCTGATCAGCCGCAGCGGCACGATCACCAGAGACAGATCGGCGGTCGACACGAAGGTCACGCTGGCCACCGCCAGCAGCGGCACCGACGCGGCCGCGGCGAGATAGAAATTGCTGCGCCGGGCCAGCGCCGACAGCTGCCGCCGATCGGCGGGCCCCACCGAACCACGCGCCAGCAGCTGCGGATACAGCGACCGCACCGCGTACACCATGATCAGGAAGAACGGATAGGCCAGCGCGATGGTCGCGCACACCACCTGTGCGGTGAAGAAGTGCGCGAAGGCATTGTGCGGCAACCGTGCTCCCGTGCCGGACAGGGCCAGCGGCCACGCCACCCCGGCGATCAGCCACATGGCGAACGGCACCCACACCGCCCGCTCCCCCATCAGCAGGGTGTCGGCGCGGGCGCGGGCCAGCTGGGCCGGGGTGTACCGATGCCCGCGGGCCAAGCGGTAGGAGACGGTCAGCGGCCGCCGCGCCAGCCACAACAGCAGCAGCGCCGCCAGCGGGAAGGCGACCAGATTGTTCACCAGCGCCACCTGCTCGAACCGCTGCTGATCCACCAGCGGCAGCTCGTTCACGACGAGACTCTGGTTGATCCGGACGTTGTACCAGCTGGCCACCGCATTCGGCAGGCCCACGCACAGCATCGCGATCGGTACCGGCCAGCCGCGCAACCGGGCCCACAGCGTGTGCGGCGGCGGATCCACCAGATCCCGGGCCCGCGGGTCGAGGCACAGGTTCAGCTGCCCGGCCAGCTGGCCGCCGGTCTGCCAGCGCCGCGCGGGATCGGGTCGCAGGCATTCCAGCAGCACCCGCCGCAGCGCGGCCGGGGTGTCGGCGGGCAGCGTGTCCAGGGCTGCCGCGGGCACGCCCGCCATCCGCTGGGCCAGCATGGCCCGCACCGCCCCGGCATCGGTCCCGGCGTCCGCATCGTCGAATGGCAGTGCGCCGGTGAGCATTTCCCACAGCACAAGTCCGAGCGAGTAGATGTCGCCCCGGGTGTCCGGCAGCGGCGCGGCCGGATCCAGCTGCGCGGCCAGCGCCTCGGGCGACCGATACCGCAGCGCCCCGGCATCATTCGCGCCCGCCCCGAGGAAGGCCCCACTCCAATACACCGGCCCCAGCGCGAAATCCGCGAGCTTGGGCACCCCTTCCGCCGTGAAAAGCACATTGCCGGGCCGGATGTCGCGATGCAGCACCCCCTGCCGCAACCCGTAGTCGAGCGCCTCCGCCAGGCGCCGCCCCACCCACGCCACGGTTTCCGGCCAGCTCAGCCCGGCGATCTCCGCCCGCACCCGGGACCCGGCCGGCCGGATCTCACCCTTGGCCTCCATTGCCGCGTCGATGGCCCGCAGCAGCAGTCCGCCATCGGCGCTGTCGCGCCCGGCCGTCGCGGATTCCTGCCGCAGCCGGGCCAGCACGCCGTCGACGGTGCCGCCGGGCAGATACTGCATGTACAACAGCCGCAACGGTTTTCCGGTGCTGCCGTCAGCGATCAGGCGCTGGTCGAAGACCCGCACGATGTGCTGGTGGTCGAGCTGCGCGACGGTGTCGGTGTCGCTGTCCACGCCCGCCTCCACCCGCACCGCGACCAGCCGCTGCATGGACCGCTGCCGGGCCAGGAACATACGGCTGTGTTCGCGGCCGCCGAGATCGGTGAGCAGGTCGAAATCGTCGATGCGGCGGCCGGTTCCGATGCCCTCGGGCAGCGCGGGCGGCGGGGGCGGTGGGGTGTCGCCGGTGAAGCGGCGGCGGATCTCGGTGGCCGCCTCCGGGTACTCGGCGGTGAAGCTGTCCACATCCACCGGCCGGAAGCGGCTGCGGGCCATGTACTCCTCGCAGACCAGGTCGGCGAAGTCCGGGCTGGTCCCCACCTCCGGGAATTCCCTGCGGTACTCCGCGAGCCGCTTCTCCATTCCGGCGCGCCGCCGGCGCTGCCGCATGTCCACTCGCACCAGATCGGTGAGGACCGCGAGCCGCACCTCGTGCCCGTCGGGCAGGTAGCCGGCCAGGGGCGGCGGTTCGTCGCGGTCGCCGCGCAGGGTGGATTCCCAGTCGGCAGCGAAGCGGGCGAGGGCTTGCGCTGCGAGTTCGCTCACGATTCGGTACCCGCCCCGTTTCCGGGCGCCCGCGATGAGGGGGTCGACGACACCACCCGCTCCAGCGCCGCCAGGTCGGCCTCCAGCGCCCGGAACATGGCATAGATCAGAACGAAGGCCGCGATCCCGCCGACGCTGAGCACCCGCACCGCGACGATCACCTGCGGAATGTCGTCGGGCGGGAGGAACGTCACGCCCGCCACCGCCAGCAACGGGACCGACGCCGCGACCGCCAGATAGGTGGTGCAGCGGTGGCCCAGCCGGTGCAGCCACACCGCGTCCTCGGCGCTGATGTCCCCGTGCCGCAGGAACATCGGATAGATGCACCGAACCAGATAGAAGGCCACCAGGAAGAACGGATACGCCACGGCGATGGCCCCGCACACCACCAGCGACACCAGGAAGTGCACCATGCCGCGGGCCGGTAGGTCGGGAGCCGTCATGCGCAGCACTGTCGGGAAGGTGATGCCCGCGATCACCCACAGCGAGAACACCACCAGGGAGATGCGCTCCGCGGCCAGCAGCACGTCCGCGCGGGCTCTGCGCAGCGTCTCCGGGTCGTATTCGCGGCCCAGGCGCAGCCCGCGCGGCACAAAGATCAGGGACCGGCACAGATAGGCGATGACGGCCGTCCCGAGCGGGAAGAACACCAGGTTCACCGTGGTCGTGGTGACCATGAACGTGTGCATGGCCGACTCGGACAGGTGGTTGATGATGAAGGCCCGGTTGTGCGCGATGTTGTACAGCGACGCCAGCAGGTTCGGCACCACGATGGCCAGCGTGACCAGCGGAATCATCCACGGCCGCAACCGCATCCGCCAGCTGTGCGGCGGCGGGTCGACCAGGTCGCGGGCACGTTCGTCCAGGCACATCTCGAGCTGTGTGGCCAGGACCCCACCGCTGCTCCAGCGCTGTTCGCGGGCCGGCTCCAGACAGGTGAGCAGGACCCGGCGCAGCGCGGCGGGGCAGTCGGGCGGCACCCGGTCGAGGGCGGCGGTGTCGACGCCGCCGCGCCGCCGCGCCAGCATGGCATCGAGGGTGGTGCGGTCGCCGTGGTCGCCGGGCCCGGCGGTGGTGTCGTCGAAAGGCTTCGCCCCCGTGAGCAGCTCCCACAGCACCACGCCGAGGGAGAAGATATCGGCGCGGGTGTCCAGGTCGCCGGCGCGGCTGGCGGTGCTCGGATGGCATGCGTCCAGCTGTTCCGGGGACATGTAGGACAGCGAACCGCCGAAGTACGCGACCGGGCCGGCGCTGTCGGTATTCCGGCTGAAGCTGATGTTGAAGTCGGCCAGTTTCGGTACCGCCTCGGCGGTGAGCAGCACATTCGCGGGCTTCACGTCCCGGTGCAGCACCCCGCGCCCGTCCGCGTAGTCCAGTGCCTCGGCCAGCCGGCGGCCCAGCCACGCCACGGTTTCCGGCCAGGACAGCCCGGCCAGCTCGGCGCGCACGCTGGAGTCGGTGGGCCGGATCTCGCCCTTCTCCTCCATGGCCGCGTCGACGGCGTCCAGCAGCAGCTGTCCGCTGCGTTGCCCGGCCGGGGTGGCCCGCACCCAGCGCAGCACGCCGAGCAGGGTGCCGCCGGGCAGGAACTGCATGTACAGCAGGCGCAGGCGCCGCCCCGATTCGGTGCGCAGGTCCGACATCAGCCGCTGGTCGAAGACCCGCACGATGTAGTCGTGGTCGAGCTGGGCCAGGGTCTGCGGCTCGGTGCCGTGGTCGGCGGAGATCTTCACCGCCACCAGCCGCTGCAGGGAGCGCTGCCGGGCCAGGAAGACCCGGGCGAACGCCCCGGAACCAAGACTGGTCAGCAGGTCGAAATCATCGATGCGCTGCCCGATTTCGATGCGATCGAGCAGTTCCCCGGTCTCGGGCGTGGTGATCCCGCCGGTGGCCCGGGTGGGCTCGGCCGGTGCGCCGGCCAGCTGCGAGGGATCCTCGTACAGCGTCACCTCACCCGGTTCGGGTACCCGGGTGGTGTCGCCGTCCACGAGCGGCCCGGTCCGGGCAGTCGGCTCGAGCTGCGTCCGCTCGAGCTGTGTCCGGTCGGAGCGTTCGAGCCCGAAGTCACCGCGCGTGGATTCGTCCAGCCCGGCCCGCCGCGTGCTCTGATCGTCGTCGTCGGCATTCAGCAGTTCCCGCAGCTCGGCCGCCTGATACGGATATTCGCGCAGGCAGTCGCGCGGGTCCACGCGCTCGCCGCTGTGCCGGCGGATGACGAACTCCTCGTACACCAGCCCGGCGGGCAGATCCCTGTCCGCGAGTTCGGGGAATTCGGCGCAGTAATCGCGCAGCCGTTTGGGTGGGGAGACCTCGGTTCCGGCGGGTCGGTGCAGCCAGCGGTGGCGCATGTCCACCCGGATGAGCTCGATCAGCGCACCCCGTCGCAGCGTGGTGGCGTCGGGCAGATAGTCGGCGATCCTGGGCGGGGCCGCAGTGGAGTCCCACGCCGCCGTGAAGGCGGCGATCGCACTCGATTCCGTTTTTGCCGAGTAACCGCCGGAACGGTGGTCGGAACCAGAAGCCATGTCCGCACCCCTCTGGCTCGGCACGGATGTCGTCGATCCGCACTGTCGATCCGAGGATGTCGTGGATTCTGAGATTGGGACAAAGAACCCGCCACACCCCACACCATCATCCCCGACTGCTAGCCGGAATGATAACTTGCGGCTCACGAGCGGATCACCCGATTTCGACACGAGGCGACGGGGGAACATCAGCATGCACGACGAGGGCACGGCGCTAGCGGCTGAAATCGCCACAGCCGGCACCGCCGAGGAGGTAGCGGTGGCACGCACCAAGGCTGATTCCGACACCCCATCCGACCGTCCCCCCGTGGACCTGACCACGGCCACCGGCATCGCCGCGGCGGTCCAGAACGGCTCGATCTCCCCCGAGGACGCGGTCGGCACGGCACTGGACCGGATTCGCGCCCGCGATCGGAAATTGAACGCTTTCAGTCTCGTTCGCGAGGAAGCGGCCCGCGCCGAGGCCTGCACGGTGGCCGAACGAGCGGATCTGGACATGCTGCCGCTGGCCGGCGTGCCGATCGCGGTGAAGAACAATATCGACGTCGCCGGCGAGGTCACCCGGGGCGGTTCGCTGGCCGGTCCCGATACCCCCGCCGCCGGCGACCACCCGGTGGTGCGGCGGCTGCGGGCCGCGGGCGCGGTCGTCGTGGGCCTCACCACGGTGCCCGAATTCGGGCTCTGGGGTGTCACCGACGGCCCGGGCAGCATCACCCGCAGCCCGTGGAACACCCGCTACTCCGCGGGCGGCTCGTCGGGTGGTTCCGGCGCGGCGGTCGGCTCCGGCATGGTCCCGATCGCGCACGGCAATGACGGGCTCGGCTCGGTCCGCATTCCGGCCGCCTGCTGCGGTGTGGTCGGCCTCAAGCCCGGCCGCGGTCTGGTGCCCGCCGAGGTGGGGCTGGACTCGTGGGGCGGGATGACCGAGAACGGGGTCCTCGCAACAACGGTCGCGGATGCCGCGCTCATGCTCTCGGTGCTCGCGGACCGCCCCGACCTGGCCGATCTGGAGACGCCCTCGACGCTGCGCATCGGCCTGGCCACCGGGGCTCCGACACCACTCGGCCATATCGACCTGGCGTGGACCGCCGCCGCCGACAAGGCCGCCGCGGCCGCCTCCCGGGCAGGCCACATCATCGGCGTCGCCGAACTCCCGTACCAGGGCTCGACTTTCGCGCTGCTGCTGCGCTGGCTGGGCAATGCCGCCCGCGAGGCCGCGACCGTCCAGCACCCGGATCGCCTGCAGCGCCGCACCCGGGTGCACATCGCCCTCGGCAGGGCGGTGCTGAAGTCCGGACTGCTGCGCCCGTCGCAGGTCGATCGTGTGGAGGCCCGGCTGCTCGACTACTTCGAGCGCTACGACGTGGTCATCACGCCCACCCTGGCGACCCCCGCCCCGCGCGCCCGCCGCTGGCATTCCCGCCCCTGGCTGGCGAATGTCCTTGCGAACACGAAGTTCTCGCCGTTCACGCCGCTGTGGAACCTGGTCGGCTGGCCCGCGCTGTCACTACCCATGGGCCTGCACCCCCGCACCGGCACCCCGGTCGCGGCGCAGATCGCGGGCCCGCCCGGGAGCGAATCGACCATCCTCCGGCTGGCCGCGCAGATCGAGGCCGCCCACCCCTGGCAGCGCGTCGCTCCCTGAGCACACCCCGGCACAGCGCGCCGGGATGCAGCACAGCGCCGCGTCGCTCGGTGACGCGGCGCTGTACTTCTGTCTCGGTACTCCCGGACGGACCGCGGCAACCTCCGACCCTCTGCCGCCGCCCGTTTCGACCGGTCCGGGCCGGGGCCTACTGGGCCGCGACCGGTTCCTTCTCGGCGAAGCCGCCGTCGAGGACGCGGACGGCGAACTCGAGGATGGTGGGGCGGTCATCGTCGGCACGCCAGGCCACCGCCAGTTCGCAGGGGGCCAGGCCGGTGACCGGGCGGGCGGTGAGGCCGGGCCAGCGATACATGGGGACATTGTTCTCGGCCAGCAGGCACACGCCCAGGCCGAGGCTGACTGCCTCGAGACGCTCCTCGGCGGTGGCCGCTTCCGCGCCGATCTTGGCCTGACGGCCGCCGCGGGCGTCCGCACCGAGCCAGAAGTCCCGTGCCGCACCGGCTTCGGCGGGCATGGCGATGAAGGGCTCGTCGATCAGGTCGGCGAAGTCGATCTGCTCCTGGCCGGCCAGGGCGTGGTTCTCGGGCAGCAGCACCCAGCGCGGTTCGGTGCGCAGCACCTGCCAGCGGTAGCGACTGGTGTCGGGCACCGGCAGCCACATGAGCGCGAGGTCGGCCTGACGGCCGGCCAGCCCGCTGGACGGGTCGGTCCAGGACGCGGAGTGCAGGGCGAGCCGATGGCCGCTGGCGCTCTCCAGGTCGGTGATCAGGCCGCGGCCGATGGAGGACTGGATGCCGACGCGCAGCACCTCACCGGCCTCCTGCAGGGCGACATTGGTGACTTCCCACAGTTCCAGAATCTTCCGCGCGCCTTCGAGGAGTTCCTTGCCGGCGACGGTCAGGGCCACGCTGCGCTGGTTGCGGTCGAACAGCACGACGTCGAGCTGGCGCTCCAGCTGACGGATCTGTCGTGACAGGGTGGGTTGTGCGATGTGCAGCCGTTGAGCGGCGTTGGTGAAATGCAGTTCCTCAGCGACGGCGACGAAATACCGCAGGTCGCGCAAATGCGGGTCCATAGCCCCTTGCTATCAGAATCGGTCTTGATTTTCCAGCCGTATCTGACCCAAAAGTTTGCAACTGGATCAGAAAACAGCCGTCAGGTTTGTTACAGACAGCATAGGACTCCCCCGAAACATTCTGTTAACCGGACCCGCGAATTCCTGGCCATTCACCGACACTCACCCACCGGCCCCCTAACGGACACTTGACCAGCTGTTACACATAAATCCGCCCCCATGCCCGATTCCCGCTCACCCGGGCGCTGACATCCAGCAACGACCACTCCCCCCGGCCCACGCCCCAAACCAGCCCACCGAGTGAGTTTCGTCACATCAATGCAGAAGGCCGCTCCCGGTAACCGGCAGCGGCCTTCGTTTCGATCCTCGAGAGTTGTTACTCCCCGCCGTAGACCTTCGGGTCCAGGGTGCCGATGTACGGCAGATCACGGTAGCGCTCGGCGTAGTCGAGGCCGTAGCCCACCACGAACTCGTTCGGGATGTCGAAGCCCACGGCCATCACGTCCACCTGGGTGCGCAGCGCGTCGGGCTTGCGCAGCAGCGTCACCACCTCGAGCGAGGCCGGGTTGCGGCTGGACAGGTTGCGCAGCAGCCACGACAGCGTCAGGCCGGAGTCGATGATGTCCTCGACGATCAGCACATTGCGCCCGGCGATGTCCTTGTCCAGGTCCTTCATGATGCGCACCACGCCAGAGGACGAGGTGGAGGACCCGTAGGACGAGACGGCCATGAACTCCATCTGCGTCGGCACGGTGAGCTTCTTGGCCAGGTCGGTCATGAAGAAGATGGCGCCCTTGAGCACGCCCACCAGCAGCAGGTCGCCCTCGGGGGCATCGGCGGGATAGCGCTTGGCGACCAGTTCGGCCAGTTCCTCGACCTTGTCGGCGATCTGTTCCTCGCTGATCAGCACCGACGCGATGTCGTCCCCGTACACGTCCGCTGGTTTCCCTTCAGTGATGTCGACCCGAATCCGGGTTCACTCCGAACCGAGTATGAGCCTGCCATGTTCACGCGCGGCAACCAACCTCGTCCCACTGGGCGAACCGCCCACCGCGACCCCGCCCTGCCCCCGCCACCGCGTGACCAGCGCCTCGACCGCCCGTAAATTGCTGTCCGTCAATGATTTTGCGCCACGCTCGAGCAACCATTCGCGAATGACGCGGCGGCGGACCGCGGGCGCGGCAGTGGCGAGCATCTCGATTCGCAGCCCGTCACCGTCCCGGGCGGCTGCCAGCAACTCTCCGGCGAGCGCGTCCAGCACCTCCCCGTCCTCCCGCAGGTGCGCTGCCGTGCGCGCGAGCGCGGCGGCCACGCCACCGCCGAGCACGTCCTCGAGCAGCGGCAGCACCTCGTGTCGCAGGCGTACCCGGGTGAATTCCGGCGCGCTGTTGTGCGGGTCCTCCCAGGGCGTGATCCCCAGATCCGCGCACAGTTCGCGGGCCACGCTCCGCCGCACCCCCAGCAGTGGCCGCCCCCACGGCGCATCGAATTCCGGCATCCCCCGGATGGACCGCGCCCCCGACCCGCGCCCGAGCCCGAGCAGTACCGTCTCGGCCTGATCGTCCAGCGTGTGCCCCAGCAACACCGGCAATCCCTGCCGCGCCTGGTCCAGCGCCGCGTACCGGGTGCGCCGGGCCGCCGCTTCCGGACCACCCGGGTACCGCTCGACCGTCACGGTCAGTACCCGCGCCGACCGGCAGCCCAGCTGCAACGCCAGCGCGGCCGCCGTGGCGGCCACCTCCGCCGACGCCGCCTGCAAACCGTGATCCACCGTCAGGGCGTCCACCACATCTGCCTCCGCACAGGCGGCGGCTGTCAGCGCGACCGAATCCGCCCCACCCGAGAGGGCCACGGCGACCACCCCGTCGGGCGCGAACCGTCCCAGCCATTCCCGCACGGCGCGCCGCATCTCCAGTGCGGCAGGCGTCTCGGGCAGCCGGGGCCGATCGTTCACGCCCTGATCGTCGCACGCGGGCCCCGGGGCACGGTGCGGCGGCAACGGCTCAGCCGAGGACGCGGGCGACCCAGCGTTGCGGTTCGCCGATTTCGTCTGTGCGGGGCAGGGTTTCGGGGTCGGTCCAGATGGTGTTGAACCGTGCCATGCCGACGGTGTCGACGACCTCGTCGACGAAGGCCTTGCCACGCACGTACTGGGCGACCTTGGCGTCCATGCCGAGCAGTGCCCGCAGCAGCCGCTGGATGGGGTTGGCGGGGCGCTTGCGGCGCTGATCGAAGGCGGCGCGGATGCGGGCGACCGAGGGCACCACGGCGGGTCCGACGGCGTCCATGACGTGGTCCGCGTGGCCCTCCAGCAGCGTGCCGAGCATGAGCAGGCGGTCGAGGGCTTCGCGCTGCGGTGCGGCCTGGGTGGCACGCAGCAGCCCGATGACACCGCCGGCCGGGTCGTCGCCGCCGCGGCGGCGCTCCTTCACGGCGTCGACGAGCCGCGCCAGCATGTCGGCGAGGGGTTCGTCGCCCGCCTCACCGAGCACCTCGACATTGCGGCGCATGTAGCCGGCGATCCAGGGGGCGGAAGAGAATTGGACCCGGTGGGTGACCTCGTGCAGGCACACCCAGAGCCGGAAGTCGCTGGGCGGCACGCCGAGTGCGCGTTCCACCGCCATGATGTTGGGCGCGACCAGCAGCAGCGTGCCGTCGGGCCCGGTGAACGGGTCGTACTGGCCGAGGATGGCCGTCGACAGAAACGCCAGCATGGCCCCGGCCTGCACTCCTGCCGGTTTGCCGACGAGTTTGCCCTTCTCCCCGGGTTCCACGCCGCTGCCGGTGAGCTGGGCCATGGATTCGGCGGCGGCGTGGATCCAGCCGGGCCGGTCCACGATCAGCGCATCCGGTACCACCGACCCGTCGTCGAGACCGCTGACCTCGCGGACCGGGCCCTCGGCGCGCACCGAGGCGGCGGCGAGTTCGGCGACCGCGTGTTCGGCCGAGTACCGGGATGTCCGCGGCCCGGCCGGCACCAGCGCGGCGCCGGTGCGGGCGGCCACGTTCCAGTCCACGACACCGGTCAGGTTGGTCCGGGTGCGAGCAGGGGCCACAGGGTTTTCGGATCCGGTCATGTTCATCCACCCGTCATGAGCAGCCACAGTTGCGCAGTGCGTTGGCGACGGCATCCAGCGCGGGTCGGCTCGCCTCCGGCGGCCGATCGTTCGACATCAAGGCGAACGTCAGGACCCGTCCGTCGCGGTCCAGCACATAACCCACCAACGCACTCGAGACGGACAGAGTTCCGGTTTTGGCCCGGATCCACCCCGCCCCGTCGCGATCCCGGTCGACATAGCGGGTCGCCAGCGAGCCGGTGCCGCCCGCCACCGGCAGGAAGTCCAGCAGCGGCGCGAGCGGGGAGCCGTCGGTGCTGCTCGCGGCCGGGTCGGCGGTCGAATTGTCTTGCGGGCCAGCGCCGTTGGGCAGCGCGGCCACGGTCAGCACCCGGTTGAGCAGGCGCGGGGGAATGTGGTCGTCGGTCGAAAGCCCGCTGTTGTCGGCCATTTTCAGGCCGGTCAGATCGAATCCGGCGGCCTGCAGCACGGTCGTCATGGCGGTCACCGCGCCGGTGAAGGAGGCTTCCTGCCCGCTCGCCACCGCGACCTCGCGGCCGATGGCCTCGGCCAGCACATTGTCGGAGTGCACCATGGCCTGCAGCATGCGTTCCCGCAGCGGCGCGGACTGCACGGCGGCCAGCTGGTTCGCGCTCGCCGGGGCGGTGCCCAGCTTCACCTTGGCGGGATCGACACCCAGTTCGGTGGCCAGCTTCCGGCCCGCGTCGAGGGCGGGAGTGGGTGTGCGGGGCGAATATTCGACCAGCGGGTCGAGGCGGCCACCGTCGATCATGACCGGGTCCAGCGGTGCGATGGAGCCGCCCGCGATATCGGCGTTGTCCCAGCCGGGCGCGAAGTTCGGGCCCGCGTAGGCGGAGGTGTCGACCACGATGGAGTCCACCCGCTGCCCGGCGGTCTTGATCTGCGCGACCAGGTCCTGCAGCCGGGGCGCGTCCGGGTAGTAGCCCTTGCCGTCCGGCTGCGCGGTGATGGTCGGGTCGCCGCCGCCGACCAGCACGATCTCGCCGGGAGCCGAGCCGGTCACAACCTTGGTGGTGATCCGGTGATCGTCGGGCAGGGCGAGCAGTCCGGCCGCGGTGGTGAGGATCTTGGCGGTGGAGGACGGGATCATGCCCTTGTCCGGATCCATGGTCCACAGCACCTTGCCGGTGTCCCCGTCGGAGACCGAGGCGGCGAAGATCCCGAGGTCCGGATTGCCGACCACCGGTCCGAGCGCGGCGGCCAGCCCGTTCGCGGAGGCGGCGGGCGCAGTCACCGGGGCGGGCGCGACCTGCGGAATCGGCTTCACGGGCGCGGGCGGATCGGCGATCGTCAACCCCCCGTGCCGGAATTCCTCCGTCCACGGCTTCAGGATCACCGCCACCGCCCCGGCCGCCGCCACCACGACGACCAGCACCAACGACACCACGATCCAGGTTCTGCGTCGCCGCTTGGCCTCCAGACCACCGATGTTCTGCTTGTTCCGACCAAACACCTGCCGCTGTCTCCCTGATACCTGTGGTGGGGCTGATGGCTCTACCGCGGTCCACACTATCCTCGTTGCGCAGTCGTTCCCTTGAACGAGCTGGCGAGTCGGCAGCCATACCGCCCACCGAAAAGGAGATGACGTGGAGTTCGACGTCACCATCGAGATCCCCCGGGGTCAGCGCAACAAGTACGAGGTCGATCACGAGACCGGACGCGTTCGGCTGGACCGCTACCTGTACACGCCGATGATGTACCCGGCCGACTACGGCTACATCGAGAACACCCTCGGCGGCGACGGCGATCCGCTGGATTGCATGGTGCTGCTGCCCGAGTCCGTGTTCCCGGGTGTGCTGGTCGAGGCCCGTCCCGTCGGCGTGCTGATCATGAGCGACGAGGCCGGCATCGACGAGAAGCTGGTGGCGGTGCCCGCCGGCGACAAGCGCTGGGCTCACATCCAGGACGTCGAGGACATCCCGGAGTTCCAGCGCAAGGAGATCGCGCACTTCTTCGAGCACTACAAGGACCTGGAGCCCGGCAAGTGGGTCAAGGTCGAGGGCTGGGAGGGCCGCGCGAAGGCCGAGAAGCTGGTCGACGAGGCCTACGCTCGCCTGAAGGAGCAGGGCGGCCACTGAGCTCCCGCTGACGAGGGGCGGCGCGGATTCCGCGCCGCCCCTTTCGTTTTCCCGAATCCCCCGTCCTACTCGGCAGCGGCCGCGAGGCCGGCGGTCGTGCGCAGCGGGACTTCCTTCCAGAACACCACCAGCACGAACGCCAGCAGGGTGACGGCGGATGTGGTCAGGAAGACCGTCGACAGCGATTCCGCGAATCCCACCTTGAACGGGTGCGCGAGCACGGGATCGAGCTTCTGGATTACCGAACTGTCGTTCAGCACCCCCTGCGCCGCCGAGGTGTCGTGCTTCAGGAATCCTTGCGACAGCGCCATATCCGCGGGATTCCCGTCGTGCGCCCCGGCGGCGACGGCGTCCTGGAACCTGCGGTCCTTGCCCGCTTCCAGCAGCTGCGCGCGGATATTGGGTCCGAGCCGATCGAACAGGATCGACAGGAACACCGCGGCGCCGAGCGTGCCGCCGATCTGCCGGAAGAAGGTGGCGGCAGCGGTGGAGACGCCCATGTCCTTGGGCGGCAACGCATTCTGCAGCGCCACGATGAGCGGCTGCATGAGATTGCCCAGCCCGAAGCCCACGCACAGCATGAACAGCACCACGATCCAGAACGCCGTATCGGCCTTCAGGTAGTGCAGCAGGAACAGCCCGATGGTGATCATGGCCGAGCCCAGCAGCGTGTAGACGCGGTAGTGCCCGGTGCGCGAGATCAATTGTCCCGACATCACCGAGCCGATCATCATGCCCAGCACCATGGGGATCATCTGCAGCCCGCCCAGCATCGGGCTGGCACCCCGGTCGGCCTGCAAATACTGTGGCAGCAGCAGGATTCCGCCGAACATGCCTGCGCCCACCACGAACGAGATGACGACGCCGAGCGCGAAGGTGCGGTTGGCGAAGATGCGCAGCGGGACGAGCGCGGCTTCTCCCAGCGCGGCTTCCACCAGGATGAAGGCGATCACCCCGAGCGCGCCGATCAGGTAGCAGACGATGGATCGCGCACTGCCCCAGCCCCATTCGCGCCCCTGCTGGGCCACGATGAGCAGCGGGCTCATGGCGATGACGAGCGCCAGCGCACCCCAGTAGTCCACGCGGTCACGGGATTTCTCGCGTGGCGGCAGGCGCAGCACCCGGGTCACCACGACCAGGGTGAACAGGCCGATGGGGACGTTCACCAGGAACACCCAGCGCCAGCCCGCGATCCCGAGAATGCTGTGCTGTCCCGCGAGCAGCCCGCCCAGCACCGGCCCGATCACACTCGAGGTACCGAACACGGCCAGGAAGTACCCTTGGTACCTGGACCTTTCGCGCGGGCTCACGATGTCGCCCACGATGGTCAGCGCCAGCGACATGAGCCCGCCCGCGCCCAGCCCCTGCAGCGCCCGGAAGGCGGCCAGCTCGTACATGGACTGTGCGAAGGTGCACAGCAGCGAGCCGGTCACGAAGATGGTGATCGAGGCGAGGTAGAAGGGCTTGCGCCCGTACATGTCCGAGAGCTTGCCGTACAGCGGCGTGGCCAGGGTGGCGGTGATCAGATACGCGGTGGTCGCCCAGGCCTGCAGCGAATACCCGTTCAGATCGTCGGCGATGGTCCGGATCGCGGTGGACACGATGGTCTGATCGAGCGCCGCGAGCAGGATGCCCAGCAGCAGTCCGCTGATGATCACCAGAATTTCGCGATGGGTGAAGCCGCCCGCACCGGTCGACTCGCTCACCTCGGATGTAGCCATGGCCAAACCTCCGGTCCCCCGCCCAAAACGATAGGCCGGGAACCGGAGGCATGGGGTCCTTTTACGGGGCCGGAACCCCCTGGGGTCACTTCCCCTTGAACTCCGGGGAGCGCTTCTCGAAGACCGCCTGGATGGCCTCGGTGAGGTCCTCGGACGGCAGGAACGCCGAGTTCCAGGCCGACACGTAGCGCAGCCCGTCGGCGATCCTGCCGCGCTTGGGCTGGTCGAGGACGTCCTTGATGCCCTGCACCACCAGCGGCGGGTTGGCGGCGATCTCGCGCGCCATGGCGTGGGCGGCGTCCAGCACGGCCTGCTGGTCGGCGTACACGTCGTTGATCAGGCCGATCTTCTCGGCGCGGGCCGCGTCGATGTCCTTGCCGGTGTAGGCGAGTTCACGCACGTGCCCCTCGCCGATGATGCCCGGCAGCCGGTGGAGCGAGCCGATGTCGGCGACGATGGCCACCTTGGCCTCGCGCAGGCTGAACTTGGCGTCGGCGCTGGCCAGGCGGACATCCGCGGCGGCGATAAGGTCCAGTCCGCCGCCGATGCACCAGCCGGAGATCGCCGCGATGACCGGCTTGACGCAGTCGGCGACCGCGGTGACCGAGTCCTGCATGCTGCGCACGTGCTTGAGGAAGTCGGTGCGCGGCCCGGCGAGCGCCCGGTCGGCCAGCAGCGGCCCGAAGAGCGGGCTCATGGCCGGCAGGTCCAGGCCGTAGGAGAAGTGCGTGCCCGATCCGGTGAGCACGATGGCGCGGATGTCCGGGTCGGCGTCGAGTTCGCCGAAGATCAGCGGCAGTTCGCGCCAGAAGTCGGGGCCCATGGCATTGCCCTTGCCAGGACCGGTGAGCGTCACCTGGGCGATGTGGTCCTTGCTTTCGACCTCGAAAGCCTTCCATTCGGTCATCGGTCCAGCGTATCGGGGGTGCCGGGGGCGTGTCGGGCCGGTGTTAATCCTGTGCTAAATCTGCTGCGTCCCAGTGTTTTCGAACCGCCTTCCGGCGGACGATTAGCGGGTCCGCACAACTCGCCCATCCCGTGTGTGAGGTCTGGATGTTGATGCATCACGGAATCGGCCTCGACCGCTTCAATACGCTCCCCCGCCGCCGCGCGACTCATGCCTTGTACGAATGCTGCTGCAATGTCACCTGGGCCCAGAAGATCGCCGACGGCCGCCCGTACCCGGGCCACGCCGCACTCCAGACGGCCGCCGCGGCGGAGCTGCACGCCCTGTCCGCGATCGACCTGGAACGGGTCTTCGATTCCTGTGCGCACCAGTGGGTTTCGCAGCGCACCGTCGAGGAGCTGGCCCCGATCGTGCGCGACCGCCTCACCGAGCTGCTGGGCCCGGAGGAGGGCTATCCCGACTATTGATCCCCGGCACATCCACCGCAATCGCTCTACCCTGGTTGCCATGCGCAGGTCCCTGCCACCGGTCGCGTCGAAGGTCTCCGACACCTTGATCGCGCGCGGCCATCACGGGGTGATCATCACCCAGCCCAGTCCCACCCACACCGCGCAGGAAGCCGCCGACGCGCTCGGCGTGACCGTCGGGGCGATCACCAAATCGCTGGTCTTCCTGCTCGACGACGATCCGGTGCTGCTGCTGGTTTCCGGTGCGCACCAGGTGCATCTGAGCCGCACCGGGGAGCGCCTCGAGGGCACGCTCTCCCGGGCGCCCGCGGCCATGGTCCGCGAGGTGACCGGGCAGCCCATCGGGGGTGTCGCCCCGCTCGGGCACCCCACCAATCTGCCGACCTTCGTCGACACGGCGTTGTCGCAGTATCAGGAGTTGTGGGCCGCGGGCGGGCATCCGAACACGCTGTTCCGCACCACCTTCGGGGAATTGGTCCGGATCACCGCGGGCCTGGCCATCGATGTGGACTGAGCGCCACCTACAGGCGTGGACCGGGCAATTCCTTACAGGGTGGAATAACCGGGCGTTCGACCACGTAGTTTCGTGACGTGAGCGATTCCCCGACGCCCGGCACCGAGCTACACGTGCCCGACGATCTGAGCGGCATTACCGCGCAGCAGTACCGCGCCGCCATGCGGCACTATCCGGCCGGGGTCACCATCGTCACGCTCGAGTCCGACCAGGGTCCGGTGGGCTTCACCGCCACCTCGTTCGCCTCGCTCTCGGCACAGCCGCCGCTCATCTCGTTCAATATCGCCGAGACCTCCTCCAGCATCGAGGCCATGCTGCGGGCCGAATCGCTGGTGGTGCATTTCCTCGGCGAGCATCAGAAGCATCTGGCCCAGCGGTTCAGCCGGACCGCCGAGGAGCGTTTTACCGACCGGTCCCTGTGGACGACGCTCGGCAGCGGCGAACCTGTGCTGCACGGCACTCCCATCTGGGTCCGCGCCACGGTCCATCAGCTCCTCCCGATCGGCGACCACACCCTGGTCATCGGCCTGGTCACCCAGGTGAACGACAACACCGAGAACTCCCCGGCGGTCGGCCCGCTGGTGTATTACAACGGCGCGTACCACCGCGCCGAGATCGCCGACTGACTCAGGCGCCGACTCAGGCCGCGGCCGAGGCCGCCGTGCCGATGCCCAGCGCCGCCAGGATCGCCGCGCTCGCCTGCTCCAGCCGCACCCGGACGCGCGGCCGTCGCAGCAACTCCACCGCCCGCGCGGCCGCCACTGCCAGCAGGATCATTTCGATTGCCGCGACACTGGATTCGATGGCCCCGAGCGTGAGCGTGTTGAGGAATGTCACCCGGGTCAGGAACTGCGGCAGTACCGCGAGGTAGAACAATCCCACCTTCGGATTGAAGACACACGACAGCAATCCAGCAGCGAACGCCGAGCGCAGCGACGCCGGCGCACCCTGGGCCGGCGCGACATCCGCCCCGCCGGCCGCCGCGCCGGGCCCGCGCCGATGCGCCAGCAGCGCCCGAACGCCCAGGTACACCAGGTAGATTCCGCCGATCACCTTGAGCGTGCGATACGCGGTCGCCGACTGCTCCAGCAGCGCCGCGACCCCGGCCGCGACCACGGTGGCCCACACGATCCCGCCGAACGCCGAGCCCACCGCCGCCGCGATTCCGGGTCGCGATCCGGCCATCGAGAATCGCAGTACCAGAAAGGTATCCGGCCCCGGCGTGAGCGCGAGCAGCACACACAACCCCACGAAACTCAGTAGCAGCGGAAAACTCATGCCCTCCATGGCAACCCATCACCGTGGCCCGGCGCAAGGGTGAGATCGCTGACCCTGCCCCCGACGAACAGGGTCGACGACGCCCCGCGGAAATGACGAAGGCCGCCGCCCCTGTCGATCAACGGGGGTCGGCGACCTTCGGGGTTGCGAGTTTCAGTTCCGCGCGCTGAATTCCGCACCCAGCTCACGGAACAGATCAGTGTTCATCGTGAACGCCAGTCGCGCCTCGTCGAGTACGCGATCGACCTCGGGGCCGTCGAGGGGAAGCTGGTCGAGGGCCTCGCGGTAGTCGCGCTTGAACGCGGCCGGGTTGGCGATGTCCTCGAAGACGTAGAACCGCACGCCGTCGCCCTTCTTGGGCAGGTTCCACAGCTTCTCGGCGGTACCGCGAATGACCTGGCCGCCGGAGAGATCGCCCAGGTAGCGGGTGTAGTGGTGGACGACATAGCCGGCCGGCCAGTCGCCCGCACACTCCTCGATGCGGGCGGCGTAGGCGGTGGTGGCGGGCAGCGCGGTCAGTTCATCGCGCCAGTTCGCGCCGCCGAGGTGGGCCAGGTCGCCCTCCAGCGCGGCCAGCCGCGCCAGTTCCGGTTTGACGAACGGACCCGCGACCGGGTCGGAAGCCAGTGCGGCGGAGTGCTTTTCGAGGGCGGCGTAGACGAACCAGAGCTGGGCGGTGTACCGGTAGAAGGCCTCCACCCCGAGCTGCCCGCCGAGCATGTCGCGCATGAACGTGGAGTGTTCCGCCTCGTTGTGCTGCTGCTCGGTCGCGGTGCGGATGAGCGTCGAGAACGGGGTGCTGGTCTCCAGCATGGTCGGGCTCCTCGTGGTCAACTCGGGGGCACACCACTTTGGCTACCCTAACTTCGACTCGACCATACGCCCCAGCAACGTTCGCGCGATTCGAACTTTGCGGCCCACCCGATCCAACTTTCGGACGATTTTTCCGAAACGGATGTGCCGTACGCCACACCCCCTCAGGTCCGCTGCAGCTGCTGAGGCGCGGGCCTCGACACCCGCGCCGGCCGAGTCCGGCTATCGCGCCGAGTCGACGACCCTGTTCCTCTGGGAGGGCGTGACCCAGTACCCGACCGAGCGGGCCGTGCGCGCCACCTTCGCGGCGCTCGCCACCGCGCCCGCGGGCTGCATCCCGGCGGGGTGTCCGGACTGCCGCCGAATACGGCTGGCGCGTGCTCGAACAGGTCGGCTGCGCGGAATACAGCGCTTTATCTCACCCGCCGGCCGGAGCGGCGAACGGGTTCCGGACCTCGAACGATGCGTCTGGGCCGGGCAGGTCCGACCCCGCCGGGCCGCGCCGGTCAGGGTTGACAAGCCCGCGAGCCGTCTGCCAGTCTCTGCAATCAGGTCATGAGTACCAGCGTGAAGCCCCGGCTTGCTGGTCGGCAACCCTCCTCCGCGGTGGGGTGCTCCGGGTGACGACCGGGCCGACGCCCGACCGGGCGCGGCAAGCGCGGACTCTCGATCGATTCCTGTTTTCCCGATCGCGTGTCCATGAACCCGACGGGATTTCGTGATGACTGCTATCGCCGACCAGACCTGTGCCGCCCTCGCCACCGTCTCCGGCTGTGACCTGCGGGTCCCGCTGGTCCAGGGCGGGACGGCCGGCTACGCCAACTTCGACTACGCCGCCAGCGCACCCGCATTGCGGCAGGTCACCGACCGGGTCGCGGACCTACTGCCCTACTACGCCAGCGTGCACCGCGGCGCGGGTTACGCCTCCCGGGTCTCCACCGACTGCTACGAGTCGGCCCGCGGTTCGGTCGCCCGCTTCCTGAACGCGGCCGAGGACCAGGTGGTGGTGTTCACCCGCAACACCACCGACTCACTGAACCTGCTCGCCGCCTGCGTGCCCGGTGACACCGTGGTGCTGGACGTCGAGCACCACGCCAACCTGCTGCCCTGGACCCGGCGCGGCCGCCGGGTGGTTCCGGTCGGGGACACCATCGAGGAGACCATCCAGCGCTTGGTCGCCGAGCTGTGCTCGAAACCCGCTGCGCTGCTGGCGGTTACGGGCGCCTCCAATGTGACCGGCGAACTGCTGCCGCTGGAGCGGCTGGCCTGGATCGCCCACCAGTGCGGCACCCGCATCCTGGTGGACGCCGCCCAGCTGGCCCCGCACCGCCGAATCGACCTGCGCACCACCGGCATCGACTACCTGGCCTTCTCCGGCCACAAGACCTACGCCCCGTTCGGCGCGGGCGTGCTGGTCGGCCGCCGGGACTGGCTGGACGCGGCCGAGCCCTACCTGGCCGGCGGCGGCGCGGTGCGCGCGGTGAGCACCGAGGGCGTCGAATGGGCTCCCGCCCCGCAGCGCCACGAGGCCGGTTCCCCGAACGTGCTGGGCGTCGCCGCCCTGGCCGCGGCCTGCGACGCCCTCGCCGAGCTGGACGAGACCACCGTGATCGAGCACGAGCAGTACCTCACCCACCGCCTGCGCTACGGCCTGAAAACCGTTCCGGGCGTGAACTTCCTGCGGATCTGGCGCGACAGCACCGACGCGGTCGGCATTGTCGCCTTCACCGTCGACGGCTTCGAGCCCGGCCAGGTGGCCGCCTACCTCTCCGCCGAGCACGGCATCGGGGTGCGCGACGGCCGCTTCTGCGCTCACCCGCTGCTGTCCCGCCTCGGTGTCGATGCCGCCCTGCGCGCCAGCATCGGCCTGGGCACCACCGCCGCCGACGTCGACCGCCTTGTCGAGGCCATCGCGACCCTGGTGGCGCGCGGCCCGGCGTGGAATTACGCCCGCACCGAAGGACATTGGAACCCGGTCCCCGAGACCCGTCCCTTCGGCAGTTCGGCCGAGGGTGGGGCTGCCTGCGGTTTCTGAACCGGCCGGGAACCGGTCAGGGCACCATGTAGCGGGCCGCGAGCACCTCGACGAGTGGATCGTCGTCGGCCACCGCGTCGAGCACCTCGAGGTCGTCCTGGACGGAGAGCTGCCGGGTGTCCTCCTGATCGGGGTCCGGCGGCCCATCCTCTTCGAGCTGCCGGATCAGCTTCTGCCGCACGCGCTCCTTCAGCGAATCGCTCATAAGCAGAGCATGCCCCGCCTAAACCGGCGCGATCCAACTACCCCACGGTGTGTTCCGCACAACCGTGAAGACCAGGAGAAATGCCAGGGCCACCCACACCGCGTACCTGGGCAGCACCTGCGGTAGTCGCGGCGGCACCGGATTGCCCCGCCACCCGCGCACCACCCAGGCGCCCCACCAGGCGATGAAGCCCAGTGTCAGCGGGAGCAGCAGCACATTGCTGTGGATGGCGTCGAGGATCCGGCCATCGGTGAGGTTGTGCAGCCCGCGCAACCCGCCGCAACCGGGGCACCAATATCCGGTCAGTTCGTAGAACGGGCACACCCCGTAGGCCCCCTGCACATGCGGATCCCGGAAGTGCAGCAGCGCCAGCCCGCCGGCCACCGCCCCACCGGTCAGCAGCGGTAGCCCGACGCCGAGCCACCGCGGCCGGGCGGGCGTTTCCATGACTACTGCTGCCGTGGTGTCCACGACCATCAACGGTAGCCGCACCACCACCGCCCTGCCAGGTCGCACCGAACTTCGCACCGGGGAGAAGTCGAGCGTGCTTGGGTATGCTTCCCCAGCAATCGTTTTCGAGTTCGGGGGAATTCCACTCATGTCACAGCCACAAGGTGGCGGCCGGGCACGCGGCGCGATCGCCGTGGTCGGCGCCATCGTCGTGATCATTGCCATCAGGGTCGGTGTCAACGTCGTCGACCGGGCGTTCGGCCTCATCGGCCTGCTGGCCGTCATTCTCGTCAGCGGCGGCGTCTGGTTCGCGCTCAAGAAGAAGCGGGAGAACGAGCAGACCGCCGCGCCCATGTACACACCGGCGGGGTACACACCGGCGCCGAGCCCCTACGACCAGGCGAACACCCCGGTCAACGGCTACCCCGCACCGATCGGCTCCTTCCCGCCGCCGACCGGCGCGCCGGATCAGGGCTACCTGCCGCCGCCCAGTGGTCCGGCCGCGCCGGGCGGAGCCCAGGGGTTCGCGCCGCAGGGCTACCCGGCTCCGCAACCCCAGCAGGGTTACCCCGCGCCGAACCAGCCCGGCTATGCCGCGCAGCCATCGAATCCGTATGCGCCGCAGGGCTACCCGCCGCCGTCCGGCGGCTACCAGCAGCCGCCGAACTACCCCCAGCCGCACCAGCGCTAGTCCACCGCGCTCGGTTTCCGAACGGCCCGTACCGGATTCGATCCGGGGCGGGCCGTTCGCGTTCCGGCGTCAGCGAATCGGCGCGCGCTCCACCACCGGCGCGGTCAGCACCCCCGCGAGCATGTCCACGATCTCCCCCCACGCCGTCACGTCCCCCGCGGCCACCCGCCCGGCCTCCACGGCCCGCTCGTGGTCGGCCAGCAAGGCGAACAGCACGGTCGGCAAGGCGCGTAACCGCCGCAGCCGCAACCGTTTCGGCAGGTCGGTGAGTTCCCGCTCCAGCTGCTGCATGATCACCCGCACCGAGGTGCGCCGCGCGGATTCCAGATTGGCCGCGTCGGTGACGGCCCGATGGGTGTGGATCTGTTCGAGGAACCGCGCGTAGTGATTGATCCCGTGCCGGTCGCTCAGCTCGAGCATGGGAATGACCAGCGCCTCCAGTAGGTCGTGCACGCCGGTCGCACCCGTTCCGGCCTGTTCGGCCAGCAGTTCCAGCCGCCGCACCTCGAGGGTGGCGAGCCGGTGTTCGACCACGGCCTCGATGAGTCCGTCGCGGGAGCCGAAGTGGTACTGGATCGCCGAGTTGTTCCGCTGTCCCGCGGCTGCCGCGATATCGCGCAGCGGTACCGCCTGCCCCCGCTCGGCGATCAGCTGCTCCGCCGCGAGAATGATGCGCTCGCGCGCTTCTGTCACTGCCATTCGGACACCGTCACTGCCACCTGTCGATCCTTGCCACAGTCTGCACTGTAGCGTTCACCAGCGGATAAAGAACTTCTCCTTGACGATTAAGAATAAATGCTTAAAGCTGCTTGTGACTGTCGTCACTCCCAGAAGGACTGAATTCGCGATGATCCTGGACACCTTCCGACTGGACGGCCGCGTCGCCGTCGTGACCGGCGCGGGCCGCGGCATCGGCGCCGCCACCGCGCTCGCCCTCGCCGAAGCCGGTGCGGATGTGGCGATCTCGGCCCGCACCGCCGCTCAGCTCGACGAGGTGGCGGGCAAGATCCATGCGCTCGGCCGCCGCGCCATCACGGTCCCCGCGGACCTGTCGGATCTTTCCGCCGTCACCGCGCTGGCCGAAACCGCCGCCGCCGAACTCGGCCGCATCGACATCGTGGTCAACAATGTCGGCGGCACCATGCCCAACACCTTCCTCACCACCACCCCCGAATTCCTCGAGGAGGCATTCCGTTTCAATGTCTCCACCGCGCACGCCCTCACCCAGGCCGCGGTGCCGCACATGCTGAAGAACGACGGCGGCTCGGTCGTCAATATCTCCTCGATGATGGGCCGCTCCCCGGGCCGCGGCTTCCTCGCCTACGGCACCGCCAAGGCCGCCCTCGCGCACTGGACCCGGCTGGCCGCCGCCGATCTGTCCCCCCGCATCCGGGTGAACGCCATCGCGGTCGGCTCGGTGCTCACCTCGGCGCTGGAAGTCGTTGCGCAGCAACCGGAGATCAAGCAGCAGATGGAGGACGCCACCCCGCTGCACCGGCTCGGCGAGCCCTGGGAGATCGCCGCCGCGATCGTCTACCTGAGCTCCCGCGCGGGCGGCTACATCACCGGCAAGGTGCTCGAGGTGGACGGCGGCATCGCCGCACCCAACCTGGACCTTCCCATCCCCGACCTGTAATCCGCCGCGCCGCAGGAGTTTTCCCATGAAGTACCGCGTAGTCCAGTGGAGCACCGGCAATGTCGGCCGCCGCACCCTGCGCTCCATCATCGCGCGCCCCGAGCTCGACCTGGTCGGCGTCTGGGTCTCCAGCGCCGCCAAGGCCGGCAAGGACGCGGGCGAGCTGGCCGGTCTCGACCGCGAGATCGGCGTCACCGCAACCCAGGACGCCGAGGCGCTCCTGGCGCTGAAGCCCGACTGCATCGTCCACACCGCCATGGCCGACGACCGCCTGATGGAGGCGGTGGAGGATCTGAAGACCTTCCTCCGCGCCGGCATCAATGTCGTCTCCAGCAGCCCCGTCTTCCTGCAATTCCCCTACGGCACCCTCCCCGACGAGGCCATCGCCCCGATCGTGGAGGCGGCCAACGAGGGCGGCGCCTCCCTGTGGGTGAACGGCATCGACCCCGGCTGGGCCAATGACTGGCTGCCGCTGCTGCTGTCCAGCGGCTCCGAGCGCATCGACAAGATCATCTGCTCGGAGGTGATGGACTACTCCACCTACGACAACCCCAAGGTCCTGTTCGACATCATGGGCTTCGGCAGCGCCCTCGACGACTTGCCGCTGCTGCTCCAGCCCGGCGTCCTCACCCTCGCCTGGGGCAGTGTCATCCGCCAGCTGGCCGCCGCCCTCGACATCGAACTCGACTCCGTCACACAGCATTTCGAGCGCCTGCCCGCGAGCGAAGAGCTGAAGGTGGGCAGTCGCACCATCGCCGCCGGCACCGCCGCCGCTCTCCGCTTCCAGGTGCACGGCATCAGCAAGGGCCGCGAGGTCCTCACCCTGGAACACACCACCCGCCTGCACCCCGACCTCGCCCCCGACTGGCCGCAACCGGCCGGAAAGGGTTGCTACCGAGTCGAAGTCAAGGGCGAACCCGACTACCTCCTCGACCTCCAGCTCTACAGCAACGGCGACCATGCCGAAGCCGGCGTCGTCGGCACCGCGGCCCGCCTGGTCAGCGCCGTCCCCGCCGTGGTCCAATCCCGCCCCGGCCTGCTGACCGCCATGGATCTCCCCCTGACCACCGGCCGCGGCCTGGTCTCCTGATCCCCCGACGACAAAGGTGAGGGCCGACAACGGCCCTCACCTTTTTCGTCGGCATCGTCCGGCAGGTCGCCGCTGTCATGACGATTGATCACCGCCCTCGCGTTCCCGAAAGAGCTTGTACACCGCGATGGCGTCATCGCGCGGCTGGTAGCGCATGGGCAGACGCCGCTGGTCCCAGGGCTTGGCGATCTCACCATAGAAAGTGCTGGGTTCGAAGTACTTCTCGTTTCCGCCGGCCATATATGGCGCGCAATCCTCGCGGGTGGCCAGAAAAACGACCTGATCGGGCGCGCAGAGATACAGCGCCGCCAGACACATCGGGCACGGATGGGCGATGGCGTACACCGTGCATCCGGTCAGGTACTCCGTGCCCAGCTTCCGGCACGCCTCGCGGATGGCGCGAATCTCCGCGTGGTCGGTCGGGTCGTGAGTCGCCGGGACGCAATTCCTGCCTTCGGCGAGGATTTCACCGTCCTTGACGACGACGGTCCCGAACGGCAGTCCGCCCTCGGCGACGCTGGTACGCGCGATCTCGATGGTGCGCTGCACGAAGTCCCTGGTCGAAGCTGTCATCAGCCGACCGATTCCGGGCGAATCACCGCGCCCGCGGCGACGTCTTCCATCCGCGCCGGGCCGGTTCCCTTGGCCGGGTCCGTCTTCCACGGCCAATCGTTGGAGTGGAACGGCGCCAGAGTCGGCAGCAACGCCTTCTTGCCCCGTTCGGCCATCTCCCGCTCGATGGCCGCCCGGCCGCCGCCGCCGAGCAGTTCGACGTCCATGAGGAAGTAGTCGCGGAAGAAGACCATGCCGAGTGAACGGTCGGCGACGATGCGGCCGAGCACGTCGAGCATCTTCTCGGGTGTGGTCTCGAATTCCGGTGTCTCGACGAGCAGCAACCGGTCACCCATCGTCTCGGTGCCCATGAACTGGACGAGAATGCTGTACAGGATGTTGTTCTGCCGTGCGATGTACAGCGAATTGCTGACCGCGTAGGTGCGCTCCCAGTCCGTGCCGAGTTGCTCCTTCCACCCTTCGACGACGTTCATCCAATGGCCCACCTGGGCGCCCGAGCCGATGCCGATCGACTTGGCCGAATACGGTACGACGCCGCGGATGTACTTCTCGACTTCGTCGTAGCTGTAACCACCCTGTGCGAGGCACTCGTCCATGAAGGTCAGATTGCGCTGCAGGATGGCGCGCAGGAGGGAGCGATCGTCCTCGGAGATATCCAGGGCGTCAAGGCCTTCGAGGGCCGGCCGATGCTGCGCCCGATACATCTCGAGCGGGGCTCGCCACAGCTGATTCGCGTACGCATCGAACAGGTACGGTGAGACGATCTCGTAGATGGCCATGGTGCTGTGGCCCACCGACTTGGCCAGCTGGTACACGATCGGCACCGGCGGCGCGTATTCGGGCTCCCGGCCGGGCCGGTAGAGGATCATCTGCCCGCCTTCGCCGGTGAACAGCGCCAGGATGATGGGCACCTGGTCGCGCATGTTCTGTTTGAATTTCACCAGAGATGTTTCGTAGAGCTGCAACATCGACTCGTTCAGCGCGAGGACCGCGTGTTCGGCGACGGTGCGCGCACTCGCGGGCGGCTCGTCGGCGACGACCGGGCGCATGAATTCCGGGACTGCGTGGCCATTGGATTCGGCCATAGCGATCACTCCTCCTTCTCACGGCAATTTCCAGAACACGACGGTCACCAGCCAGAACACGACCGCCCAGAACACCATCACCGCGGCGATCAACAGGGCGCCCCGCACGTTGGTCGCCGTGGTCGGCGCTTCAGGGTCCGGGTGCAGCCACCGTTCGAGCAATGGATTCACATAGCAAGGCATCGTCACGAAGGTCATGACGAAGCTGGACAACAGGTTTCCGATCGCCATGCCCAGCCACAGCGGGAGCCGCGCCCACGTCAGCGCCAAGGTGAGCAGCACGACCGTCGGATACAGGCCGACCCACACCGCGATCGACGTCTTCGTCCGCGACGGCGTCCGCGCCCGGCCCCCATGTTCGTCGAACGCGAACCAGCTGCCGAAGGAGTTGTCGATCGTGCGTAATCGAAAGTCGCTGAACCGCTTCCCTTCGTCGAGCAACTGCCGGCGCTCGGCCGAGGTCAGCCACCCGTCCAGGTCAGCGGCGGTGTCGTAGCGGTAGAGCATGGTCCACTCGTCCTGCACGCCCTCGATCGGCCGGAAGATCTCGGCACCGCGGAACCCCGGAAACGTGTTCTCCGCCAACCGAAGTCGATCCTGCCAGGCCAGGAACTCGTCGATGTGCTCAGGCGGGACCCGATGGGTCACCACGGCCGTGACGAGGGTGTCGGGGGGCGCGGCCCCGCCCGTCACGATCTGCTGCGTGGGTGCGCCCTCGAGGTAGCGCCGTCCTTCGGCGAGCCGGTCCTGACGCGTGGCGCTGTTGATCCACGCGCGCAGATTCGGGATCGAGTCGAAGCGGTAGATCACCGACCATTGCGGCTGCACAGCTGTCGGCGGGTTGACCTCGGCGGCGATGAATCCCGGATAGCGCGATGCCATGCTGTTCAGCCCGTGCTGCCAGGACACGAAAGCTTTTTCGCAGCCGGGCCGCACCGTTTCTCCGATGATGACGGTGGCGGCGTTGATGGCCGACTGCTCGCGGGTCATCGATGTCTCCGGCACTCAGCCGGTCGAGGTCAACCGGACCGGTCGCAGGGACCTGAAGATACGGTCGGGAGTGAGCGGCAGCTCGCGATATCGGACGCCGGTCGCGTCGTATACCGCGTTCGCCAGTGCCGGTGCGACCGGGTTGATGCAGCACTCGGCAATCCCTTTGGACCGCGCCGGACCCACCGAGTCGGTCGAGCCGACCAGGATCACCTCGGTGCGCGGAGTGTCGGCGTAGGTCGGTATGCGGTAGTTGCGCAGCGTCGGATTGGTCATGACGCCGTTTTCGTCAACGAGATAGTTCTCGGTCAACACGAAGCCGAGGCCCTGGGCCACACCGCCTTCGATCTGACCGCGCACCTGTGCGGGATTGATGACCACCCCGGCGTCGGTGGCCTGCACGCTGTAGAGGACGCGGATCTCACCGGTCACGCGATGCACCGCGACTCGGAAGGCCTGTGTGTTGTAGGCGAGGCTGCGCGGCGACCCGTACGCCTTGCGCGATTCGGTCAACCGCGTACCCCGGCGGCGGGCGGCCGCCGCCAATTCGGTCAATCCGATGCGGGTGCCGCCACAGCGCACGGCATCGTCATCCATGACGCACGAGGCCAAGTCGACCCCGCTATGCGTCGCGGCGAAGCGCAGAATCCGGTCGCGCAACGCGGCGGCCGTCCGCTGCACCGCATTGCCGGCCACGAACAGACCCGCGCTCGCGAATGCGCCGGTGTCGAAACCCGTGTGGTCGGTGTCCGCCTGGACGAGCCGGATCCGTGCCGGCGTGGTGCCCAGCTCGGCCGCGGCGATCTGAACGTGCGCCGTCGGTGTCCCCTCACCGAATTCCACAGTGCCCACGGCGATCTCATAGATGCCGTCGTCGCAGAGGGTGGCCAACCCGACCGAGACATGTTCGGTGGGCGGTGCGGTTTCGTGCATCGATGTGGCTGTGCCGGTGCCGATCTGCCAGTCCTCCCCCAGCGCCTGCCCGTCGGGGCGGGCACGCAGCGCGGCGTCGACCCGGTCGATGCACGCGGCCAGTCCATCCTCCGTGAACGCTACGTCGTTGGCCTCGTCCTCGATCGACAGCAACGCGTCACCGGGCCGGACGATATTGCGGCGGCGCAGTTCCAGCGGATCCATGCCGAGGGCGACGGCCAGCTCGTGCATCGCCGACTCCACCGCGAAGACCGGCTGAGTCATGCCGTAGCCGCGCAGTGCGCCACTGGGCACGGTGTTGGTGTAGATCGAGTAGCCGTCGAATTTCTTGTTGGGACAGCGGTACAGCGCGATCGCGCCGCCTCCGGCGAACAACGTCTCGCCGGCGTGGTTGCCGTAGGCACCGGTATTGGAGACATTGCGGAACTCGAAAGCGGTCAGTGTTCCGTCGGACCGCGCCCCCAGCTTCACCGTGATCTTCATCGGATGTCGCGGTGAGGCGGTGGTGAACTCCTCCTCGCGCGTGTATTCCAGACACGTCGGCCGGCCGGTGTCCAGCGTCGCCAGCGCCACCAGATCTTCGCTGATCACTTCCTGCTTACCGCCGAAGGCGCCGCCGACGCGGTTGCAGAACACCCGAATCTGATCGGGTCGCAGGTCGAACAGGTGGGCCAGCTTCCCCTTCGCGATCCACGGCGATTGCGAACTGGTCCGCACATGCAGCCGCCCCGCTTCCATCCAGGCGATCGATCCGTGCGTCTCCAGATGGGCATGCTGCACCCGCGGTGAGAAGTACGTGCCTTCGTGAATTACGTCGGCTTCGGCGAATCCCTGTGCGACATCACCGATTTCGCCGTGTAACTCGACGAGGATGTTGTGCACGGGGTCCTGCACGAACGGATCGTGGGATCCGTGCAGCTGCGGCGCACCGGATTGCATCGCCTGCTCGGGATCGAATACCGCCGGCAGCACCTCGTAATCGACGGCGACCTGGCGACAGCCCTCCTCCGCGGCGCCGATCGATTCGGCCAGCACCGCGACCACCCGTTGGCCGACGAAGCGCACCACGTTGTCCAGGATGTAGGTGTCGTCCGGGTCGACGAGATGATCGGTGTGGATGGCGGTGGAGAACAGCCTCCGGGGCACGTCTTCCCACGTGTACACGCGGTGCACTCCGGGCACGGCCAGCGCCGCGGACTTGTCGATGGAGACGATGCGCGCATGGGCATGGGGTGAGTGCAGCACCCTCAGATGGAGCATCCCGGGCAGCTCGGTGTCCATCGTGTACTCGGCGCGCCCGGTCACCACGTCGGCCCCGGCCGGCGTGCCGACACTGGTGCCGATCGCCCGGCCCGGCGCGGCGACTTCGATGCCGGCCACGCCGTTGATCGCGTCCTCGATTGCCCGATAGCCGGTGCAGCGGCACAGGTTTCCCTTCAACGCGTGCGGCAGGTCCTGCTTCTGCGCGTCGGTGAGGGCGGATGCCGTCATGATCATCCCGGCTGTGCAGAAGCCGCACTGGAATCCCGGGGCCTCGAGAAACTGCCGCTGCATCGGGTGCATGTCCTCGGGTGAACCGAGCCCCTCGATCGTGGTGACCTCATGCCCGTCGGCACGGAACGCCGGCGTGAGGCAACTGTGCACCGGACGACCGTCGAGCCAGACCGTGCATGCGCCGCAGTCACCGGCGTCGCACCCCTTCTTCACCCCGAACCAGCCCAGGTGACGCAGAAAGGTCCGCAGGCACTGACCGGGTTGCGGCTCTTGGGAGAACGTCTTCCCGTTGACGATATAGCTCATCGCAAGCCTCCGGATTTCACCGCAGGCCGCCAAGTTCGACCCGGATCTCCTCGGCGTAGTGTTTCGCCAGGTGCTTACGGTGACCCGGTGTGCCGTTGGGGTCGGCGAACCAGACATCGGCATGTATCGCGTCGATGTGGTCCTGCAGGGTGTCGCCGTCGGGCACGGTGTCGAACCGCAGCACAACCGGGTGCGTGGTACCCGCCGTGATGGTGAGCAACAGATCACGGGTGCCCGGCGTCTGGGTCGCGACCATGAAGATTGTGGAACGACCGAGCTTGGTCAGTGTGAATCGCCGGTGCGTGTGGCGCTTGCGCAGAGCGTCACCGGGAATGTGCACACTACGCAGGATTTCCCCGGGCCACAGCGCATTTCGATGGTTGCCGAGGACGAAATCCTTCGCCGCGATCGCTCTCTCGGTCCCGTCCGCGGCCCACACGCGATAGGTCGCCTCGAGCGCCACGGTCAGAGTGATCATCGGTCCGGCAGGCAGGGACATGCAGATATTGCCGCCCACCGTCGCGGCATTCCAGATCTTGAACGACGCCAGGAAGGCCTCACAGCTGGTGCGCAGCAGGCTGCCCGCCGGCCAGCCGCCCGGCGGTGCGAACTCGTGCAGCTCCCTGATCGTGCACGTCGCGCCGATCTCGAGGCCCTCGCCGTCGGCCACCAGGTGAGGCCAGCCGAGTTCGGTGAGGTCGACGAGCCTGTGGACGTTCGGCTGCGGCTCGGAGAACAGCCACGTGCCCCCGGCCAGCCACGCGTCTCCCGTGTGCCAATCCGCACCCGGCCGGCCGGAAGGCGGGCGGAGGACGTCGACGACGGTGTTCAGATCCATACGAGCCCTCCGCCGACACGCCGTCAGGCGCTGCTGAACAGACTGACCGTAGAGTTCCGGGTCGATTGTGGGAACTTTTCTCACACCGGGTTCACCGAGTGATTTGTTCGCAACGAATCATGATCACGTTTTTCCCAGACTGACATTGAGCGGGAGATACTGTCAATATCCGCGGATCGTTGATCACCAGGCGACCTCCGCCGCGCAATGATATGCGCTGACGCCGGGTTGACCTGCATCTTTCGTGGAGCTGACGCGTCGGCCAGACCGGATTCGGATCGGTGTTCAGCGACCGGACGCCGGGTTCCACAGACGGCCCGCGTCATGATCACACAGGGCAAGTCTCCGCACGCATGCAATGAGTTCGCATGCCAGGCAGACGATTTCGATCCGCGCGGTTCCCCGGTGCCTCCGGCACCCGATTCGATCCCGAAACGACAGCAGGTGGAGAGCGGGATTCGCTCTCCACCTGCTTGTTTGGAGCCGCCTGGGGGAATCGAACCCCCGACCTTTTCATTACGAGTGAAGCGCTCTACCGACTGAGCTAAGGCGGCGTGCCTTCCGGCGGTGCGAGTCTATCGTCTCGCGCCCGAATCGCGAAAACGGGAGCTCGCGGTGATCGGGGACACGCCCGGGTCAGGCGGAACGGGCCGCGATCAGGGCCGCGGCCATGGCGGCGAGGGCGAAGCGCGGCTTCACATTGGTTTCGAGGGCCTCGCGGCAATCGAGCACCGCCTGGATGGAGAGCAGCAGGCCCTCGGGGCGGACATCGGTCGCGAGTTCGCGGATCTGGTCGGCCATGTCCGGGTGGGTGAGGGTCACGCCCGAGGAAGAGTCCGCGGCGGCCGCGCCGAATCGGACCGCGAGCGCGTCCCGGTACAGGCCCGCGACATCGATCAGGGACCGGTCCAGGGCATCGCGCCCGGTGCGGGTGGCCCGCGACTTCTGGCGTTTCTCCAGGTCTTTCAGCGCGCCGGCGGAACCGCGGGTGGCCGAGGCGGTGCCCTTACCGGTGCCGCCCGCGCCCAGCGCGGTGGCCAGTTCCTCGCGTTCCTTCCCGTCGCGCTCGGCACTGACCTGCTTGGCCTCGTCATCGGCCGACTTCACCAGTTCGTCGGCGGCCGCATACGCCGCTGCGGGCCGCGCGGTCGCGGTGACCAGCGCCAGGGCTCGTTTGCGCCGGGCCCGCGCCTGGTCGTCGGTGGCCAGCCGCCGGGCGCGCCCGACATGTCCACCGCTGATCGAGGCCGCCCAGCCGGCGGTCTTCTGGTCCAGACCGTCCCGCTCGTGCAGCACCCGCGCGATCGAATCCACCGACGGCGTCGCCAAATGCACATGCCTGCACCGGGATCGCAGCGTCACCGAAATGTCCTCGGGATCCACCGACGGCGCGCACAGCAGGAACACCGTGCGCTCCGGCGGCTCCTCCACCACCTTGAGCAGCACATTGCCCGCCGCCTCGGTCAACCGGTCGGCGTCCTCGACCACGACCACCTGCCAGCGCCCGGTGCTCGGCCGCCGCGACGCCACCTGCACGATCTCGCGCATCTCCTTGGTGCCGATGCTCAAACCCTCCGGCACCACCCGCCGCACATCGCCGTGTGTCCCGGCCATGGTGGTCGTGCACGCGTGACACCGCCCGCATCCGGGCGTTCCCTCGTCCGTGCACTGCAGCGCCGCTGCGAAGCACAGCGCCGCGACCGACCGCCCCGATCCGGGCGGCCCTGTGAACAACCACGAATGCGTCATGGCCGACGACGATCCGGCCCCGCCCCGCGCCGCCACCGCCGCAGCCGTCAACTCGGACTCGACCGCACCCTGGCCGACCAGCCGATCGAAGACACCCGCCACGCCGACCACCTTAGCCGCCACCCCCGACAGCCCGGCCGCGAGTCAGTTCGCGCGCTGATATGTCGTGTTCGCGCCGTCCAGGGCCTCGCGGATGATGTCCGCGTGCCCGGAGTGGTGCGCGATCTCCCGGAAGATGTGCAGCAGGATGTAGCGCACGGTGAGCCACTGCCGCTCCGGCGCCCAGGGCGCGGTCGGCGTCGGCACCGAATCCTCGAGGTTGGGTAGCTCGCGGATCAGCTTGCCGGTGTGCTCGGCCACCACCTCCCACTCGGCCAGCAGGCCGGCGACCGTCTGCTCCGGGTCCAGCCGATACTCGGAATCCATTCGGGAGACGTCGAATTCGGAGTTCGGGTCACGCTCGACAAGGATGGTGGTCCAGTGCCGCTCGATATTCACCGCGTGACTGAGCAGACCGCCGAGGGTGAGTTCACTGACCGTGGTGCGCTGGCGCGCCTGCTCGTCGTCGATGCCGCGGACGGTGATCCGGAAGAGCTCGCGCTGGCTGTCCAGGATCTTGATCAGTTCTTCACGCTCGTGGTCGACGGTCATCGAATGTCCTTCCGCTGGTGCGTGTTCCGGATAACACGCTACGACAGGCCACCGACAGACACACCGGCCGAAAAGCAAAGCGCCCCCGTCGTGACGGGGGCGCTTCGATCAAGTCAGGACTGCGAGGCCGCGGTCTTCTTCGCCGCCGCCTTCTTGGCGGGGGTCTTCTTGGCCGCCGCTGCCTTCTTGGTAGTGACGCCGTCGGCCGTCTTGGCCGCCGCCTTCTTCGCCGCCGCCTTCTTGACCACGGTCTTGGCCACCGCGGTCTTCTTCGCGGCCGCCTTCTTGGCGGTCTTCTTCGCGGCCTTCTTCACCGGCCCGCGTGCCCGCCGGTCCGCCAGCAGCTCCGAAGCCCTTGCATCGGTGATGGATTCGACCTCGTCGCCCTTGCGCAGGCTGGCATTGGTCTCACCGTCGGTGACATACGGGCCGAACCGCCCGTCCTTGATCACCATCGGCTTCTCCGACACCGGGTCCACACCCAGCTCACGCAGCGGCGGCGCACTGGCCGACTGCCCGCCGCGCCGCTTGGGCTCGGCGTAGATCTTGAGCGCGTCCTCCAGCGTCACCGTGAAGATTTGATCCTCACCGGTGAGCGAGCGTGAGTCCGCGCCCTTCTTCAGGTACGGCCCGTACCGACCGTTCTGCGCGGTGATCTCGTCCCCGGAGGCCGGGTCCACACCCACCACGCGCGGCAGCGACAGCAGCTTGAGCGCGTCGTCCAGGGTCACCGACTCCACGCTCATGGACTTGAACAGCGACCCGGTGCGCGGCTTCGGCTTGTCGGCCGCCTTCTTGGCGGTCTTCTTCGCCGTGGTGTCCAGATCCTCCGCGAGTTCCGGCAGGATCTCGGTGACGTACGGGCCGAAACGTCCTTCCTTGGCGACGATTTCGTGCCCGGTCGCCGGATCGGTACCCAGCGAGCGACCTTCCTGCGGAGTCGCGAACAGCTTCTCGGCGACCTCGGGCGACAGCTCGTCCGGCGGCAGATCATCGGGCAGGTTGGCCCGCTGCGACACCGGATTCCCGTCCGGGTCATCGGGATTGACGACCATGCGCTCCAGGTACGGCCCGAACTTGCCGACCCGGACCACCACATCGCGGCCCTCGGCGTCGCTGAAGAGCTTGATGGAGTTGACTTCTCGCGCGTCGATGCCGTCGAGTCGTTCGCCCACCATCCTTTTCAGGCCGCCCGACCGCGCCACCGAACCCTCGGCACCGTGATCGCCACCGAAATAGAAGGAGGACAACCAGTTTCCACGCTGTTCGCGGCCACCGGCGATGGCGTCGAGATCGTCCTCCATGGCCGCGGTGAAGTCGAAGTCCACCAGCCGCCCGAAGTGGTCCTCCAGCAGCCCGATCACCGCGAACGCCACCCACGACGGCACCAGCGCGCTGCCGCGCTTGTACACGTAGCCGCGGTCGAGAATCGTCTTGATGATCGAGGAGTAGGTGGAAGGACGGCCGATGCCGAGATCTTCCAGCGCCTTGATCAGCGAAGCTTCGGTGAAGCGTGCGGGCGGATTGGTGGTGTGCCCGTCCGGCTCGAGCTCGATGGCCGTCACGCCCTGGCCCTCGGTCAGCGCCGGCAGCCGCGATTCGGCGTCGTCGGACTGGCCGCCCGCCTCCTCGTCGACACTCTCCACATACGCCTTGAGGAATCCCGCGAAGGTGATCGTCCGGCCGGACGCCGAAAACACGCACTCCTCACCGCTGTTCGCGATGCCGGTAATGCGCACCGTCAGCGTGGTGCCGCGCGCGTCCTGCATCTGCGAGGCCACCGTGCGCTGCCAGATCAGCTCGTACAAACGGAATTCGTCGCCGTCGAGCTTGGCATGCAATTGTCCCGGCGTGGCGAAGGTGTCGCCCGCGGGACGAATGGCCTCGTGCGCCTCCTGCGCATTCTTGACCTTGCGGGTGTACTGCCGCGGTGTGGGACTCACGTATTCCGCGCCGTACAACTGCGTGGCCTGCGCCCGGGCCGCCTGAATCGCCGACTCCGACAAAGTCGTCGAGTCGGTACGCATATAAGTGATGTAACCGTTCTCGTACAGCCGCTGCGCCACCCGCATGGTGCGCTCGGAGGTGAAACGCAGCTTGCGCGCGGCCTCCTGCTGCAGCGTCGAGGTCATGAACGGCGCGTACGGCTTTCGCGTGTACGGCTTGGATTCCACCGAGGAAACCGTGAAATCCACGCCGTGCAGCGATTCCGCAAGCCGCTGCGCATAGCCGGCGTCGAGTACGACGACACCCTGTGATTTCAGCTGTCCGTCGGATCCGAAATCGCGACCGGTCGCCACGCGAGCGCCCTCGACACTGACCAGCCGCGCACCGAAGACCCGGGGATTCCCGCCGTCCTCCTGCCCGCGCCCGCCGGCGTCCAGCTTGGCCGCGATATCCCAGTACTCCGCGGACCGGAACGCCATGCGCTCCCGCTCGCGCTGCACGATGACGCGCGTCGCCACCGACTGCACCCGGCCCGCCGACAGCCGCGGCATGACCTTCTTCCACAGCACCGGCGAGACCTCGTAGCCGTAGAGCCGGTCCAGGATGCGCCGCGTCTCCTGCGCGTCGACCAGATCCTTGTCCAGCTCACGGGTATCGGCCGCGGCGGCCTGGATAGCGGGCTCGGTGATCTCGTGGAACACCATGCGCCGCACCGGCACCTTGGGCTTGAGCGTCTCCAGCAGGTGCCAGGCGATGGCCTCGCCCTCGCGGTCGGGGTCGGTGGCGAGATAGAGCTCGTCGGCGTCGGCCAGCAGGCTCTTCAGCTCACTGACCTTCCCCTTCTTATCGGGGCTGACCACATAAATGGGCTCGAAATCGTGATCGACATCCACGCCGAGCCGAGCCCACTGCTGTCCTTTGTATTTGGCGGGCACATCCGCCGCACCCCGCGGCAGGTCCCGAATATGACCGACCGAGGCCTCCACGACATAGCCGCGGCCCAGGTAGGGGGCGATCTTCTTGGCCTTCGTCGGCGACTCGACAATCACGAGACGACGCAGGGAACGGCCCTGGTCGGGCGCTGCCTGGGGGTTCGGCGCTGCACCGCGGTCTCGTGTTGCCACCGGCGAACACACCTTTCATCTCGATCCGCGTCGGCGCTGGTGTACGCGCTCTACGCGGCTGGGGCAAACGGCTGCGATGTCCGATATCGCTGCCAGCAACGTTTATACCGTGTTCGAAGGCCGTGGCTGGTGCACGGCGACGATGTAGCCCCTGATCGTGATCGAGTGTAATGGGTCCAGATATGGGTCGTCCCCCACCGCCGGGGGCGATGGGGGACGGAACCTGAGGGGTTGGCTCGCTCAGGAGAGCGCGCGAACACCGGTGGCCTGCGGGCCCTTGGTGCCCTGGCCAACCTCGAACTCGACCTTCTGGTTCTCCTCGAGGGTGCGGAAGCCCGACCCCTGGATCTCGGAGTAGTGGACGAAGACGTCAGCGGAGCCGTCCTCGGGCGCGATGAAGCCGAACCCCTTCTCCGCGTTGAACCACTTCACAGTTCCCTGTGCCATTCTGTTCCTTCTCTTTCCATACCGGAACGGCGGACAACTGGGTTCATCCACCGGGTCCGTTGAGACCGCTGTACTCTGTTCCCCCTGCAGGAAAGCACCTAGTACACCGTTCGCAACATCGATCCTGCTGATGGTTTGGACTTTCGATCCGTTCCCTCGAACACAGAAGCTTGCGACCAGGAACCAGTGAACCATGTCTTCCGGGAATTCAACAGCGGAGTTACCCACAATTTGCAAAAAAGTTGATCTTGCGAATGCGCAGGTGAGGGGCATAATGCCCAAATCCGTACTTGAAGTTGGTTTGCTTCCGGATAACAGAGCGAGCATCTGGCAAACGGGGTGTGAGGCAGGTCGCTACTCTGTAGTGAAATGGCAGGTGAGGCAGCGGGCGCACACACGTTTCGCACCCGTTGGGCGTGTCGCGGTGACGCTTCGATGAATGGCGGGGATCCGATGCGTCGATCCGGAGACAACAGCGACATCAGCTACGGGAGATCGTTGCTGAATCGTGTCCTTGACAGCCCGCTTTCAGGTGACTCCCGACTCACCCATGTCAGCGAGCTACCGCCGCGCGCGGCGCAGATCACGAAATGGCCCGAATGGACATCTCCGGATGTCATCGCCGCAGTTCAGGCAGCCGGAGTCGCGGAGCCGTGGAGCCACCAGAGCCGGGCCGCGGACCTGGCCGCTGCGGGGCGGCACGTGGTGGTGTCGACCGGGACGGCGTCCGGGAAATCGCTGGCGTACCAGCTGCCGGTTTTGACCGCGCTGCAACAGGATCCGCGGGCCACGGCGCTCTATCTCTCGCCGACCAAAGCGCTGGGGGCCGATCAGCTGCGCATGGTCAACGAGCTGACCAGCGAAGATCCATTGCGGACCATTCATCCCGCGCCGTATGACGGCGATACGCCGGCGGAAATCCGGCAGTGGGTGCGGGCGCACGCGCGATGGGTGTTCACCAATCCGGACATGCTGCACGTCGGAATGCTGCGGTCTCATCAGCGGTGGGCGCGACTGTTGCGTCAGCTCAAATACATCGTGGTCGACGAATGTCATATCTATCGCGGGGTTTTCGGCTCGCACGTGGCGCTGGTGCTGCGCCGGTTACGGCGACTCGCCGAGCGCTACGGAGCGGATCCGGTTTTCGTGCTGTGCTCGGCGACCACGGCCGATCCGGCGGCCACCGCCGAAAAGCTGATCGGCGCACCGTGTGTGGCGGTCACCGACGACGGGTCGCCGCAGGGCGCGCGGACCGTGGCGCTGTGGGAGCCGCCGCTGCTCGGCAGCGGCGTGACCGGGGAAAACGGCGCGGCCGTGCGGCGTTCGGCCGGGGCCGAGGCCGCCACCGTGATGGCGGATCTAGTGGTCGAGGGGGCACGCACGCTCACCTTCGTGCGGTCACGGCGCAGCGCCGAACTGGTCGCCATGGACACGCGGCGGCTGCTGGCGGAGGTGGATGCCGAGCTCTCCGGGCGTGTCGCGGCCTATCGGGCCGGGTACCTGGCCGAGGACCGGCGGGCGCTGGAGACGGCGCTCTCGGACGGCTCGCTGCTGGGTGCGGCCACCACGAATGCCCTGGAACTGGGCGTGGACATCGCCGGGCTGGATGCCGTTGTGGTGGCGGGATATCCGGGGACGGTCGCCTCGTTCTGGCAGCAGGCCGGGCGCGCCGGGCGGCGCACCCAGGGGTCGCTGGTGCTGCTCATCGCGCGGGACGACCCGCTGGACACCTACCTCGTGCATCACCCGCAGGCGCTGCTCGGGCGGCCCCTGGAAGCCACCATCACCGACCCGCACAACCCGTACGTGCTCGGGCCGCATCTGCTGTGCGCGGCCATGGAACAGCCGCTCAGCGATGCGGAAGTGCATGCCTTCCAGGCCTGGGAACTGCTGTCCGACCTGGCCGAACAGGGTTTGATCCGGCGGCGCGCGGGCGTGGCGCGGGACGGGTCGGCGCGCTGGTTCGTGACCGCCGACGCGCATCCGCACGACGCGGTGGACGTGCGCGGCGGCATCGGCACGGCGGTGGCGGTGGTGGACGGCGAGTCGGGCCGCATGCTGGGCACCACCGACGCCGGGCGTGCTCCGGCCACCCTGCATCCGGGCGCGGTGCACCTGCATCAGGGCGAGAGCTACGTGGTCGACGAGCTGGACCTAGAGGAGGGCGTCGCGCTGGTGCACGCCGACACGCCGGGGTGGAGCACCAGTGCGCGGGTGGTCACCTCGCTGGAGATCGAGGCGGTGACCGAGGAGCGCCGATATGGCGCGGTCACAACGGCTTTGGCGCAGGTGCTGGTGACCCGCCAGGTGGTCGCGTACCTGCGCCGGCTGCCCAGCGGCGAGGTGCTGGACCTGGTGCCGCTGGACCTGCCGGCGCAGACGCTGCCCACCCGGGCCGTGTTCTACACGGTCACGCCGGACCTGCTGGCCCGGGCCGGGATCGACGCCCGGCACGCCGCGGGCGCGCTGCACGCGGCCGAACACGCCGCGATCGGCATGCTGCCGCTGGTAGCGACCTGCGATCGGTGGGATATCGGCGGCGTGTCTACCGCCGAACACGCCGACACCGGGCTGCCCACGGTCTTCGTCTACGACGGGCATCCGGGCGGGGCGGGCTTCGCCGAGCGCGGCTTCGTCCGGCTGCGGCACTGGCTGACGGCCACGCTGGGCGCCATCGAGTCCTGCGCGTGCGCGCACGGGTGCCCGTCCTGCGTGCAGTCACCCAAGTGCGGCAACGGCAACAACCCGCTGGACAAGGCCGGTGCGGCCCGGCTACTGCGGGCCGTGCTGGCCGAACTCGGGGAAGATGACGACCGCTCTCCCGAACCGTGACACGGCCGTCTCCGCCGTGAGACCGGAGCGCCACACGACCAACCGGTCGGCCTTGTCAGCTGGCTGATATCGGGCGGAATCCGGATGCTGAGTGGTGGCCGCGACACGCCGGAGACCCAAGTCGATTAAAAAGGGATGCTATCCTGTTAACTGAGGGATTGCTCTGTTCGATAATGTCGCTCCCGGATTTACCTGTGCATTCATTCGAATGAGTCTCCGGGAACGAATTGGAAAGCAATCGATACCCAATCTATTCGCCTCTCGCATTCATCGAATTTCGACATTGATCGACCACTGATGTGGCCCGCGCCATCACATTTCTAACCAACCGCTCGGTACGAGATATTGCCTCGCTACCTCGGCTCGTCCGCCGGGCCCGCCCGCGCGACCGCGCGCACGTCCTGTTCCCCCAGTGGGCCCAGCGATACCCGCCCGGCAACCGTCACCGTCACGTCCCAGCCCAGCACCACACATCCGGCCGGTCGCATGCCCATCCGGCCCGCGACGGCCGCGGCCCGGCCGCACGCGGCGGCGACGCCGCCATCCAGCGCACCGGCCGCGGCCAGCGCACTCACATCCGCGGCGGCCTGCACCCGGTGCCGGGCCGCCACCGCCACTCCGACCTGGGCAATCAGGACCGCGACCGCCAGCAGGCCGACCAGGGCCAGGCATGCGGTAACGGTCACGCCACCCGCCTCGCTCCCGGCCCGATCCATGGTCGCGCGACTCATCGGGATGCTCCGGGTTCCCGCGCCGCCACCGCCGCCGCGTGCAGGGTGACCGGAACAAGGGTGGCGCGGACACTCACCTCGGCCACGACCAGGTCACCCTCGGTGCGGACGACGACCCGGGCACCGGGCGGTGCGACCCGGCGGGCGGTGGCGACGCCGACGTCGGTGTCACCGCGAGCGGCGAGACGGGCCGCCTCGCGGGCGGCATCGACACAACGCACCTGCGCCGATACCGCCAGCAGAGCGCCGACGCCCAGGACCAGGACCGCGACGAGGGCGGCCAGCGCTATGGCTGCCTCCACGGTCGCCATGCCCGCCTCGGCATGATGAGGTGGTGTGGCATACGTCACTTGACGGGAGTCTTCAGCGCCTTGTCGATGATGTTGGTCAGGGCGCTCACAATGCTGTCGCCGGTCACGACGGTGTACAGCACCGCCCCGAAGGCGGCGGCCGCGATCGTCCCGATCGCGTATTCGGCGGAAGTCGCCGCTTTACAGCGGTGTCTCATTGGCCCAATCCCTCTGCCGGAAGTCCCTTTTGAGGGTTTGGCATCCGGGGGTGTCCCCGACGTACGCTGCCTGGCCATGCTGTTGATGGATTTCTCAGCCAGCGGGTGGGAGACGTGGGACGTGACGCGGCGGCCACTGATCCGCGAGGGGATGCCCGTCTTGATCGATAATGATCTTCGTTTCGAAGACGGGCCCGGTCGGCCGCGGCCGACGGTGATGGTGAACCGTTGGTTGCGCGAGTTGCCGGTGAGTGGTGCGCCGGCGCAGCGGACATGGCGGAACTACGCGGGGGCCGTGCGTGACTGGATGGAGTTCCTCGACGACCGGGGTGTGCAGTTGTTCGGAGACCGGGCGGACCTGCGAGCCGCACTGAGCATGTACGCCGAGCATCGCCTCGCTGGCGAGCCCGCGCATCGCTGGGACCGGTCGACATGGAGTCTGCACGTTCAGATCTTGTCCGGCTTCTACAGATGGGCCAGCGACGAGTCATTGGTGACCGCAACGCCGTTCACCTTTCGAAGCGGAGTCCGCATGGCAGACGGCATGCCTATGAAGGTTCAGCGGAACTTGGCGAAGCTCCGCAGTCCGCATCCCCATACCACGATCAAGTATCTCGAGCGCGACTTCACTCGGCTGCTCGTGAGAGCGCTGGCTGGTCTGGGACCTGACGGCGAGCCGGATACCCGCTATGAGCGTCCTCGGGAAGGTGCCCGAAACTCCTCGATGGTGGATCTGGTTCTGTCGAGCGGCTTGCGCCGACAAGAGTTCACGCATCTGACGATCTTCGAGATCCCTCCCCTGCCACAGCGCCCGACGCAACTGCCGATCGAGTTCCCACTCGGGCATGCGATCACCAAGGGACAGAAGTCTCGGCAGACCTGGGTTCACTACGACCAGTTGGCCGCTCTACACCAGTACATCGATCTGGATCGGGCCGCATCTGCTGACGGCTTCGTCTGGCGGCCTCCGGCCAAGCTAGGAGCGCCGCTGCTGATGGAGGAGCCGGACTGGGAGGGCGCTCGGATCAATGGGGAACGTCGTTCATGGCGCACGCTGCGTCCCCAGGAACGCCTACGTTTGGTCACCCGCGAGGGACAGTCACCGATCGTGGGCCTTCAAACCACGGGGGAGCCGTTCGTGGATTGGGCCACCGTCTTGAGCCGGACCTCGAAACGGATCCGGAACCGCTACGAGCCCCGCTTCCCCCTCGCATCTCCGCACTGGCTGCGACATTCCATGGCCATGCATACTCTCGAGGACTTGGTGAAGGGCTACTACGAGCAAGCAGCGAGAGTAGCCGCGCGAACTGATGACGACGCAGCAATGGCACTCTACTTGAGCAAGAGCGACCCCATGATGATCTTGCGCGATCTACTCGGCCACCAAAGCGTCACCACGACACAGACTTACGTCGCTCGCATCGATACGTCGAGGATCTTCCGGAAGGCGTATCAGGAGTTGGTCGACTGTGACGGCAAAGCTGCAGGGCCGACGGATGGCCGGCAGATCTGATGCCAGCGACTGTCTTGCATGATCCGCTGGCGGTCCGTTTCGTCTTTCCCGACAGCAGTACCTGGACATCAACCTTCGATGGACTGCCGAATCCTGTTCTTGCACAGGATCTTGCGATCGGTTTAGCCGCCAACGCTCACCCGCATGGCGGCATTGGGGCCCGCAACACAGCGAAAGTCTATGCGGTGAACCTTCGGAAGATGGCGAGGTGGATGTCCAGCGCCGGATTCCATGGCGGGGCGGCCGATCTGACGAGACCGTTACTGATGCAGTTCTGGATGGCGAATCCACCTGCGGCCGAGATGCTGACCCGTCTGATGCTCAGAGGCTACGACACCGAAACAGATGGTCTCCGACCGGATGTCAGATCCTATCTCGTTGGCGCGAAGGTGAATTCAAGCGGTTCCCGGTCCCGCCCCTATCGGGCCTACACCGACGGCGAATGGGCGCGTCTCGAGCAAACACTGCAATCCTTCCTTGCCCGACAACGCACTAACCACCGGCAAGCTCTGGCAGCTGCTGCGCAGGGTTCAGATCCGCGCTCTCAGCGGCGAGCTCGGTTCGACGATATCTGCTGGCTACTTACGCGGAACGGGCCGATGAGCTGCATACCCGATTACCGCGACTATGTCCGTGAGTCCAGAACCAGGTCCGGTACCGTCGAGCCCGGCAGCCGCTCCATTCGCGGGTCCGAGCATGTGTTCAGCCAGGCATTGGCGGCACTGTTCCCGCGCCGTGACGTCCAGATCGCCTACGCCACGCTGCTCGGAATGTATTCGGGCATCGTCCCTGACGGGATCGATGATCTCGGGCTGGACGACATCTGCTGGGCCGGAGATGCTTCGGTTCTGCTCAGCTACTTCAAAGGCCGCACATCGCAGGAAAGCTCCACTCTGCCGCGCCGCGCCGTGCGACTGTTGCAGCAATGGCTTGAGCACAGCGAACTGATGCGAGGCTTCGCCCCCGACGTCCTGCGGAATCAGCTCTGGCTGTCCTACAACACGAAGGGGTACCTCGGTCGACCGCCCGATCCAAGATCCCAGCAACGACTCGTCGCAGCCCTCGGCTTGGTCGACGACACCGGAAGCCCACTGCCCCTGCACCGATCGCGGATTCGGGCAACCTACACCGAGCAGCTAGCGCGCCGGGGCTGGACCGGTCGCGCATCGATCGACCCGAACCATGCCGCCAGAACCGAGGGCGATCACTACGTCACCCCAACCACACCCGCACAACTGGACGCGGTCGAATCCATCATCGAGGACGGCCAGTCTGACTTGTTGCGCAAAGCTCGACCACCAGTCGTGCTGTCCGACGACCAAGCCTCGGAAGTGGCAGTGAAGTTCCCGGACGAAGTCCGCCGACTCGGTCTGGACTCGACTGCACTGCACGAACTGATCGGCGGGGAACGAGACGTATTCACAGCGGCGTGCACAGATCAACTCGCGGGCATCCACGGCCCGGCAGGCCTGCCTTGCCCCGCGCGACCGTGGGTCTGCTTGCTGTGCCCCCTGGCAGTATTTCTACCCCGGCATGCCCCAAACCTGTTGCGAATCAACGCCTACTTCTCGCGACAGTTCCGACAGATGCCCACCGAACAGTTCATGCGCGTGTTCGGCCCCTACTCCGATCGGCTCTCCAACGAGATTCTGCCGAGGTTCTCCGATGCAGTGAAAGCACGGGCATACACAGACCTCACCGATACCGACACCGATTTGCCGCTGCGGCCAGAGGAGACAACCGAATGACCGTCTCGAACGACGGGCGAGCGACACTTGCTGCGCACCAACAACACTCGATCTTCGCTGGCGCCCGTGTGTGCAAGACCGCACAGTTACGCCTGGTCAGCGGAGCTCACGATCCCCGGTTCGAGGAAGACATCTGGGACCTGACCGGCCTCGCCGATGCCCCTCGTCGGGCACCATCGCACGAGTTGACCTTGAATTTCGCTGCGGTCAAGGAAAGGCGTTGGCGCATCGTCGCCAAGGAAATCCTGCTGGCAGCCATGGCACCCCATCATGAACAAGTACTGCTGGCGGCGCACGTCATACGGAAACCACGCAGCCCCCAAACATGTTTCAAGATACTGGCCGAACTCGCACAGTGGTTCAACTGGCTTGCCGAACAAGGCATCTCGAACCTGGACGAGGTCACCCAGCCGCTCTGTGATCGCTATCTCGAATTCCGTTGGTGGAGCGCCCCTAGCTCGACCAACCCACCACGCAGGCTCGAGCCGGGGACTGTGTCCGCGGCCGTATCCGCGGTGAAGATAGTCGCGCTCTACACCGAGATCCTCTCGTCGGACAGCTACAGGCCGGATTTCTCTCCCTGGCCGAAGAAGAACGCCAACCAAGTGGTCGGCCGCGGTTACCTCAAGGGCAACCGCACCCCACCTGTGCCAGACCACATTTTCGAACCGCTGCTTGCAACCTGCCTGTTCCTCGTCGAAGTCATCGCTCCGCTGCTCATCGACGACGTAGTACAGGCCCGGACGCGAGCAATCGATACAGGCCCGCTGCCGAACCTGACCCTTGATCGGATCGACGAACTTCGTCAGGCACTCGAACATCTCCGTTCGACCCGCACGCCCCTGCCCGCGGCCCCTGCGGCCATGATGAAGGCACGAGCAACCCGAGGCCGATCACAGGACCCCCTGGCTGGCCTGTCATGGGATGGTCTAGCTGGACTGATCGGTTGCGGCCAAGTCCCTCCGCAGACCAAGGCCGTGATGCAACACGAGTTGATCGAGCTCGCCGCCGAGGTTGGCTTTCAGGGAACTGGGGCACGAGAAGGGGCCCTGGTGCCCAGGCTCGACAACGGCGAATCCGTCGTCTGGACAAAATCGCTGGCCGACCGAGATTTGCTGACCGCAGCCAGCCATGTGGTCACCGCATGCCTGATCTTGACCGCCGCACTCAGCGGCATGCGTAACAGTGAACTGCGAGAGCTGCTGTCGGGCTGCTGCAGGTCCGAAGCGCTGGCATCGGGCACCGGAGTGCGCTACAAGCTGGCCGGCAAACTGATCAAGGGACAGAAGTTCGGCGGGGTCGCTGACGAATGGGTAGTGATCGAACAAGTCCACCGCGCAATCGACGTGGCCGAGCGAATCCAAGCACTGGCCCCGGGCGAAGCCTTGTTCAGCTGGATCGGGGTGGGTACCCGGATGGCATATCTGCAGGGCTGGCTTAAGGATTCGGGCTACCGTGACCGCTGGGGATTGCCGCAGATCCCCAGCGGCCCTGTCAGCGTACGGATGCTGCGACGCACGTTGGCCCTGTCGATTGCGCACCGGCCGGGTGGACTGCTGGCCGCGAAGGTTGCGCTCAAACATGTTTCGGTGGCGACCACCGAGGGATACGCTGCGCGGCCCGGCGGTTCCCAACGATTGTTCCTCGCCGAGATCCATGCCGCTGAACAACAACGCCACCTCGCACTCACCATGGAAGCATTCCGCGACGCCCAGGCTGGAAGGATGCCATCCGGCCCGGGAGCGCGCGGGTTGATCGACGCCTTCGGGAGCATTGATGCCGCATTGAACGACGCTGCCCGTACCGATCCCAAGGTCCTCGATGACAGACACCTCGAGAGCCTGCTGCGGAAGCTGGCCGGATCCCTGCACGTATCGGCCGCCAACTACTGTTGGTTCCGCGACCCCGCCAAGGCCCTATGCCTCAAACTGGCCGGCACCCCCAGTGCGACGAAACCCCTTGCAGGAATGTGCGATTCAGCCCGTTGCCCGCAAGCGACCCATCATCTATCACACCGGCCTGTATGGGCAGCACAGGCCAAGGCTGTCGAAGTGTTCCTCGGCAACCCACGAGTTGCAGCCGGGGAGAAACGCCGTCTCACCCTCGAACACGAGCGCTCCATGCGTGTCATCACCGCAATCGATTTGGCCAATTCCACAGCGAGAGAACAGCACTGACCATGTCCCGAATCAGCGATGCGGACAAGTCCCGCAACGAGAATTCCATACGGGCCGCGATGGACCGGCTTCTGCGTGGAGATCTGCCACCTGGCGGACGCTGCGATCTCAAGACCCTCGCAGCCGAGGCAGGGGTGACCCGCACCGGGTTCTATCCCAAACGCAATCGGGACGGCAGCTCACGCCCCGGCCCATACCAGCACTTGGCCGAGGAGTTCGAACGCCGGCTACAAGCACTCGTGAACGCTGGCACGGCGCCCGATCCACGAACCAGCCAAATCGACCGGCTCAAAACCGAAGTCGACACCCTCAAAGCCCGCGTCGCTCGCCGCGATACGCTGGTAACCGAGCTGCAGCAGTTCCGGACCTTGGCCATCTCCCGCCTCGCCGCTCAGCACGACGAAATCACGCAGCTTCGCGAACAACTCGAACAGGCCGGCACCGTCGCGCGGCTGCGAACACCGAAAATCGACAAGAGATTAGCCCCTTTCGGCACTTGCAGTTGACCTGTACCGACGCATGCAGGCCTGAGCGCGCCGACGCAGGTCGGCACGCTCAGGGACCGACCAAGGCGTTCCCGCGCCGGGCATTCGACGAACGTGAGCTTCAAGTCTGCGGATCAACGGTGGAGACCCGATTCTCAAGGCGGGCGAGAAGCTGCTGTACCCATCGTTCTGTCCTGGCCCGCTCCTCAGGGGTTTGCTCAGCCAGACGCTCCTTGAGACGCGCCAAGGCCGCCGCGTGTCGGGCTTTACGTTCCTGCTCGGAAATCACCGCGAACCGCTGCAACAGACTTTGCGGCACCCTATAGGCGATGCCGCTTCGGTCGTGGACCTCGACGAGCGCCTCTCGTGCCAGCTCTTCCATATCCAGCGACTCTAGGAGTACCCACCGACAGTCGTACCTTGCCGACTATCTAGCCGGGCAGGTCCGACGATTAGCACTATTTCCACTGGATACTCGCTATGACATGAGGTGTCGGCCCGCGGTTCGTTGACGTTAGCGCGGATCCGTCGCGGGAAAACCGTTACCGGCCGCAGGCCCTACACCAGATCGGCTATGGCTTGCCGCACGAGGCGCGTTGCCTGTCGACCGACCTGTCGATGTGACATGGAGAAGTCGCGCCATTTATCACTGCTTGCCCGGGCTCGGCAGGTGCGCCTCAGCATCGGCGAGCAGTGCCGACGGCGTCGTCGACAACGCTTCGGCCAAATCCCACAGCCTGTCGATCTGCACGCTGGCGGTACCAAGTTCGATCCGGGCGATGACTGGCCGGGACACACCCGACGCGGTAGCGAGTTCGTCTTGGGTCCAGCCCGCCGCTTCGCGTGCGCGGCGTACCGCGGCGCCGACCGCGTCCCGCCTCATCTTGCGGACCCTCCTCTGCTGTGGAGACAGCGAAGCATCGGGTACCGGCATGGCCGAATCATCGCACGTTCGGTCCATCCGATGCCCGCACCTGCGAAGTCCCAGAACCGGCACGCCACTACATGCGAGTATCGCTTGCGATACAAACCTATGCTAGTGGCCTATGCTACGACACGCGCAAGATGGTGCTGCGACGACCTCTCCCCCTGTGTTGCGGCGCCCGGATTCCCCTCCTTGTCCTCCCTGGGATGCCGGGCGCGTGCCGGTGGAACCGATGCGGGTGGGGAGATCGGACTGCGCACACCATGCGATCTTCTCGACCGGGCCGACCGAGGTGTCCGCGAAAACCGAACTCGGCGGGATGATCGCAGCACGCCTGTCCCGTCTCGAGTGAACGACCACCCCACACGAGATCGGAGCTTGAAGTTGTCCACAGTGATCCTCAAAGGGCGCCTGGCAGGCATCGACCCCACCGCCGAAACATGGCTTGCCGCCACCAGCCTCGCGGGCGATCGCGACGCGGCGTTGCGGTTGTCGCGGGCGGTCGATCCGGCCCGATACGGCATCGGCAAACGCGATCGGTTGGACCTGGCCCGACTGGACCCGGAGATGTCCGAGCGGGTGGTTCGTCTACTGATCGCGGGGCAGGTCCCCACTCTTGCTGCGCTCAGCGCGGCCGAAATCTGCCAGCCCTCGACGGCCACCGACGCGACGTGCGCATTGCACCGCGCCGAGCGCAAGCAACTGCAGCGCCTCGTACGCGCCGACGCGGACACTCTGGGCGATGAAGTGGCGTGCATGATCGGCGAACACTGGGCCGCGCACGATATGGGCCCGACGTGGCAGGAAGTCTGGAACAGTGAGGTCTGTATCCAGTGGTGGGTCCACGCATACGGCGAGCTGCCCGACTTCCGGATCGGCGCGAACCCCACCTTCGTGATCCTCGAGCGCCTCGGATGGATTGCTTCCAACCGCAGTCCCCGTTCGCTGTGCACGGGACGGCGATTCCACACCCGCTTCTTCCGCGACCACGTCTCGGGTGCCGCACCCGCCACGATCGGGTACCTGCTCGCCCACCAGGTGGGTATTTATCGACGCCTCCACGGAGGCCACGGTCCGCAGTGGGCCCAGATCGCCGACACCATAACTGACAGCAAGGGCGTGCCGCTGTTCTTCAACGCCCACGACGGTCGCGCTCAACAACGCTGGCTGATCACACAGGGGTGGATCCGCTTGCAGGACAACCAACTTCGACGGGGCGACCGCGCGAAGACCGAGTCCCGCCGCCGGGCTGGTCTACGGAAAAGGACGCATACAATCACCCAGGCCGCCTGAGATCACCCCCATCCGCCGTGTCCGGGTCGACGATGGCCGCTGACTTCACCCACCGGTGTGCATCTGACGGCCCGCAGCCCATCACCTACGGGCCCGCGCCGGATAGGGCCGCACACACTAGTGCCGCTCGCGTGCTCGCCCAGTGGGCCCCTGACAGGTTCGTGCGGGCCCGGGACCTGCCCGGTACCCGGGCCGCCGCGCATTCGGCGCTGTCGCGGGCCGCCGCGCGGGGCAGTGTGCTACGGATTCGACGCGGTTTGTACTACACCGGCGTGCGAACCCGTTATGGATGGACTCGGCCGTCGCCCGAGCAGATCGCGCTCGAGGTTTTTGGTCCATCGGGTGTCGGGCCCACCGGCTACAGCGCAGCACGTGCGTTGGGACTGACAACGCAGATCCCCGTGGCGCCTGGGCTGGCCGTCACGCACCGAATACGCACAGCTGTTGCCGGAGTCAAGACGAGTTCGCGAACCAATAGGCTGCGTCACGGCCTGCGCTACGAGGAGATCGCGGTACTGGAGTTGCTCCGCAACGACGAATGGCGCAGTGTTGTCGACGCCGGATGGCCCGCCCTCGTCGACGCGGCGGCGTGCGCCGTCGAGGCGGGAAGAATCCGCCCGGCAGCGTTGAGCGCATGCGCGCATGGTGAACGGTCCCTGGCACTACGGGCCAACCTCAGCCGCCTGCTGGCAACGCTGCGGTCCGGCCCGTGAACGCAAAGGACCGACGACGGACACGCCACTGCCTCGTTATTCTCCTGCCCGACACGCTATGTCGATACTGATGGCCTCAAGTGTGTTAAGGCGCACAGGCTTCCGGAATCCAACCAGCAAGGCAGGGATATTGACGCGGCATACGGGTCGATCTCGATCATCCAGTGTTCCGATCCGTCGACCGCCGGGGCTTAAGCGCGTGATACAAGGCGGAACCAGTTGTCCCCGTGTGGATTTGGGCACACTCATCCGAGGGAAACGATCCGTAGGCCGACCCGAGCAAGTCAGATGCCCCACGTCCGCCCAGTGCCTGGCGCCAACGATGTCCGGATGGCCGAACGAGTGAAGCAGCAGGCTGCGTGGCCGGTCCTCAGATTTCGACCGCTCGGCCCGAAACCCATCGACCGAGGTTGGCCCCGATTTTCGTCAGGATCGAGCGAGCCACCTCCGGGGCGACGCCGGTCGCCGCGTCGATCCCGATGATCCAGTCCGGCGAGTCGCCGGGCCGGCCGTACACAGTGCGAGTATCGGCGCAGCGGCGCTGCGCACGCACCAGATGCCCCTTCCATTGGGCGACAGTGATCGATGGATCGCTCCAGGACACCTGCACGGTGTCGTCGAGGTCGCGGGTAGCGTTCACCCACTGCGCCGGCGAGCCGGTGGCGCGGATGCGCGCGAGGAGTTCTTGGGTTATCGCGCATGGTGGTTCAGGAATCACTCGGGCGGAAACGGTCGGATCAGCCGCCTCGATCACATCGGCGATCGCCATCGTCGTGGTGGGATGGTTGTTCGTTTCGGTGGTGACCGCAGCGACGCTGATGGTTGCGACGGGAGCGAGGTGTGACACCTGTAGCATGCATTGCGGAATGCCGTTGAGCGACAGTCCTTTCGAAGCTGACACCGCGATCTCTGACCAAGCCATAGTGGGCTGCGAGGCCGCCGCCGTGTGCTGCACGATACTCAACACGGCCGAAACCAAGTTGGCAGGACACGGATCGGTGGCCAGTTCTGCCGCGAAGGCATCCTCCGATGCCTTGTCGTCGGCGCGGACCGGCGATTGGGGAATCGGCGCGGGCGACACGCTTGTCGGTGACACTGTCGACGGTGGAGCCGTCGATTGTTGAGGTGTGCTGCAGCCAGCTGCTGCCATGACGACCCCGGCCGCCACGGTCACGCAGACCTGCGCCCCATGAAATCTGTGTACCCACGACAACCGGTCACTCCGGTACGAAAAGATGCCCACACCTTAGGTTTATATCGCACGCGATACAGAAATGTTGTTTGTGCGCGGGAGGATGTATCCATGTGCCCCAGCGTGACCCAGCCGTTCAGCCCCGGGAGGTCGGCTCAGTCCTGGGCAAGCGGGCCGAACCGACGGTGTTACAGCTGCTCAGTTCTGCTGGCCATCGACGGCCCCTCGGCGAGCATGGCTGACACGCAGTGGTCCGTACCAAACGACCCTGACAATATCTGCGAGCTGTCCATCCCGGATGCCACACCGGCGAAGTCGATAGGCGACACGATGCACGACCCGTAGACACTGCTTCAAAAGTGCAGCAGCACAAGCACATCTGCTGTTTCTTTCCGGAACGGACAAGACGATGCCGTACTGCGCCGGGAGTCGGTGGCCTTATCGAGTCCTCCGGGTCGACGAGGCCACGACCATCGCCGCCACGGGCCTGCTTGACTTGAATCGTCGACGCTGGCTGCTGGCGGTCGAGCTGCTGGCGCTGTCGACAACTCGCTACCAATCAGGAGCTTTGATCGAGCCGCGCTCGTAGTAGTCGTTGTCGAACTCTTCGTCTAGCTTGCGCTGTTGTTCGACGCGTTCGGCTTCCAGGCGGGCCGAGTTCGCGGTCGTGTACGTCGATATCGCTTCGGAGGTCGTGTCGGCGCGCAACTCCCGCAGTGCTTTATCGACCTTGGGGCGTTTGTCTTCCACCGCCGCCCGATACGCGGCCATGATGGTCGCTTCCTCGCTCACCGTGACCGACAGCAGCCGGTCCTCGGCGTCCACGATCACGCGGATGCCGTTGACGACACCGACTCCTCGAATCTGTTCGAGGGCATGTTGGGCGCGCTGCACCTTCAAGCCGAGCGAGTCGGAATCATTGTGTTTCAAGGGCATTCACCAACCTGTCGATCGGAGTCCTCACGCGCCGATACGATGTCATTTCGGCTGTTCGGTGGTCGGTGCGACAGAGCTGGTGGAGGTCATGTCGGCGGCGCGAAAGCGGCAACCGGTTTCGCTGCTGATGCCTCGAGTGCTCAGCCACAGCACGGTCCCGTTGCCGCCGTAGTAGCGAGCATTACGATCACCGGGCTTCTCGTCGAACGGAAACGGGTCGTGCTCGGTCGCACCCAGATCGGCCGCGAGCTGGCGGGCCTTCTCACGCACCTGCGGCCACACCGCATCCGGAATACCACCGTGCGTGGGGTCACCACCGTTGGTGATGTAGTTCGGCATGCTGAAGTCGCGGCCGTTCGTCTGGTCGTACGGGGCAGCGCATGCCCCGGGTTGGCGGTCGTTATTGGTCCATTCCCAGGTCATTCCTGGGACCAGTGAGCTTGCGTAGGCGGCGAGGTCCTTCACTGCCTGAGTCAGACGTGCTTGCGTGTCCTCGAGGGTGGGACGGGATCGGAGTACCTGTTCGGCTTGAGCTGTTTCGGCCGGGCCGGTCTTCTTGTACGGGTTGTCCAGGGAGTTCACGGAGTCACATCCTGTCGTCGTCGCGATCACCGCAGCGGTCAAGGCCGCCGCGATGCTGATTCGAGAGATGCAGGGTGTCATGGCTTCTTCACCGCCTCGGTAGGGAGACCTGCCACGATCGTCGCGATATTCCAGCCGGAGGTCCGCAGTGTCTTGCCGTCGTCGCCGAAGCGTGGGTAGTCGGGGTGCCCAGACGCACCGTCGCGACTGACACCGTCGGGCGTGGTATGTGCTGCGGTTTCCAAGTGGGTGAAGCCAGGCAGGGTTTTCGGATTGTCTCCGAATCGCGGGAGACTGGCGACCTGGTCGCCGCCGCCGGTCATCTCGTACCGATGACCATCGGGCACACGGAGATCCCCAACCTTCTGATCACCGCTCACGGGCCACCACGAGTGTTTGTAGTCCAGATCCAGCCCCGGTGACCCGTAGACGAGCAGGTCGTCGACGTTGGTCTTCTGCACCGCGAGCCCGGTCATCACCGAGCCATAGGAATGCCCGACCGCGGTCAGATGCACGGAACTGTCATCGTGGGAGGCTCGCACACCGTCGTAGAACGAGGCCAGCTTCGGTGCGCCGTCCTTGGCCATCCCGTCGTCGACGACCGAGAGTCCATGGATGGTCGTGCTGTCCCACTTGGTCGGAGGCCACAGCTGGCCCTGGGGCAGATCCGATCCGATCCACACGACGGGAACCTCCTGCTGCTTGTACTTCGGATCCTTGGGATCCAGCTTGGACAGCCTGTCGTCAGCGAGGGTTTTCACGGCCTTGGCTTCGGTGTACATGCCGCCGAGCGAGTCCTTGACGTTGGTGTTCAACCCCGGCGCGTGGACCGACACGTTCGCTGCAGTATCGGGGTTGCCGACCGCGACCGCGGCATGGGCCATCTTTCCGGATTGGGTGTCCATCAACATCAGCATGGCCTCAGGGTTTTTATCCAGCGTCGTCTTGATCGCCTGTAGGTCCCCCAGTTTGTCCTTGACCGACGGGTCACCGTTCTGCGCGCGAGTCAGCTCGTCATCGAGTTTCTCGCGGTTGTAATGATCGCGATCGATGGCCGGCAGCCCGTCACTGTTGCCGATGTACTGGTTCTTTTCGTAGATGGCGTCCTTCTCGGCCGGGGTCAGCCCCTCCCAGAAGTCGTGCAGCTTCTTCGGATCGGTCGGCAACGAGGACTTGCCATCCAGGATGTCTTGCACATCCGAGCGGACCGGTGCGCCGTCGGGCTTCTTCTCGTACTCACCGAGTGTCTGCAGATGAGTCGTGATCGCTTTCTCCGCAGCGGTTTCCCCATCCGCGAACTGCGTCAACAGGTTCTTGATCCGACTCTCGTACCCGGACGCCTGGCCATCGAGTACCTGCTGTTTCAACGCGGGTGCGGCCGAGTTCGGATCATTGGGATCGGTGGGCACCTTCGGCGCGTGCACGGTGCCGTCGTCATCGACGGTCATCCCCGAGTCCTTCATCTCGACATCGAGGATCTTCACCAACGCGGCTTTAGTGTCACCGAGCGAGACGCCGTAAATGTTGTACTGGTCGGCGATGTCCACGATGGCAGTCGCGAGATGATTGCCCTGCAGCTTGTGTGCCAACTTCTTCTCGGAGACGGCCGCCGCGCCCGCACCCTTCCACTGGTTCATCGCGTGGTCGACCGACCGCTCCATCTGATCGACCTTCGCGACGAACGCATCGTTCTGCGTCACCAGGTCCGTGGCGAAGTCGAGCATCGACTGCGGGTCGCATCCACGGACGTGACTGATGGTGGTCAATTCACGCCCTCACCACGACCATACTTGTCGAACTGATCCTTGTTGGCCTGGTCCATGTCCTCGTAGGTGCCCGACGCCGACTTGGCGCGCTCCGCCATCGTCTGTATCTGGCCACCGATCAACCCGTACGCCTTCACCACCGCGTCACCGACCTGCGTCGACACCGCCGCGACCGGGGAGTCCGGCATATTGACCGCCTTGGTGAGCTTGAGCTTGCCGATGTCGTCGGCCTGCCCACCGAGTTCGGTCGCCAGCCCGTGCAACGTGGATAGGTCGACCTCGAAAAATGCCGTCACCCCAGCAGCCCCCTGCTCAGTACGCGGTACAAACTCTGATGCACATTAACACGCAGGCCAAGAGCGAGTCTGACGTCGAGACGGTGCCGGTGGTCCGGGTTCATGGGCGCGAGGGTTCAATCGTGCCGTGCTCCGTCGCGTGCTTGACGATATCGCTGCCGATAACACCGGGGACCGGCAGCAACAGTAGGGTCGCCAGCGCCCAAATGAACAGCCAAGTGCGGGTGATCCCGGCAATGATCACGCAGACCAGTCCGATCACCAGGACCGCGACTGTCCCCGATATCGAGACGTTGATGCCATGGTCGACCTGGTCCACGCAGGAGCTGTCATGTTTGCACTGCTCGACGGCCAACGACTCGATTACGGTGGCCAGCGTCAACCAGATCGCGGTCGCGAAGGCTAGAACGAGGCACAAGCCGGTGATCACCTTGTCCCACTTGGGAATTCGCCGACTACGTGTGTGCGAGTTCGAAACCGGGGCAGATGCCGTCGTCATGCAGGCCAGCATTTCGCCTCAGGGCTTCGAACAAATCCGTAGAACTACCCAGCCGCTGCCGAACTGCTTCGACTACAGATCCGCAGTGTCGCAGTGTTGCCGGCAGGCTTCAGCCGTCGGCGTCCGTGCATTCCTTTCCGCGTAGCACCCGATAGAACCGAGGACGGCAGTCCGGCCATCTCCGCCGTGCGCCCTCGCAGATGTCCCGCGTCGCAGGATCTGTGGCTACCCGCGGGATCAATGCCGGGTATGCGCTCAGCTTCGTGCAGATGTCATTCCTCAGTGTCGGCGTTCCAGCCGACGCCAATCGATGGGAATACCGCGGACACGCCGAAACTGCTGGCGTCCGGTGTCCCATGTGATCGCCCACCCGGGTTCAGGTGCTGCCTCGCGCAGCGCGGCTTCGATGCGATGCTGGGCATCGACGCTGAGCTTGAGTGGCTGGAACGCGAAGTGGCGCCACTCGTCAGGGGAGCACACGATGTAACGGCCGCGTAGCCTCCACCGAAAGCGTGCAGGCGCGAAATCCCTGGTTGTGCACTGGGAGTCGCAGAAGTGGCAGAACCACGGTTGCGGTGGTCGCGCGATCCAGTCCGAGCCCCTGGGCGAGTTGTGGCGGAAGACCAGGTCGAGGAGTTCGGTGGTGCTGCGTGGGTCAGTCATGGGGCGATTATCGCTCGATTATCTTGTCCAGCAACGTTCTCGGTAGTCGCGACTGTGTAGGTTCAACGGCGGATGACGATCTCGATTGCCTCGGGACCGACTCCGTACGTCGCCGCGAGACCGGCTTTGGCCTGCGCGATCGTCAGGCCGGCTTCGGCGACCGCATTCCTGCCTGCCGCGGCCCGGGCAGTCGAAGCCTGCTCCCGTTCGGGCATTTCCTCGAACGTGAGGGTGTCGACGTCGATCCCGAGGTCTTCGAGTGTGGTGTACCGGACAGGGTTTCGCCATCCACCCCACAGGCCAGGGATGTTGATGCGGGCGAACTTGTCGATCTCGATCATCCACCGTTTCGGCTCGTCTATCGCCGGGCCCAGTCGTGCGATGTGTCCCACGAGGAATCCGCAGCCATGTGGCTCTGTGGCATCGGAGAACTCGTGGTCGGGGTTGTGCGTGGGCATCAGAAACCCCACTCCCGCCAGTATCTGGTGCCTCCGTGTCCAGAGGGTCGAACTAGCGCCATCGAAGCCGTCTCTTGATCGCGCGGATCGCGGTGACAGCCGCATCCCCGGTCTCGGTGTCGTCGAGGCAACGTTGGAGCAGCACGACGGTGTCTTTGTTTCCGAGGATCGCCAGGTCCTCGACAAATCCTTGCCGGTGCTCATAGACCGGGCCGGTGGTGAAGGTGGCCTGCAGATCTTCTGGGTTCCCGACGGCCCAGTGAAGCAGCCGTCGTACCTGGTCGGACCAGTTTTCGAGCAGTTGTTGGTGTGTGCTGAGCTCGCATTCTTCGAACTCGACGTCGGCGGCGTCTTTGAGGTGGGACCAGACATCGGCTGTGGTCGAGGCGCAGTGAGCGAGCAGCTCGTCCCACAACGCCAGTAGCCGGGGATGCGTCGGATCGGTACCGCGTACCAACGCGAAGAGCAACTCGTCGACGATGCGCCAGGTCTGATGCCCGTACGCTTGCGGGGTGTCCGCCGCGGCCGGCAGCTCCTGGGCGAGGGCAGCCCAGCCGCGCACGGCGATGAGATGAGCGCCGACGGTTTCATCTTCGAACACGCTGTCCCAGTCCATAGTGAGCACGGCCTCTTGCAGGACAGCGCGCGCTTCGGCGTCGGCGGGGTCGAAGTGGTCGAGAATGGCGCCGATGATCCAGGCGCGGTCGTACGGGAGGGCGTCGGATCGAGCGGCCATGACGTGGAGCCGAAGGAACTCGGCCGGTTCGAGGGCGTCGATCACATCGAAGTAGGGGCCGTGCAGGTCCTCATCCTCGAAGGTCATCACCACGGCACACTTGGCCGACGTCCAGGCTTTCGGATCCTCGGGTGCGTCGAGAATCGCCTCGATCTCCGCGCGGATCATGTCGTGGGTGTTGAGCGGGCCCATGCCGCGATAAGCAGTCAGCACTTCCAAGATGCCCCCGGTGAGGGCCATGGCGTCGGTTATGCACTGCTCCAGCGCCGAGCACATCCGTTCACGGGTGGTGTCCGCGGCGGTGGACACGCATTCCATTGCCTTGGCGAGGGCAGTCTGCCGTAGATGCTCGCTCTTGGCATTCCATGCGGAGGTAAGGACGGCAGGCAGCAGTTGGTGGTCGGTGGGATCGTCGGTACTGAGCAGCCGCAAGGTGATGATGAGCCGCCCCCACCTCGGTGGGGTGCCTGTCGCATGGTCCCACATCTGCTGCGCCGGTGAAGGTTCCAGGATGCGACGTCGATGCGGGAAGCCGCTGGTTTCGCAGGCATCGGCGACTACCGTCGCTGGCAGTCGACGCAGTTTCTCGGTGCGCAGGTACCACTCGTAGGTCGCGCGGACGACGGTGCTGATGGCGTAGCGGTCTCCGCTGTCGCGCAGGTGCCGCATTTGCGCGGAGCAGTGGCGGTCGGTGGCGTCCAGCAGTCGAGCGACGTCATCGAGAAACCTGCCGTCGTGCAGTGATTGACCTGCGGCTTGCAGGAGCGCTTGTTGGATGGGGGTGCGCGGTGAGCTGATCGCCCATTCGCCGCCGTCGAAGATGGCACCGGTGCTGTCGTGTCCGGGGATCCATTGGGCGCATGAGGTAGCCGTGGTGGCGTCGGCGAGCGCTGCCTGGACATCGGATGCGAGAGGTTCGCCGAGGAAGACCTCGACCTGTTCTGTTGTATTCACCTGGTACCGGCCCCTGTCCGGCGCTACAGAGCACGATAACGCAGATGCCCGACAATGACGGGCCGTCCTGCCGGATTGTCACCGAAACACCAATCGTGACAACGCAGTTGATGTGCGGGGCACCCTCCACCGCCGACCGTGCGACGGCATCCGGCATAGCTGGAAACAGACCAGCACGATCTGCTCCGCCAGCAGACGACCGGTAGGACTAGGAGGCCCGTTCGCGCGATCCCGGGCGGCGGATATCGCGGCGGTAGCGTGGTCATGGCTTGCCTCGCCTTGTCTTGATCGGCGAGCGTCCGTGCCCGACGTAGAGTCCACGACCGTGAGCATTTCGGCGAGAAAGATTGCAGCGGAGGGAAAATGACGAACAGCAAGCGTGTCCGAGAAAAGGCGCAAGGGCCAGATATGGGCGTGCGACGCGTCGAACGCTACACCGCAGCATTCGACTGGGTGATCGCGTGCCTCGACACCGGGCACTTCCTTGAGGCCGTCGCGGTGCTGGACTCGTTGATCGGTGATCGCCTGGCCAGCCGCTTCTCCTACCTGCGCAAGGAGCAGCCGCTGGAATCGATGACCGTCGGCGACCTGTGCGGAGCGCTGTTGAACGGATCCACCAAGAAATCCAACCCCGCGATCGAGGAAGACCCGCAGTTCCGCGCCGTGATCGAGGACATCCAGGCATGGTCGAAGGTCCGCAACATCGCGATTCATGCCACCGCGAAGATCTTCGGAAACGACGACCCCGCAATCTCTTTCGCCGACGGACTGACCGTCCACCGCGATACCGCCGTCCAAGGAGTGCGTTTGCTGCAACAATTCGACCTCCTCGACACCGCAGCTCGCGCCGCGCAGGATCGGGTACCGGGGACCTACCCGAACGCGTTTTTTCCCGACAACAGCCCGCGCTGGCCTCGGCGATAACGGGCCGGCCGGGTAGGTGAACCGGCACCGCGGATCCAGGCGATCGCTGTGGGTTTCCGTGTAGGAGGCCTGTTGTCAGCATGGTGCCGGTCGGTGGCCGGCCGTATCCTCACGCAGTGACTGATGCGGGGGATCAGAGTGTGATGGGTCCAGTTCTGCGGCTGCCCGGGGTTCCGGTAGCAATCGCGCGGAAAGCAACACATATGGCTGGACCAGCACGGATGGCGTTGTGATCGGTTGGGGCCGCGTGCGGGCTGATGCCCTCGATCCCGATCTCGGCCATGATCTTCGCGACGGTCTTCTCGCTCATCACCTCGCCGCGTTCACGCAGTTCGCTGCAGCGAGTGGCGAGGGTCCAGGCGGCGGTCTGCCTGGGTTGTCCGCTGTCGGTCGTGGGTTTTCGTGGTTATGTGTCGCGGTTGGTGAGGGTGGTGGTGAAGCGGTGTTTGTAGTCGGTGGGGGTGAGTCCGAGGTGGCGGGCGAAGGCGCGGCGTAGAGATTCGTCGCTGCCCAGGCCGCTGTGGCGGGCGGCGGCGGTGATGGTGTGTCCGTGCAGGATCAGTTGCTGGGCCAGGTCCAGGCGGACGCGTTCGATCCATCGTGCGGGGGTGGTGCCGAGTTCGGCGTGGAACAGGCGGGTGATCTGGCGGGGGCTCAGGGCGACGGTTGCGGCGAGGGTGGTGGCGCTGTGGTCGGCGGCGGGGTCGGCGTGGACGGCGTCGATGATGGTGCGCAGGGCCGGGGTGCGCGCCGGTGGGGTGTGCAGGGCGGTCGAGAATTGGGATTGGCCGCCGGGGCGTTGCAGGTAGACGACCAGTTCCCGGGCGACCGCGCGGGCGGTGTCGGGGCCGTGATCGTGTTCGACCAGCGTCAGTGCCATGTCGATGCCGGCGCTGACACCTGCCGAGGTGAGGTAGCGGCCGTCGCTGATGTGCAGTGCGTCGGCGACGACGTCGATGCGGGGGTATCGCTGCGCCAGGGTGCGGGCGTGTCGCCAGTGGGTGGTGGCGCGGCGGCCGTCGAGCAGATCGAGTTCGGCCAGCACGAACGCGCCGGTGCACACCGAGGCCACCCGGGACGCGGTAGCGGCCAGCGTGCGCGCGGCTTCGAGCAGCGCGGCCTCGATGCGATGCTCCACGAAATGGTCGGCCCCGGGGATGACGAGAGTATCGATCGGGCCGGCGTCCGCGGCGGCGGTCGTGGCGATGGTGATCTTCGACGAGGTGGTGACCGTGCCGCCGTCGGGTGAGAGCAGCACCGATTCGTAGCAGCGGTCGGCATTGTGCAGGACGTCGACCGGTCCGGAGACATCGAGCAGGGTGACGTGGTCGAAGACGAGGAAACCGACGCGATGAGTCATGTCCGGATCTGTGGTTTGTTTGTCGCATTGGACATGGTGGGAGTGTAGCGGGCCCGGGCACAGTGAAGAGGTCAACCACGATCGAAGGAGGCAGACAGCGGTGAGTGCGGAGACGATCGCGGGGGTGGCGATCCCCGACAGCGTGCCCGCCCGGGCGGCGACCGAGCGGGTGCGGGACGTGGCGGCCCTGCCGTATGTGGGCACCGCGGCGGCCCGGGCCGCGCGGGAGGTGGCCCGCCGCTACCATTCACCGGCGTTGTTCAATCACTCGGTGCGCTCGTTCTATTGGGCGGCGGCGCTGGCACAGGAGGAATGCCTCACCGTCGATATCGAGTTGCTGTATGTCGCGGCGATGTTCCACGACCTCGGCTTGGTGCCCGAATTCGATTCGTACGCCGTCGATTTCGAAGACGCCAGCGGTCATGTCGCCATGGTGTTCGCCGCCGGCGCGGGCTGGTCCCCGACGCGGGCGCGGCGCCTGCACGAGATCATCGTGCGACACATGTGGAATCACGTCGATGTCGAGGTCGATGTCGAGGGGCATCTGCTCGAACGCGCCACCGGCATCGACATCTGCGGCCGGGAGAACCACCTGCTGCCCGAAAGCACCCGCGCGGCGGTGCTGGCGCGATGGCCGCGGCGGGGCCTGGTCGAGGAGTTCACCCGCTGTTTCGAGCACCAAGCGGTCCGCAAACCCCGCAGCACGGCGGCGGTAGCACTCCGAACTGGGCTGGCGGCCAAACTCCGCGACAACCCGCTCGACTCCGCAAGCGACACCACCACCTTGCCGTAACCGGGCACCGCTGGGCACTACGCGGCCCGCAGACGCCAAGGACGAGTGATTCCGAGGTCGGATCCCCTGTCCTTATGGGTCTGCCGGTTCATCATCGACATCGTCGACCGCTGGCTGGTCTGAGCAACCCGTGCGGTCAACCGGTGAGATAGCTCAACCTTGCCGGAGTAGTGACGCCACCGAGTGCGGCCCTCCTCGGAATGTCGAGGCAGAGCCTCGAAGCCATGAGCGCGATGCCCGGATCCGGGTGCGATGCCTATGCCAGGGCATGGTGCCCGCGCCGGGCGGGTGACCCAGGCGCAACACCGCCTCCGATGTGAGGCGGAAGCTTCGCTCCAAGGAGGAGCAGTCAAGGCACCCCCCAGACGGGGCGCCTTCTTCGCTTCCATGTGTGCATGTCGAGGGTGGCTGGATCGCGGTCGGGCTTTCGATTTCGGTTTGGCCGTGCGCTGGTTTGCGTCAGATGCGGGGTGGGGCGGGGCTGCTGATGATGCGGTGGATGGTGGAGCGGCCGACGCTGTATTCCTCGGCGAGGTCGGCCAGGCTGGCGTCGTCGTCGGGGTCGTGGTAGCGGCGGTGGATCGTTTTACGTGCTGCGAGAGGCAGTTTCGGAGCTTTGCCCTTGAGACGGCCTTTGGCGCGGGCCTTGGCCATGCCTTCGCGGGTGCGCAGGTGATTCAGGTTGGCCTCGAATTCGGCGACCATGGCCAGGGTTTGCAGGAAGAGTTTGCCGAACGGGTCGTTCCAGTCGTAGACGGAGCTGCCGAGCCCGAACAGGACATCGCGCTGGCGCAGGTCGGTCAGGATCTCTCCGGCTTCAGCCATGTTGCGGGCGAATCGGTCGAATTTCGTTGTGGTCAGCACCACCTGCCGTCCGGTGACAGCCGCCGCTGCCGAGGTCACCGCGGCGAGCGCGTTGTCGAGGCCGGCGCGGTTTTTGCGGGTGGTGCCGGAGAACCCGGTGTCGATGAAGATCCGTTCGCGTGGAACGCCGAGCGCGAGCAGTTGGTCGGTTTGGATCTCGACGTCTTGTCCGTCGGTGGAGCAACGGCAGTATCCGACGCGGAACGGTTCACCCATACCCGGAATTGTTCCGGATAGCGGGGGTTGAGCGGGACAGTGCTCGGAACACCTCTACGGAACAGGTGCGAGCTGGGTCGGAAGCGGCGCGGCGGAGTGTTGGGGGGGGGGGGGGGGGGGCCCCCCCCCCCCCCCCCAAAGAAAAAAAGACGGGGTGTGTTTTAGGAGTTGTGATTAGGTTTAATATATGGAAGTGTTTTTTTTGGGGGTAGGT
>NZ_JBHZAK010000006.1:0-50736 GCF_042754165.1 Nocardia sp. NPDC059229
GCGACCGCCGGCGGTCGCCGTTGCACCGACCGCGACTGCCCGGCCACCGCGCAGGCACGCCGTTGCGATACCCGGAATCGTTGCTGCAGAACCACGACGGCTCTGCGGCGCCGGTCCGGGTTCAGTAGTTTCCCCGGTTCAGTTCCTTGAGCATGTCGATGTCGAGGGCCTGCTCGGCGACCATCTTCTTCAACCGCGCATTCTCGCGTTCGAGCTCTTTGAGCCGTTTGGCGTCGTCGGATTTCATGCCGCCGTACTGGGACTGCCAGCGATGCCAGGAGGCCTCGGAAATCTCGAGGTGTTTGCACACCTCCTCGATCGAGAACTTCTCACCGAGTAGCTTCTCGCCCTCGCGAAGCTTGCGGATGATCTGCTCGGGAGTGTGTCGTCGTCGCGCCATGTCGTGATCTCATCCTCCTGCACCCATTCTGGTGCATCAGAACCCTCACAACCGCTGGACCTGCTCAGAGGGCTCCAGTCATCCTCGAAACGACGCTGACGGACACCCGAGGACTGCACGCGGACACGGCGGGACCGGTCGAAACCGGTGACCGCCGCTTCTTAGATGATGACTACCGGCCGAGCGTCCGCGCTACTGCGTAGCTGACGTCGAACAGCCCGTGGTCCGGTTCATAGATAAGGGCGTGGTCTGCGGTGGTGTACGACCGGGACTGTGCCTGCGGCGGGGGAACCGCCTCGGCTCGGTAGACGGCCACCACTCGACGGTCACTGTCCACAACCGGAATAGCGTTAGGTATCGCGGATCCATCAGCGAATCCAATATCGGGCTGATCTTGGATGTACCCCAGCGACAATGTGGCTAACTGGTTCGGCGCGTTCTGCTGAGCTTCGTTCTCTGACATCGCATGGCCTCCACACAAGGTCGGCTTGACACCAACGAGCGTCCAAATCACTTTACGCACACGATGGTTGAGTCTGCAGGGAACGACTCACCATCACTTTGAACGGTTGCCCAGGGATGGACAGTACCGCGGCCTGCTTTGCCGATGCGGTAGGCGCGCCCTCGATGCACTGTCATGCCGCAACCCGCGCTGACCGAACCGGCCAGCGCGGGGCGCCGGCGGTCGGAACCCGCTGCGGCGCAGAACGTCCGCTTCTGCCGATGAGCGTGTTCTCGACAGGGTCTCGTAGCCTTCAAGGATCAGCGGCTATGCCCCGGTTTGATCCCAGCCGATCGACGTCTGCGCTCGCGGGGCGAGTGATGACACAACTTGTCGAAGCTCGTCGGTGAACACCGGTTGCCACCGTTCGAAGTCGATCACGTGCAATGGGGTGCCTTCTGTGTCGCCGAGAGCCGCCCAAGGACCGTCATCTACCTGGTCGATGGTGCCGGATACCCACCATCCAGTGAGCATCCGTTCGTAGAGGGAATCCATTGCTTGCAGTACCTCGAAAGCGTGATCCGAGTTGTCGAGCCCGGTGACCTTGTATGCAAAATGCACCTCGGTTCGGAGAGCAGGGTCCGTTGCTGCCGCGAATCGAACCGTCGCATCGCGGCTCAGACGCATCGGCGCGAGGTAGGCCGGGGCAATGTCAACGAACCTGCGCGCGGACTCGACCGGTAGGAAGGTGAGGGCGTAATCGTCTGCCTGCGTATCGATTTCGATCAAGGACGTACCACCTTGAAGACTGAGTTCACCGATCAACTCGAGCAACAACTCCATAGCCGAACCTCTGTCGAGTTCGTCGGTCCGGGCGCAGATGAATTCGAACCATCCCACCGGGAGTTGTTGTGGAGCCGCAGGTAGGGATTGCAGGAGCCGCACTACTGTGGCCGGATCTTCTTTGGCGACGCGCCAGACGATGACTTCCGCCTCTTCGAGTCCTATCAGCAGTTCTTCGAGAGCGTCGCTGTCATCGTCATGTTGTCGCACCGCATCGGCGATCACCGGTCGATCGGAAGCCAGATACCGTGCGATCTCGACGAACGTGTCGCGACCGTATTCCGTCATTGCCTCACCTGCCAGCGGCGTGCGCGTGATGGCAACACGCTAATGGCGATCACCGACACGCTGCTCTCTAGCTGCCTACGAGCCTGGACAAGGCTCGCCAGGCCGATGTGCATGGCGCCGAACCATCCGCTTCTGCCCCATGCCGCGCTGACCGAACCGGCCAGCGCGGGGCATCGGAAGATCAACTGGCCGTGCCGATCCGAGGCCGGCGGAACATCCGCAACAGCCGAGAAGCGCGCAACCTGAACGCACGCTTCAGCTGAAGCCAATTCGTGGCATCGCGTGACACGGAGGTCTGGCGGGATCGTCCAATCGCGATCTAGATGCCTCGGGAGGTCTGGTCGGCGATCACGGCCCGTGGGGTCCAACCGGCCGAAGAGTCACTCCAAGCAGCCCGGTACACGCCAAATGCGTTGCAATGGCATGTCTTTCGTGACAGACGTGCCCAGTTTCGCGAAAAGTCACTCCAAGGAGTTCCGCAGATAGTGCCCTTATCTGCGATAACTCAGATGCCGACCTGGGTGAATGCACCGCGCACCCGCGACGGCCTGGCCGCCGCCCGCGGACGGTCCGGCGGTCAGAGACCCAAACTCGGACCTCGCCAGGTGCAACTGGCCCGGCAGATGTACGACGAAGGAGGTTTCGCGCTGGTTCGGGTGCGCGGGACGTGGCGAGCGCTCTGGCTCGAACGGGACCCGCACGACCACCTCGCCCTCGGCGTATCCCGAACACCCGGTGATCGTGTGACCGCTGCATCTCGTGGAATATGCTGTGGCAGAGTTGATCACATGACGATCGGACTGCCACCGCGGATTACGATGCCGAATTCCGTCGACTGGACCTATTGGGCATCCTACGAGGATTCTGTCGCCGCGTCCGGCTATCAGGTGGCGCGGCTGCTCGATCGCGAGCCGGTCTCGATCGGCAGTCCTGTCACCGCGACCGCGAAGCCCGCGCACATCTGGCTGCGCTATCACGACAACAATGACCGGGCCTACGGCGTGGTCACCCTCCCGTGGCCGTCGTACGTCACAACCGACCCAACCTCTCGGGCCTCCATCGCGATCGCCGTGGCCGCTCTGCTGCGAAATCCCGGCGAGCCAGAAGTTCCCCGGACAAGCACCGGAGGGCAGGTTCTCCTCGGCGGCACGTGGTATCCGGCTGCGACAGTGGCCGTCGACGCTGAGGTCTCTGTGCGCACGGCGCTCCTGCCGGCCGGTCGGGCCATCGCAGTCTGGGGTGCGGCCGAGCATCTCGGTCATGCCCTCGTGGACGTTTGAGGCGCGGCGCGCACGCATACTGATGGGACCGTACGCCTGGTCTGGCCCGTTCGGATTCCCAGCGACTCGATCACTCATCCGAGCGACTTTCACGCCAGAGTAGGCCCTCGAGGGCTGAGGGGGGTCCCAGGAGCCTTCGCCTAAGATCGGGCGGATTGCCGTAATCCGTTGGGCGGCAACGGATATGTTGCTTATTCCGCGAAAACTGCCGGGACCCCGATACGGGCGAGTGCCCACCCGCGACCAACACCCCGAAGCCCAGCACGACGCACTCACGGGTGGTTGGTCACCAGCAGTGCCTTGCTCAACTCGTGGCGGGAGGCGAGCTTACCGGAGGCCTTGTCGATGAATATCTGTCCGCACCCGGCCGGCATTCAATTCGTACGACCCTGGTCTGACATCCCACCGACCCTCCCCGACTTGGTAGGTACTACCGTTCACGGGGGTTCGGGAACGGCATCGCCTGTGCAGCATCTGCGATGCTGTACCACCCAACCGCAATCGACAGGGCGACAACCAACTTCATCGAGATTCTCATCGGCACGTTCAAGCTTCTCCTTGGGAGCATCGGAATGCTTGTGTACCGCAGGGCAGGCGAATTGTCCTGCCCCAGTGCAGATTCCACACTGGGTGCACGCGCGAATCCGGATCGACCGGAGTGAGTCCCATCACCCACGCCCGCCGTTCGCTGGTGTCAACTCGCATGCTGCATCCGCGCTGACCGAACCGGTCACCCTAGGAGGCAGCGGGCCAAGATCGACTGCGGCGGAGAACGTCCGCTACAGTCTGCTTCCCGCACTGTCGGAACCGGTCAGCGCGGGCCTCCGGAAAGATCAACGAACTGAGGTCGTCTCAGGCCGCGGCCCGCCCGCTGGCCAGTAGGGCAGAGTCGGCCCGCCACCCAGATCGGACGCGAAATGAACCAACAGCCGGGACCGAACCTGAACCGATCATCGGCGATAGGGGCGCCACTCACATCGACAACCCGGCTGTAGCACGCGACTTGGTCAGATCAATATTTCGGTATGGCGAGCAGCTGAATGTCGATCGATGTCCGAACGAGGATCAGTCTGAAATCTTCGTTGGCCCAAACGATTAGGTCAGGGTTGGGGGAACTCGGCTCGGTTGAGCGGCCGAGGGCCTCTGGGAGAGTCGGCGACAGCAGATCGAAGAGAAAGCTGGCTTGTTCGTCCCTCGCGCATCCGATGACCAGAGCGCCCGGCTATGCGTTCTGCTCGTTCGAACTCCATGGGACACAACACTATCCACTCACAACAACCACTGGTCGCGTGTCGCCATCGAGTACCACCAAATCGGCCAAGTCGCGGTCCGCGAAAGCACTGCTTGGCCGCTTACGGCGCGGTCCGGGCGTGCCGGCGCAGCCGACAGCGAACGTACTGAACCGGCGATGTGCGGATATCACTGGACCAGGTCTCTTCCCGTAATACGTTCCGTACGTTGGTGCCACGGCCAGGTCAACGCCCGCGCCGCCGTCGATGCTGCGTGCCTCCGCTAACCTTGGCAAACGTGCCGACGTCCTTTCCCTCGATCGATCCATACGCCGGCGGTCTGCTCGAGGTCGGTGACCGAAACCAGGTGTACTGGTGCACCAGCGGCAACCCAGCGGGCCGGCCCGCGCTGGTGGTGCATGGCGGGCCGGGCAGCGGGAGCAGCCCGCGAGCGCGGAAGTCGTTCGATCCGAACGTCTTCCGGATCGTGCAGTTCGATCAGCGCGGTTGCGGACGCAGCATTCCGAGCGCCGCCGATCCGGACACCGACATGGCGGTGAACACCACCGAGCACCTGATCGCCGATATGGAGCGGCTGCGCACCCACCTCGGCATCGACCGCTGGTTGCTTTACGGCGGGTCCTGGGGCTCGACGCTCATCCTCGCCTACGCCGAGCGATACCCGGAGCGGGTCACCGGGATCGTGCTGGTCGGTGTCACCAGCACCCGCCGCCGCGAGATCGACTGGCTGTACCGGGGTGTCGCGCGGCTGCTGCCCGCCGAATGGGCGCGGTTCCGGGCCGCGCTGCCCGGCGACGGTGACCCGGTCGAGGGCTACCGGCAGTTGATGGAACACCCGGACCCGGTGGTACGCCGCAGTGCCGCGATCGAGTGGTGTCGCTGGGAGGACGCGGTCATCGCGCACGAATCCCTGGGCAGCCCAGGGCAGTACAGCAGCAAGCCGGACGCCGCCATGCTCGCCTTCGTCCGGATCTGCACGCACTACTTCGCACACGCGGCGTGGCTCGACGAAGGCGTACTGCTGCGCGAAGCCGGTCGGCTCGCCGGGATCCCCGGCGAATTGATCCACGGCCGCCTCGATCTGAGCGCCCCGCTCGAAACCGCGTGGGAACTCGCCAAAGTCTGGCCGGACGCCCGCCTGCGCATCATCGACGACTCCGGCCACACCGGCAGCCCCGCCATGGGCGAGGCGGTCGCCCGCGCCATCGCCCGCTTCGCGCAGTCCGATACCAATCGGATCAGCTAGACGGCGGCAACCGGAGGCAACGGGCACCCGCCATGGTAGGCGTGACGGTAAGCCTGCCATTTGTCGTATCTATGATCGAAATGTACTTCGTCCCAACAGATTCCGGAGACGAAAGCCCGAGACGCGGCAAGGGTTGGGGGGCTACGCGGGATAGGTTGCTCTGGAGAGGGTCCGACTGATATGTCATCGGATGCTCGTCCGGGGGATTTCGTCGTCGACGATCCCGATGGCATGTGCGAGGTGGAGTGCGAGCTCGAGTGCCAAGCGGCGCTCGCCAACCGGTCTGCCAATGGCGAGTTCCGCTTGTTCGAGGCGGTATCGGACGGTGTTGTGGTGGATGCCGAGATTCGCGGCAGTCGCACGAAAGTTGCTGTTGGCGGAATAGAACGCCATCAGGGTTTCGCGGATGCGCCGTGTCGTGCGGTCGTTGCTCGCCAATGTGCCGAGTTCGGAGCTGACGAACTCGTGGCATCGCTCCGGGACGATCGAGCACATGGCTGCGATATCGACGTCGCGGTAGTGGGTGACCGTGGCGGTGGAAGGGGCGGTCATCTCCGAGACGCGCAGTGCGTCGAGGGCTTCTCTGTGGCTGTGGCGGAACCCGTCGAGGCCGCCGGCCGGATTGCCGATGGCGACCAGGACCGGCACCGAGGGTGACGGGATGCGCAGGTGATCATCCGCAGGGCTCGGCAGCCAGCACCACATGGTGCGGATGTCGACACGAACGGTCAACCCCGGTGCCCGGGTCGCCCGGCCCAGTTCCCGGACTGCCATGTCGAGCGACACGCCCGCGTCCGCATCGTTGGTCAAGGCGCGCAACACGATTGCCGTGTGCCGTCCCGAGAGCCGGTATCCCAGTCGGTATGTCGCATTGTCCACGTCGGTGTCCGAGCCGGAGAGCACGCGGCGCACATCTTCGAGATGGGAGAGCGAGCGTTCACGCGCGAGCCGCTCGTCTTCGTTTCGGTACTCCTCCGATATCCGTTCGGTCATCAGATCGAGGCACGACAGGATGTACGAGGTGCCCGCTTTGGCGACCTCCACTGATCGGCGATCATTGGGCCCGTAGGCATAGACCGCGTCCAACCACTGTTCGGTCAACAGGTTCGCACCGATGCGGTAGCCGCGGATCACCGCGGTCAACGGCAGCCCACGCTGCACCAGCATGCGAGTGCGTTCGATGACCTCCGCCGAGGGCATGAACATCTCCAGCGGTACGCCCCGGGCCAGATAGTCGAACGCGACCAGCGTGTTCGCCCGGCATGTCGCGAGCACGATGTCCTCGACGCCCGCCCGGCGAATTTCACCGACACGGTCCGCAATGAGTTGTGCGGCGTCTTCGGCGAGTGCGGGGCACCGGGGGAGCATTTCGCCGGCGACGGCTTGGACCGTTGCCTGGATCTCGTCGCCGCCCGGGACTGTATGCATGGCCAGATGGTGCCAAGAACTATCCAAATGGTCAATTATTCGAATCTACATTGACCATTTGACAGTGGTTGCCGTCACATCATGGTTGGTAGTTTCTTCAGCGAAGCGGAATAAGGCCAGCTCAGGCTCATATTCCCGGTGAATTGCGGATGCGTCGAGCGGCGGAGGCATGTTGTGTGATCCGTACAAGAGCCGTCCGCTCTCGTTCGTGTCTATCCAGAAGGATCCTTGAGTTCCAGATCTCGTCGAGGCAAGGTCGCGGCGGCACTTGCCGCAGCGCTGATGCTCGCGGTCGCGCTGACGGCGTGTTCGAAGAGTTCATCGCCGAGCGAAGCCGCGAAGGAGGACGCGGCGGCCAACGCCTACGTCTACACCTATCCGCTGGTGACGATGGAGGTCACGCGTCGGCAGCTGACAAACCTGCCACGCCCGAACGGGCGCACCGCGGCACCGATGAACCAGTTCGCCAATATGGCGTTTCTGCCCGATGCATCGTTCACCGCCGTGGTGCGCCCGAATGTCGACACCCTGTATTCGTCGATGTTCTACGACGTATCCAAGGAGCCGCTGGTGGTCAGCGTTCCGGACATGGGTGATCGCTACCACCTGTTCCCGATCCTGGACATGTGGACCAATGTGCAGGCGTCGCCGGGCACCCGCACTCTCGGCGCGGGCCATGGATATCAGTTCGCGATCACCGGCCCGAGCTGGCACGGCACCCTCCCGGCAGGGGTGCACGAGTACAAGATGCCGACCGACGGCGGCTGGGTCATCGGCCGGATTCAGGTCAATGGACCCGACGACCTTCCTGCGGTCACCGCGATCCAACGGCAGCTGACGGCCGTGCCGCTGAGTGCCTACGGCACCGCCTACACACCACCGGACAACACCGACCTGCACCCGGACTGGCCCACCGGTCAGGAGGTCGCCGCCTACATTCACCACCTCACCCCGCAGCAGTACTGGGACCTGTACTACTCGAGCCTGTCGCACAATCAGCCGCGACCGGAGGACAAGGGCCTGCTCGACCGGTTGGCCGAAGCCGGGTGGACACCGGACAAGAAGCTGGACCTGAGCCAACTGCCGGGGTCCGACCGCGGAGCGTGGCAGGACGCGTGGCCCAAGGCGCTGTCGAAGATCGAGATCGATCTTGTCGGTAAACCGGTCAACGGCTGGAACGTCGCACGCACGGGGATGGGCACCTACGGGACCGATTACGAGCGGCGCTCCAATATCGCGCACGGCGGGCTCGGCGCGAACCTGCCCGAGGATGCGATCTACCCGAACACCCGCACCGATGCGACCGCCGCGCAGCTGAACTCCGACCGGAACTACGTTCTGCATTTCGCCCCCGATCAGATTCCGCCGGTGCACGCGTTCTGGTCGCTGACCATGTACAACGACAAGGGTTTCTTCATCGCAAACCCCATCAATCGGTATGCGGTACGTGGCGAGCAGCTGCACAAGAACCCTGACGGCTCGCTGGACCTCTACATCCAGCACGAAAATCCCGGCGCGGCACGGGAATCCAACTGGCTTCCGGCTCCGGTGTCGGGCGACTTCAACCTGGTACTGCGCTTGTACTGGCCCGACACGAAGACCGTCGACGGTACCTGGAACCCACCCGGAATCACGACCACGCACTGACCCGTAGCGCCGGCTGCAACAGAAAGAGAAGGAACCATCGTGCACCGATTCGACATCACCATGACCAACATCGCCGTGCGGCGCTTGATCGAGACCACGGACAACCCACGGCACCGATACCTGCTGCAGGCATACGACCGGCATCGCAATCTGGAGATGGCCGGACGATGGAAGGAGATCTTCGCCCCGGACATGACTATCGAGCATCCCATCTACCACTTCAACGTTTTCGGAACCAACACCGTCCTCGATGGCGCCGAGGCAGTGCAGGCCGTCTACAGCGAGTGGAGCGGCACCGGCCAGTGCATCTTCTATGCCGAGGACGAGAAGCTTGCGGTCGGCGACAACATGATCTGCTCGACCGCGGCGATCTACCAGCAGACACCCGGTGCGATCCTCGCTGCGGGCGGAGCCGACGTCGACCCGGACGCGACCTATCTCGTCAAGAACGTCGAGCACATGATCTGGCCCTACGACGACCAGGGCCGGCTGGTCGGCGAGGACGTGTGGGAGATCGACGAATCCCAGCGCGAGATCATCACGCTGGATCCCGCGGAGGTCCTCACCGTCGAGCGTTCGGGGGAACTGCTCGCTCCGCTCATCAGGCCGCTGCCGTCCCGCCCCTTCTGATCCCCCGGACTTCCGGCTCACCGAACCCGGTGGGCGCCCGGAAGCCGAGCACACGTGACAACTTGCTTTGCGATGAGGAACTCGCCATGAAATTTCACACCCTGGCCCTGACAGCGTTTTCCGCTGTCGCGAGCGTCGCTGTCAGCGCCGCGACCGCAGCGGCAGCGCCGGACCCGACCGCTCCGGCCATCTCCTATCACGCTGCCGCGGTGGGAGATTCGGTGGTCGTGACGCTGCAGGACGGCACTTTCGGGCTCGCTGCCGACCAACGGTCGGTGACTGTGCGTGATGGGCTCGGACACACGCTCGACACCCTGCCGTTGGCCGCCGAGGTCGACGGCCGACAGCTACCGATCCGGCCGGAGATCTCGGCCGACGCGCGCACCCTGACCCTGGTCCCGGATGTCACCGGGCTGGTCCGGGCATCGGTGCGGCCGGTGGCCTCGCCGGTCGAGAACCAGTTGGCGATGAACGATCTCATCAACGCGGTCAGCATCAGTACCTCGGTCGGCAGCCTGATCGGCACCGCCGTCGGGGCGGTGGCCGGCGTCGGAATCGGGCTCGCGGTCGCGGGTGCGTCGTGCCTGGTGCTCAGCCTCGGCTGTGTCGTGGCGGTGCTGCCCATCGTCACATTGGCCGGTGCGGCCGGGGGACTGACCGGATTGGTGCTCGCGGGCGGGCCCAGTGCCGCCGTCGCCGCCTACAACTACGTCACCACTCTCAACGCGGCACCGGGCACCAGCCAGTACGGCCAGTACGCGACCGGCGCGAATCACTGAGGGTGAAGAACCAGATGCGAATCAGCACAACAGCATTCGCCACCGCCGTCGCGTCGCTCGCGGTGGCCACCGTGAGTGTGGCGGCGGGTCCGGCAGCCGCGGGAACCGGCGCAGATCCGCAGTGGCGGGGGAGCGTCACCCCCGAATCCGTGATCTCGACCATCGAGGTCGGCGGCTTCGTACTGTCGTCGGATCAGCGGTCGGTGACGGTCCAGGACGGCACCGGTCGGCAGTTGGCCGATCTGCCACTGACATTCGAGCTCGATGGTCGCGAATACGCCCTCGGCCAACAGATCTCGGCGGACGGACACCGGCTGACACTCACCCCCGATCCGGCGGTCCGGGCCGCGGCCCAGCCGGTGGCCTCCCCGTTGGAGAACCAACTCGCGCTCGGCGAGCTGGCCGGGAAGATGACGACGGCCACGCTGGCCGGAACCGTTGGCGGCACTGTTATCGGCCTGCTGGTCGGGGCGGTGATCGGCCTCGGTTCCTGCCTGGTGGTCGGCCCCGTCTGCCTGGCCACCGCGCCCGCCGCGCTCGCGGCCTTCGCGGGTGCGGGCGGTCTGGCCGGGACCCTGCTGGTAGGTGGCGGCACGCTCGCGGGCGGCCTGTGGAGGTACCTCGGCACCCTGCAGGCGGCGCCGGGTGAGAGCTCTTACGCCGAGCAGGGCGGCCTGCTCGACCCGAACGGCACCGGCGTTCCGGACGCGAATCTCCGGCTGCCGAAGATCGCCCTGCCGAGCGGCTCCTCCAGCCTGTCGGCCGGACACTGATCGTCTCCGGCAGCCGATGCCGCGCCCTCGCCCGGCGCGGACTACGTCAGCCCTGCCGGGGCTCGGCAGCCGGGGCCCAGCGGTTGGCGGTGAGGGCGTAGCCGGGCAGCGCGTCGGTGGACATCTTGGATTCGTAGATGCGCTGGTAGCCGGTGCTCGCGATGCGCCAGACGCCGTCCTCGCGGCGGTAGGTGTCGTGGTAGTAGGCCGCTCCGCGGATCAGCAGGCCGTAGTCGGCGGCGATCACGGTGTCCTCCAGACACCAACTGCCGGAAGCGGTATCGCCGTCGACGGTGATTTCCGGGTGGTTGGCGACGTGCACGGTGATGATGTTCCCGCTGAGCGCGCCGCGCATGAAATCCACGATCTGGTCGCGGCTGGTGAACTGGGCCGGTAGTCCGCCCGACGGCGATCCGTAGGACCCGACGATGTCCGCGCAGAGCGTGTCCCCGAACTCGTCCCACTGCTTCAGATCCAGCGTGCGCAGGTAGCGATACTTGAGTGCGCGAATCGATTCGAGAGCTGCAAAATCCATACCGCAATGTAGCCGAATCGGACATCTACCTAGCAAGCATTTGCTACGTTTCGGACATGATTTCCACCCTGGTCTGGGGCACGGGCAATGTCGGCCGTGCCGCCATCCGGGCCGTCGCGGCGCACCCCGGCCTGGAGCTGACCGGCGTCCTGGTCCACAACCCGGCCAAGGTCGGCCGCGACGCCGGTGACCTGGCCGGGCTGGACAGCGCGGTGGGGATCGCGGCGACCGCCGATGTCGACGCCGCGCTCGCGGCCGGACCCCGCGCCATCGTCTACGCCGCGTCCGGCGACATCCGCCCCGACGACGCCCTCGCCGACATCGAACGCGCCCTGCGCACCGGGGCCGTGGTGGTCACGCCCGCGCTCTATGCACTCTACGACCACCGCAGCGCCCCGATCGAACTGCAGGACCGGGTGTCGGCGGCCATCGCGGAGGGCGGCGGCGCCCTGTTCGTCTCCGGCATCGACCCCGGCTGGGGCAACGACGTCCTGCCGCTGCTCATGAGCGGCCTCGGCAGCAGCGTGGATGTGCTGCGCTGCCAGGAGATCTTCGACTACTCCACCTACGACCAGCCCGACTCGGTGCGCTACCTGGTCGGCATGGGCCAGCCCCTGGACTATCAGCCGCCCATGCTCGCGCCCACCATCCCGACCATGGTGTGGGGCGGGCAGATTCGGATGATCGCGCGCGGATTGGGCGTGGCGCTCACCGACATTCGCGAGGTGGTGGAGCGGCGCGCGCTGGACGAAACCGTCGAAACCGAGCGCATGGGCAAATTCGAGGCGGGCACCCAGGGCGCGGTGCGCTTCGAGGTGCAGGGCATCGTCGACGGTAGCCCGCGCATCGTCATCGAGCACATCACCCGCATCCACGCCAGCTGCGCCCCCGACTGGCCGCACCCTCCCAGCGGCGCCGGCGCACACCGCGTGCTCATCGAGGGCCGCCCGCGCATCGAGATCACCGTGCAGGCCACCGACGAGGACGGCAATCACTCCGCGGGCGGAAACGCCACCGCCGTGGGCAGATTGGTGAACGCCATCCCGTGGCTGGCCGACGCCGAGCCCGGCCTCTACGACGCCCTCGACGTCCCGCTGCCGTTCGGCACTCTCGGAAGGAACCCATCGGCATGATCATCGACATTCCCGAGGGCAAGGACCCCATCGGCTACGTGTGGGGCGAAATGGTGCCCGGCATCGGCGTCGCGGCCTCCAACTTCTCCCTCGCCGTCTACTCGCACAGCACCCTGGGACTGCGCGAATTCGAGGCCGCGCGGTTGCGCATCGCCCAGATCAACGGCTGCCTGTTCTGCCTGGACTGGCGCACCGATCGCAATGGCGAGAAGGTCGAGGAGTCCTTCGCCGACGACGTGACCGAGTGGCGCACCACCGAATCCTTCGACGACCGCACCCGGATGGCCGCCGAGTACGCCGAGCGCTACGCCCTCGACCACCACAACCTCGACGACGAGTTCTTCGAGCGGATGAAGACGCTCTACTCCGACGCCGAGATCGTCGAACTGTCCATGTGCCTCGGCTCCTGGCTGGCCTTCGGCCGCCTCAACCACGTGCTCGGCCTCGACGCCGTCTGCGTGCTGCCGGGACATACCGCGCAGCAGTAGCGCAACGGCCGGGGTGCTGCCCGCCCCTGCTCGGCAGCACCCCGGCCGGCGGCCGCGTCAGTTCCTCCGGTTGAACACCTCGGTTCCGAAGCGCGGCAGACCCGGTGCGGCGGCATAGCCCAGATACGGCAGGCCGAATCGATCCTCGATGCTCGCCAGCAGCGAATAGTGGTTGTACGGTGTGTCGCTGAAGGTGCCCGGCGTCACCGACCTGGGTGAGATGACCAGGGCGCCCACCCGGCCGCCGCCGAGGCCGGTGATACCCGGCAGGGCACTGTCCGGGCCGGGACCCTCGCCACAGCACGCCGAGGAATCCTGTTGCGGCCCATCGGATTCGTCGAAGGTGATGATCAGGATCCCGTTCTGCTGGAAGGCCGGGGCCGAGGTGATCACCGGAACCCACTCTCGCAGCCAGAGATCCGCCGACGCCAGCCCGCCCGGAGCGCCCGTGACACAGGGGGAGTCGTGCCCGTCGTCGCACAGGTCCGGGGTGATATAGGCGAAGTTCGGCGTCGTATCCGGCTGTGCCAGATCACTCTTCAGCGCACCGAGATCGACCACCTGCTGCTGGCAGGCGGGCGAGTCGATGATCTCGTGGAAGTACACGAACGGGTTGTGCCGGGCCGCGTACTGGCTTGCGGCGGTCGCCTTCTGGGTGGTGTCCTGGCTGTTCAGGGCCGGATGGCGGCAGGGCGTGCCCATATCCTCCATGTAGCCCTTCCAGCTGCGGCCCGCCCCCGTCAGCTGCCCGGCGAGCGTCGGTACCGACGCGGGGTACACGCAGCCCTGACCGACCGCCTGGCCGGGCGGAACCGTTCCGGCGCCCGCGAAGTCGCTGTAGATCTGGCAGTCGGCCTGCGTCTCGGCATTCGGTCCCTGACCGGACAGCTGGGCGATGTAGTTGTCCAGACTGTTGTGCCCGATGCCGTAGTACTGGCTCAGCAGCACCCCCTCCGACCGCAGGGTCTTGCTCAGATACGGTGCGGCCGACGCCGGTCCCCAGGTCTCGTCGTACCCCTTGTTCTCCAGCTGGATCACGAAGATGTGCGGCGCGCCGGGATCCGCGGTCGCATGCGGGCCATAGCCGACGGCCAGCGCGGCGATCGTGAACACCAGCACCACGATGAGTTGGCCGAGCCGGCGCATCACAGACTCCATCCCGTCGATGCGGCAACGGCGCGCAGGGTATTCCACTGTTCGAAGTCGGCCACCACGGCCGGGGCGCACACCCCCGGTGGCGCGGGCGGCACATTCCATTGCGGCGCAGTGGGATTCGGTGCGCTGCCGAAGTCGAGCACCTCGGCGATATTGCGGGCGGCGGCGTCGCGCGGGGTGAGGGACGGCAGCCCCCATCGCCATTCGATCGCCTTGAGCACCGAGGTGTGGTCGTAGACCTCGTGGGCCACGTGCCCGCGCCGCGCCAGCGGGGAGATCACCAGGCACGGCACCCGGAATCCGCGCAGCCCCCAGCCCGGGTTGGCATCCGGCGCGACCTGCGGCGGCACGTGGTCGAAGAAGCCGCCCCACTCGTCGTAGTTGATGATCAGCAGGGTGCGCGACCAGGCCGGGCTGTTGGTGACGGCCTGATAGACCTGGTTCAGGAACGCCTGTCCGGCACGGATATCGGCGTGCGGATGATCGTCGGCCGAGGTGCCGGTGTCCTCGTCGAGGAACTTGGGATCGACGAAGGAGACCGCGGGCAGCGTCCCGGCCGCGCAATCGGACAGGAAGGTCGCGAACGGGCGCGAGATGGACAGGTACCTGCTGCCCCACAGCGCCAGGAACGGTGTGTCGTAGAAGTAGTAGCGGCCTTGAATACCGGCCGCCGCCAGGCGATCCCAGATGGTCGGCAGGGTCGAGATGGTCGTCGAATTGTGAATGCGGTCCGTTTGCGCGGCATGCTGATAGAAGCGATTCGGATAGGTTTCGGCCATGATCGCCGAGAAGTAGTTGTCGCACACCGTCCACGCCGGCGCGGCATTTCCGTAGAAGCCGAGATCGCCCCGCTCGTAATAGCCGATCGAGAATTCGTCGTTGGTTCCGGCGCGCAGCCAGCCGTCGCACTTGCCGTCGTTGTACTCCACGCGGCCGCCCTCGAAGGAGTGGTCGGGATCGTTGTACTGGCAGCCCTGCGTGGTCGCCAGGTGAAAGGTGTTGTGTGCCGCCCCGTTACGGTCGGTGAAGGTCAACCCGGCCTGCTTGCCGTTCGCTCCGGGCAGCCAGCCCAGGTAGTGGTCGAACGAGCGGTTCTCCATCATCACCACGATGATGTGGTCGATACCGGAATCCGCGGGCGCTGGCAGCGGGGCGGCGGAGGCACGTGGGGCCGTCGCCCCGAGGGCCGCGCCGACCGCTAGGGCTCCCGCTCCGGCGAGGACTGTTCGCCGGCTGGTGGTGGTACTTCGAAGAAAATCCGTCACGGGTTATGCATCGCGCGGGGGATTACCGGCGAGTAACCAGTGTGGCGAAATTGAATGAGAAATAGATGAACGCGTCAACTATTGGACGTGCGACCAATTTAGCACGGCATGTCCGGCATGCTCACCCCGCATTCCCCTCCTTGCTGGGTCGTTGGCGGGGGAGTACTCTGGCCAGAGTAAGAAAATACTCTGATCAGAGTAACCGGGGTGAGCATGGCTGGGAAGCGGGCGTTCCGCCGGGTCAATCCCCTGGCGCTGGCCGTACTCGTGCAGCTCTGGGAGCGGCCGATGCACCCGTATCAGATCTCGCAGACCCTCAAGCAGCGCGGCAAGGACGGTAGCGTGCGGATCAATTACGGCGCGCTGTACCCGGTGGTCGAATCACTGCTGAACCAGGGTTTCATCGAGGTCGTCGGCGCTGAACAGGACGGCAACCGGCCCGCGCGGACCGTGTACCGCATCACCCCCGACGGTGTCGTCGAGATGCGGGACTGGTTGCGCGCCTGGATATCCGAACCGGAGAAGGAATACCCGCGGTTCATGGCCGCGCTGTCGTTCCTGCCCGCGCTCGGACCCGACGAGGCCGCGGCCCTGCTGCGGCGGCGAGTCACGGTGCTGGACAAGCAGATTGCCGAGATCCGCGCCGCCACCGACGCCGTCGTCTCCTGGCTGCCCGAAGTGCTGCTCATCGAGGGCAACTACGAGATGCACATGCTCACCGCCGACCGCGACTTCACCGCCGCCCTGGCCGCCCGCATCGAATCCGATGACCTGGGCGGCATCGAGGGCTGGCGCACCATGGCCGACCTGGTCGCCCGATACCCCGCCGGCCGGGTGCCCCCGGACATCGGCGACAAGCTGCTCGAGGAATGGGGGTTGCCGACGCCGCCGACGTGAGCCGGGCAATCGGCCCGGCAACAACGACGGCCCGGGTGCGCCAACACCCGAGCCGTCGCCGAATCCGAACGACCGACGGCGAACCGCCGGATGCTCGAACCGCATTCCCAGCATATCCACCGGTCCCGTGGTCGTTCCCACACCTGACGAGGAACGAACAACCATGTCCGTCACACCCATGCCCTCGGCCGCGGTCGAGGTGCACGACCTGGTCAAAACCTATCCCGGCGGCCGCCGCAAGCCCGATGTGCGGGCCCTCGACGGCCTGAGCTTCGGCATTGCCGCCGGCACCGTCTACGGCATGCTCGGCCCCAACGGCGCGGGCAAGTCCACCACCACCAAGATCTGCACCACCCTGTCGCGGGCCGATTCCGGGACCGCGCGGGTGGCCGGATTCGATGTCACCACCGACGCGGCCGCCATCCGGCATCGCATCGGCTACGTCTCACAGGGCTCGGGCGCCGACCCGCGGCAGACGCCCTTCGAGAATCTGGTCATGGCCGCGCGCCTGCACGGCCTGACCCGCCACGACGCGGTGACCCGGGCCGACGGGCTGCTCGATCAGTTCCAGCTCACCGAGGCGCGAAACCGCAAGGTGTCCAAGCTCTCCGGCGGCATGCGGCGCAAACTCGACGTCGCCGTCGGACTGGTGCACACGCCGTCGGTGCTGTTCCTGGACGAGCCGACCACCGGCCTGGACCCGCAGGCCCGGGCCGAGATGTGGTCGGAGATCCGGCGATTGTCCACCGAGGCGGCCCTCACCGTGGTGCTGACCACCCACTATCTGGAGGAGGCCGACGAGCTGGCCGATCGCCTGGTCATCATCGATCACGGGCGCGCGGTTATCGAAGGCACACCGGCACAACTGAAGTCGACACTCGACGGCGACACCCTCACGGTCGAACTCATCGCACCGGATGTGGCCGCCGTGCGCGCGGTCGGGGAATCCATTCCGGCACTGCGGGATATCGTCGTCGAGCAGGACGGGCCCAACGGCAGGCTCATCGCCCGCACCGACGACCCCTCCGGCATCGTCGGCCGGGTCATTTCCGAATTCGACGCCGCCGCCATCGGTTTCGGCGCGGTCTCCATCTCCCGGCCCTCCCTCGACGATGTGTACCTGCACTACGCGGGCCGCTCGTACCGGGCCGACAACAACCGCGACCGGACGGAGGTGGCGGCATGACCGTGCTCACCTCCGACCTGCCCGTCACCCGCGAAAACCCCACGGCCGCTTGGCCGGTGGCGGCCGGGCAGATCTTCCGGCGCTGGATGGTGAACACCCTGCGCGAATCCTGGGGCGTGTTCGCGGCGCTGCTGCAGCCCATCGTGTGGATCCTGCTGTTCGGGCAGGTCTTCAAATCCGTCGGCGACATCCCGGGATTCGGGGCAGCGAACTACATCACCTTCCTGGCGCCCGGCGTGCTCATGATGACCGTGCTCTACTCGGGCGTCTGGGCGGGTACCGGATACATCGAGGACATCGACAACGGCGTGATGAATCAGCTACTCACCGCACCGATTTCGCGCAGCGCGGTGGTGGCGGGCCAGCTCGGCGTGCAGCTCACCATCGGCCTGGTCCAGTCCGCGCTGGTCCTGCTCATCGGATTCGCCGGCGGCGCACGCTATCCCGGCGGCGTGACCGGCATCGCGCTGGCGCTGATCGCGGCCACCCTGCTGGCGGCCGTCTTCTGCGCGGGCTCGGTGGCCCTGGCCCTGATCTCCCGCAGCCAGATCGCCCTGATCGGCATGTCCCAGCTCATCATCCTGCCCCTGACCTTCCTGTCCTCGGGCATGATGGCCACCTCCCTCATGCCGGGCTGGGTCCAGGCCATCTCCAAGTTCAACCCGGTGACCTGGGCGGTCGACATCGGCCGCACCGGCCTCGCGGGCACCGCCGACGCGGGCTTCGTCGCCGCCCACCTCGGCTACCTGACCGCCCTGGCAGCGCTCGCCTTCCTCTGGGCGCTGTCGGCCTTCCGCACTTACCAGCGGACGCAGTAACCGGGCGAACACGCGAAAAGTCCGGCCTGCGTGGCGATCTCGCCCGCAGGCCGGAAGTCGTGCCTCTCAGGAGGTTCGGGGCGAAGCCTCTGGAAGCTACGAGAGTCGTGCCTCTGGGGTTCGGGGGCGAAGCCCCTGAGAGCTACGAGAGTTGGTTGGTTCACCCTACTTGTCGAACAGCGCCAGATACTTGGTCTGCCCGAACATCTCGGCCGCGTCCCGCGCGGACGGGCTGCCCGCGTTCGGATCGGCCCCGGCCGCGAGCAGGGCGTGGACGATCTCGTCCGAGCCCTTGAACACCGCGCCGGACAGCGGGGTCTGGCCCTTGTCGTTGCCGAAGTTGGGGTCCGCCTTGCGTTCCAGCAGGGCGTTCACCGCCTCCGGGTGCGAGTAGTAGGCGGCCAGCATGAGCAGCGTGTCGCCATTGTCGTTGGTCAGGTTCACCGGCACCCCGGCGTCGAGGTAGGCGCCCAGGGTGGCGGCATCGCCGTTGCGGGCCAGATCGAAGATCTTGCTCGCCAGCTCGAGCACTTCCGGATCCAGGTCTTTGGGTTCCACCAGGCCACTCTAGCCAGCCGGGACCGCCGCGGCCGAGCGAAGTTCCCTATAGGAAATCGGTGTGCTCAGGAGGTGATGATGAGCAGCTCGGTCGGCGAGGCGATCTCGGTGCGCAGTCCGGACTTCTCGGCCACTCGGGCCAGCCCGTCGATATCCGACGGCTCCGACCGCGACAGCACCAGTGCCCGCGCCAGCAGTCCCTTGTGGTGTTTGTTGAAGTGGCTCACCACGGTTCGCTTCCCGTCCGGACGCTCGGTCAGCACCGTCGCGGTGACCGCGCCCGGGACCCGGCCCAGATTCTGATAGGTGCCCGACCGCAGATCCACCACCAGGTGCCCGGCCGCCTCCGCGCGCAGCGCCGCGGGCAGCACCGCCTTCCACAGCGACTGCAGCGTCGGCAGACCCGGCAGCTTCGACCCGCCCGAAAGCCGGTAGGCCGGAATCGGATCGCCCGCGCGGATCACCCCGAACAGCGCCGAGCCGATGCCCAGGCGCGCCTCGGCCTTGGCGCGCTGGGCCTTGGTGAACCGGGCCGCGTCGAGTGCGTCGTACAGCACACCCGTGTAGCGGTCCAGGGCCGGGCGGGTGGCGGAGGTGCGCAGGGCGGCATTGCGCGCGATCTCCGCGTCAGCCCCCTTGCCCAGTGTCAGCGCGGCACGCGCGGCGTCGGGATCGGCGGCCAGCGCGATCAACTCGGTGACGAGTTTGTCGCGCACCGCTGTGAGCTGCGGCATCGCGAGGGAATCCAGGTCCAGGGGACCGCCCGAACCACCGTCGGACTTGGTTTCTGAGGGAGGCAGCAGCACCAGCACGAGCCAACACGGTAATGCCTTGTGAACTGTGCGCGAGCAGCGGCTACTGTGTTGAGCCGTGATCACCCGCCTCTCCCACCTGTTCCTGCGCACCCTGCGCGACGACCCCGCCGACGCCGAGGTGCCCAGCCACAAGCTGCTGGTGCGTGCCGGTTACGTGCGTCGCATCGCGCCCGGCGTCTACTCGTGGCTGCCGCTCGGCCTGCGCACGCTGCGCAAGGTCGAGGATGTCGTCCGGTCGGAGATGAACGCCATCGGGGCCCAGGAGATCTCGCTGCCGGCGCTGCTGCCGCGCGAACCGTACGAAACCACCAACCGCTGGACCGAGTACGGCGACGGCCTGTTCCGGCTCAAGGACCGCAAGGGCCAGGACTACCTGCTCGGCCCCACCCACGAGGAGCTGTTCGCCCTCACGGTGAAGGGCGAGTACAGCTCCTACAAGGATCTGCCGGTCACGCTGTACCAGATCCAGACCAAGTACCGCGACGAAGGCCGCCCGCGCGCGGGCATCCTGCGCGGGCGCGAGTTCATCATGAAGGACTCGTACTCCTTCGACCTCGACGAGGACGGGCTGAAGAACAGCTACAACGCCCACCGCGAGGCCTACCAGAAGATCTTCGACCGCCTGGGCGTCAAGTACGTCATCGTGGCCGCCACCTCCGGCGCCATGGGCGGCTCGGCGTCGGAGGAGTTCCTGGCCGACAGCCCCGTCGGCGAGGACACCTACGTCATCTGCCGCGAATCCGGTTACGCCGCAAACGTGGAGGCCGTGATCACCGCCGCGCCCCCGGCGATCCCGCTGGAGGGACAGGCCGACGCCGTCGTCCACGACACCCCCAACACGCCGACCATCGCGACGCTGGTCGACTGGGCCAATACCGCCAACGTGCTGGGTCGCGAGGTGACCGCCGCCGACACGCTCAAGAACGTCATGGTCAAGCTGCGCTACCCCGACGGCAAGACCGAGATCCTCGGCGTCGGCATCCCCGGCGATCGTGAGGTCGACGACAAGCGCCTCGGGGCGTCCGTCGAGCCGGCCGAGGTGGAACTGCTGGACGAGACCGACTTCAAGGCCAACCCGTTCCTGGTGAAGGGCTACATCGGCCCGAAGGCCCTGCAGGCCAACGGCGTCCGCTACCTCGTCGACCCGCGCGTGGTCTCCGGCACCGCCTGGATCACCGGCGCCGACGAGCAGGGCAAGCACTACGTCGGCCTGGTCTCCGGACGCGACTTCACCCCCGACGGCACCATCGAGGCCGCCGAGGTTCGCGACGGCGATCCCTCGCCCGACGGCCGCGGCGTCCTGGAAGCCGCCCGCGGCATCGAGATCGGCCACATCTTTCAGCTCGGCCAGAAGTACACCGACGCTTTCGAGGTCGACGTGCTGGGCGAGAACGGCAAGCCGGTCCGTCTCACCATGGGCTCCTACGGCGTCGGCGTGTCCCGCATGGTCGCCGTGCTCGCCGAGCAGATGCACGACGACAAGGGCCTGCGCTGGCCCCGCGAGGTCGCCCCGTTCGACGTCCACGTCGTCATCGCCAACAAGGACGAGGGCGCCCGCGCGGGCGCCGAACAGGTTGCCGCCGAACTCGATTCCCTCGGCTTCGAGGTCCTCCTCGACGACCGCACCGCCTCCCCGGGCGTGAAGTTCAAGGACGCCGAGCTCCTCGGCATGCCCTACATCGTGGTCGTCGGCCGCGGCTGGGCCGAGGGCAAGATCGAACTCCGCGACCGCTTCGCCGGCACAGCCGAGGAACTCCCGGCCGAGACCGCCGTGGCCTCGGTCGCGGCCAAGATCCGCGGCTGACATCGCTGTCGCGAAACTGTAAGTGGCGCATCACCGTCGGGTGATGCGCCACTTTTTTTCACCGAACCCCACCGGTGTCCGCTCGCCAGATGTTCCACCCGAGACCAGGCCCGCGAACCATCTCCTGGACGGCGCGCTCATAGGCCTTTTTCGCCGCACAGTCGTCCAGGCACGCCCGATGCCGATCGAGTCCGCTCTTCGCCTCGGCGAGCGTGGCGGGCCGCCGATAGGGTGCCCGATGCCGATTACGGATCACACGTGCCACAACCCGGCTCCATTCGACTCGCCGGAAACCGAATGACCTTCGCGGACTCGATCTTTTCCGCGTCGGTCTTGATGATCTGCCGCGCCGCCATCTTTCGCTCACACATCGCGGTCAGGCAATCCTGATGCAACACAAGCGATTCCATCGCCTCCGCCGACGTCATGGCCGGTTCCCGCTCCCCGACATCGCAATTTTCCAGCCGTTCGTAGATGTCCACGACCCATTCACCTCCCTGCGCTCGCCAATTTCCTTGCGTCCGCGTCGGTGACGGCCACGCTCGCTATTTCCGTACCGACCGGAATTTCTTATATCCCCGCCCAGGCAGGCGATGAAGACACCTGCCTCAACGATCGTCAAGAGCATCAAAGCCCAAGCATCCCAAGTCATTTCGACTCCTGTTGCTTTCGGATTCATTCCACTGCGGCGGGCCAACGCTGTCGCCGTCAGGTGCCATGCACTAAGCATGCGCCGAAAAGTGCTGCGGCAATACGTGCATGGCATACAGTCGCGTGAAATAAGATTGAGGTGCAGAACGCACATGTGCGTAGAGAACGTTTCCCAGATAGCGAGGCTAACGAAATGGCCGGTTTGACGGTCTCTCGCATGGATTTCGGAAACTTTATGAAATCTGTGCGATCAAAAGCACCTCGTACGGCCCTGTCGACCGCGGCGGCGCACCTCGAGGTCACGCGATTTGTCCTGATGCGAATGGAGGAAGGCTCGCCGACCAAGCTCACCAGGCCGCAGATCAAGGACCTGCTCGAGTACTACCACGCTTCCCCGGAGGATCAGGCCAAGGCGCTCAAGCTTCTGGAAGAGGTTCGAGCACAGGACAATGCGGCCAAGGCGCAGGGGAACTCGAAAGGGTTCTGGCAGCCGTACAGCGACCAAGTCGCGCCGAACTTCGAGAAGCTCCTCCGGCTCGAAGGAGTGGCAGAGCAGATCATCACGTACCAACCGGTAATCGTGCCCGGCTTGTTGCAGACTGCTGACTACCGGCGGGAAATCGTCCGCGTCACCCTGCCACGTCTGTCCGCAGTGGACGTAGAACGGCGGGTCGAGCTCACCCAAAAGCGGCAAATACGGCTGGACGATGCCGGTTTTCGGTTGGAGGCGTTCATATCCGAAGCGGTCTTGTGGAACAGGCCTGGGCAGCCGGAGGTCATGTCAGCGCAACTGCGGTGGCTCGCCGAGGTTGGAGACCGGGACAATATCGAGATCCGGGCGCTCCCGTTCGCTATCGGCCCACACCCGGGGCTTGTCATTCAGCAGTTCATCCTGCTCCATCTGCCCAAAGGCACGAGTGGGATGACTTTGCCGCCAGTGGTATACGCCGAAGGCGCCATCGGCAGCGTTCTCCACGAGCACGACGAAGAGGTCGACGAATATCGTGAAGCAATCGCCGGTCTTCGGGCTGTAGCGTTGACAGCGCAGGACACCAGGGACTTGCTGGTGCGAATCGCAAAGGAGCACACGGCATGAAGAAGCCGGTAATGAGCGAGTGGTACAAGTCGAGCTTCTCCGATGCTGGCAAGGAGTGTGTCGAGGTTCGGCACGACCCGGCTGCCACGCTGGTGCGCGACACGAAGGACAACGGTCGGGGCCCGATCCTGGCGTTCCCTGCCGACGTGTGGGCCAACTTCATCGACAGCGGTATCTGGCAGCGCTGACGAATTGACCGCACGACGAAAGCCCCTGACCAGGTTCTCGATCCAGTCGGCGGCTTTCGTCCGGGCGCGGATCGGAGGCCAACGCGCCCAAATCATTTCAGCGTCACGAACGCACCGAGATGCCGAGTTCCGGTCGGTCGGTGCAATCACGCACGATCCAGAGCTGAACGGCAGTTTCCCGCCAATTCCGCAGTCGTAGTGCGCGTTCGGACCGGTTCGGCCGGCCGGAGATGGCCGGTGGCACGGGCGGGGCGGCCGACGATCTGGAGGCCCACGTCGGTGCCCACTGCCAGTGTGAGGCTGAGGGTGATTGCCAGGGCCAATTGCGGTCCGCCGCTTGCGAAACGCCCCTCACTGAGGGCCAGCAGCCCGAGATAGAGCGAGCGGCCGGGGAGCAGGGGAGCGAGGGCGGGCACCAGCAGCGGCAGGGTGCTGCTGCCCAGCACGCGGGCTCCGAGTCCGCCGAAGATGCCGATCAGTATGGCCGCCACGGCCGTCGCGGCCACAGGGGCCAGGTGCGCGACGACGAGGAGATGGTAGGTCGTGAAACACGCCAGGCCGGTGGCCGTGGCCGCTGCTATCGCTCGCGGAGGAACCTCGTGAACGACAGCGAAGGCTGCGGTCAGCGCCCCGGCTGTCAGCACGAGTGCCCAGCCGGCAGTGGGAGTTTGGCTGAGGATGGTGTCCTGCACGGTCGGTCCGGCCCCGGCCAGGCGGCCGATGTACAGGGTCGCGGTCACCCCGCAGACGATGGCGGTCAGCAGGAAGAATGCCTCGAGCAGGCGTGCGCCGGCGGTCAGGAAGTAGCCGGCCAAGCCGTCGTTGATCGCCAGCACGAGCGGGCGGCCGGGGAATTGCGCGAAGAGCGCACCGGTGATCATGGCGCCCGCCTGAGACCGGTCGGTCACCGTGCTTGCGGCGACACCGATTCCGGCTGCCGCTACGGCCGCGGCGCCGAGCTGGTAGAACGGCGCAGCCCCGGTCCTGGCTACCGCCGCCGCGGCGCGCTCGCCGACCAGGCCGCCGGCGAGTGCGCCGAGGAGCACCCACCAGCCGCCGCCCACCATGACCGCCGCGAAAGCCGAGACCAGCGCGGTCGCTACCGACAGCACCCACCGCCGGTATGGGCCGGGCCCGCATTCGATCGCGGCCAGCTGCTCCGCCGCCGCGCTCGGCGGCAGACCGTCGACAATGCGCGCGGTGAGACGCTCGACGGCATCCACACGGGTGTAGTGCGAGCCGCGATCCAGCACCGATCGATCCGCCGCCAGCGGCGCCACGTCCACCGATGGCTGGTACGACAGGCTGATCATGGAGAAGGTGACGTTCGGGACGCTGCCGTTCAAGCGGTATGCGCTGGTGACCGCGCGCATCGCGGCCTCGACCTCCCGGCAACTCGCCCCGCCGCCCAACAGCGCGGTCCCGATGCGCAGCGCCAGGTCGAGTACCCGTGGAGGGGAAGGGACTGCGGCACGGTGTTGCCACATCCGTCCCCTCCGCACGCGCACCGCCGCCCGCGGCGACGACCGCGCTGCTCTCGAATCTGCGCGCAGCCACTCTCTCTTCCGTACTTTCACGGTCCTACCGACTTGCGCGACAACTCAAATCACAGTCCCGGCCTTGATGACATGACGCAGGGTTTGCTCAGGCCGGGTGAGCACGCGGATATCGTCGAGCGGATCGCCGTCGACGACGAGCAGGTCGGCGTGGGCTCCGACGTCGAGGGTGCCGATGTCGCCTTCCATGCGCAGCAGCCGGGCAGCGGTGGTGGTGGCGGCGCGGAGAATGTCGGCCGCCGGCTGAATTTCGGCGCGCAGGGCGAATTCTTGCAGCTGTGCGCTGTGCAGCGGGCCGAGCAGATCGGTGCCGAAGACCAGATTGACCCCTGCGGTGTGGGCCCGTTCGAGTGCGGACATGGCCGCTGCGTGGACATCGGCGATCTTCTTGTGCGACTGTTCGGGCATTCCGGCGGCCTTGCCGAACTGGGCCATCTGGTCGTAGGTCACCAGCGTGGGGACCAGGAAGGCGTCGTGTTCGAGCAGCAGGCCGATGGTTTCGTCGTCGATGAGGTTTCCGTGTTCCACGCTGCGGACGCCCGCCCGCAGCGCCCGGTTGACGCTGCGCGGGTGGTAAGCGTGCGCGGTGACATAGCGATTGTGTTGCTCGGCCTCGGTGACCGCCGCACGGATCTCCTCATCGGTGTACTGGACCGCCGATACCTCGTCGTGCGGTGAGGCGACGCCGCCGCTGATCAGTATCTTCAGATGCGAAGCGCCCTTGCGGAATTCGTCACGCGCGGCGGCGCGCACCTCGTCGGCACCGTCAGCGATGCGGGCGAAGGCGGGACGACTCTGGCAACAGGGCATTGCGTCGTCACCCAGTGGGCGGATGTTCCCGTGCCCACCCGTCTGTGACAGCGCCTTCCCGCCGTAGACCAAACGCGGACCCACAGCGAGCCCTTCCTCGATGGCCCGGGCCATCCCGTAGTCGGCACCGCCGACGTCGCGGACGGTGGTGAATCCGCGTCGGAGCATGCGCTCGGCCTCCTTCAAGGCCCGGACAGTGGCGTACCCGGGGGTCCAGCCGGCCGCTTCCTTCGGGTCGAAGGTGGTCAACAGCAGATGGACGTGTGCGTCGATCAGACCCGGCAGCACTGTCGCCCCGGCGACGTCGAGCACCGGCACGTCCTCGGACACGGTCGGCGGTCGCCCGGTGCCATGGCCCGCGATGCGACCGTCGGCGACCTCCAGCCATGAAACATCGCTCAGCTCACCGTCTTCGGGATGCAGCAGATGAGCGTTCGTGATCAACAGGGAACTCATGCTCGGTTTCCTCTCAGTAATAGCCAAGTTGAATGCAACAATATATGCATTGAATGCTTGTGTGCAATAATTGTTCCATGGAGTTCACATCGCTGTCGCTACGCACCTCACCCGGCCGTCGTGACGAGCTGGTCGAGCTGTATCGCTCGCTGGGCATCCTCGAAGCCTCGGGCGCCCTCGCGGCGCAGGTTCTGATTCCCGCGGACGAGCCGGACACGATCGTCGTCACAGCCCTGTGGGCCGACGCCGATGCCTGTGCGGCCTGGCAGAATTCACCCCAGCGCCAGGAATTCGCCCTGGCCATGACGCCCTTCTTCGACTCCGCCGACGCCATCGGTACCCGCGGCTTCCACGTCGCTCACCACACGGCGCAGTGACAACGGCGCCCACCCCACGAGGAGACGACACGTGAGCATCGAGGCATGGCTGGCCGAACACGCCACACGCGACACGCTCGGTCCCCAAGCCGAACGCGTCGCGCAGGTGCTCGTCCGGGCGCCGCAGTTCGCCAGCTACTCCTCAGCCCGGGAGATCGCCGAACGCGCCGGCGTCAATGTCTCCACCGTGGTCCGCACCGCGCAGCAACTCGGTTTCGAGGGCTGGCCCCAGCTCCGCGAGGAACTCCGCGCCCTCTACCTCGCCTCCGTCTCCTCCGGTGACATCTCCCTCGGCCCCGCGGCGGCTGCCGACCCTGCAGCCCAGATGGTGCGGCAGGACGCCAATAATGTTGTCGCACTGGCCACCTCCGACAACCTCGCCGCCATCCGCGCCACCGCCCGGGCCATCAAGGCGGCCCGCCACACGCTCATCATCAGCTCCGGCAGTGGAGCCGGTCCCGCCCACATCCTCAGCTATCTCGGCACCATCGGCGGGCACGACATCCGGCTTTCCCTCGGCTCCTCCACCACGCAGGCCGTCGACGTCGCTCGCCTCGAAAAGGGTGACTGCCTCATCACCATCAACATCTGGCGTCTGACCCGAACCCTGCGCGGCCTGACCCGACTCGCTCGCGACCGTGGCGCCACCGTCTGCGTTCTCACCGACCTTCGCACCTCCCCCCTCGCCGGGGATGCCGACCACCTCATACTCACCCCCATCGAGGCCACCCATGCCGGACCATCCCTCACTGGCGTAGTCGCCGCAATCCAAGCCATTCTCAGCGAACTCGCCGACGACGACGCGATCCGCGCCTCGGGTCGGATCCAGCAAATGTGGCAAGACCTCGACCTCATGGATGACCAACCCTGAACCCGCTCACGGCATCCGGACCCGCTGACGGACCGCCGGAGAGCACGCATCGAGTCCTTGTCTCGCTGTCAGAGATGACTATTTTCCGCTGTTGATCATCTGAGTAGGATTCGATTTATAGCGATCATGCATGAAATATCTCATGGACGGCGTCCTCGGACATGCACAGACCGGGCTTGCTCAGATTTTCTCGCCGAAGCGGCTTTCACAGAGACAGCATCGACCGCGCCGCAACCCCGGATGGTCACGACGACGTAGTCGCTACTCGAACGAGACGTGCGAGGTGACGAAATCGATCAGGCGCAGCAGTCGGTTCACCGAGTCCGGGAAAGGCAATGATGATGACCAACGAGACTTACCGAAGTACCACACGTCAGCTGTTCACCGCGTTCGTGCTGGCGGGGGTGGTGATGGCAGTTCCCGCGACGGCGGCGGTTCCGGCCCTGGCCGCGCCGAGTGCAGCGCCCGGCGTGGTGCAGGTCGATCGGACTTGGGGGTGGGTTGGTAATGCCGCCGAGCCGGCTCCGCCGCCTGTCCCGCCCCATGGCTGCGACAACGAAAACTGCGGGGAGAGCGGTGGGGGCGAGAACACCTGCACCGACCCCAGCCAGACCGGGAACGGCTGCAGCGACAACGGCGAACACGGCGGCACCGGAGGCGGACCAGGGGTGGCCGAGGCCCGCGGAATCCACTACACCACGGCCACGTCCCAAGTGATCGAGAGGTAGCGGCGGCGTCCAGCAGCCGCTCAACTCTGCACCCGAACAGACTGCCTTGCGGTCAGTGCGAGCCGTTCGGGTAGTGGTGCGAGCGTGTAGTTCTGCCAGACGTAGCTGTCCATTTGATGCTGGTCACCGGAGAGGTTCACCACCCGGTCGACCTTGCCGTCGATGTTGAAGTGCCACACCAGCGCCCAGATGGTATCCACCTTGCCTGCGCCGGCGGTGGAGTAGCCGCGGTGGATGTCCACGGCATACTCGTCGTTGGCCTCCAGGAAGAAGGTCTCCGCCTTCATACCCGCCTTGGACAGCTGATCGAAGAACGCGACGACCTCGTCGATGCCGTGTTTGGTGCCGGATAGTGCGTGACGGCCCGGAATGGTCCAGGCGATGTCCTCGGTGAGAACAGCGCGCATGCCGTCCAGGTCATAGCGGGCGTAAGCGTAGAAGAAGGCGGCGATGGCGGCGACTTTCGAATCTCGGTCGTTCACAGTGCACCTTCCTGGCTGCGGGACAACGGGATTCGGGTCAGGTCGGTCGTGGTTTCGAGGATCACGTGCGAGTCCTCGGTCAGCCACTCCGGGAGCAGGACGGTGAAGGCCACGACGTCCACGAGCGCCATATGGGTATCGACTGCCGCCTGGTCGGCGTAGCGCTCCCGGATGAGATAACGGCCAGGCTGGACCGGATCGCGCCAGAAGCCGTAGTCGAGCACACCGGGTTCGGCGGTCGCGGCCTTGGCGAGGGTGGTGATCGCGGACTCGAAAGCGGCGGTGTGCGCGTGGGCGATGTCCAGCACCGCGGTCAGCTGGATTGTCATATGCGCAGGTTAGGGTCACGCGCACGGTCGAGGGAAAGATCGATTCGGGATAGAGTCAGAACAGATCGTTATCAATCGGCAGGGGGGACGCACGGCTCTGGACACAGTGAGCCTGCGGTATTTTCTGGTACTCGCGCAGGAATTGAGTTTCACGCGAGCGGCCGAGCGGATCGGCATCGCCCAGCCGGCGCTCAGCGGCCGCCCGGGTCTGGATATCGGTGCGATGCCGATGGCGACCCCCGAAATCCCGGCGGCCGTCGCCGCCGGCCGGATCGACGCCGGGATCACTCGCGGTGAACAGCCGGGGCATGGCGTGCGCCGGTTTCCCTTGCGGCGTGGGCGGATCGGGGTCCAACTGGCCTCAGACAATCCGCTCGCCGACGAGATAGAGATCGAGATCGACGCGGCCGCAGCATATCCCGTCCGAATCCACGATCGCGCCGCCAATCCGGCCGTCCACGACCAACTGAAGACTGCTGCGCACCGGCAGCCGAGAACCTCGATTCCACACGCCCGCACTCTCCTTCGACGTCGCCCAGCGAGACCTTCGTGACCGAGTCACGTTGTCTCTCTCCGGTGAGGCAGCCCTGTCAACCCAGGTAGCCGGCCTCACCTGGCGACCCCTACGCGGCGCACCCGCCCTGACGATCTATCTGGTGCTGCCACGCGAGCATTCACCGCTACACCGCCGCATCCGGGCCGCCGCCAAAGACCTCGCCCACGAACTCGGCCGGCTCCAATAGAGCTGCTCGAACGCTGCCCCCAGTTTTGGGGGCCGCCAGTGTTGCTAACGGTATCCGGGGATCATCCGACGAATGGACTGTGAGTCCGAAAAAGCGCAAGGTTCAACAGTTCTCGGCGCGGATCGGTGTCCTGGCGGCAGTTGCGATCGCGACGCTGGTCGGGGCCGGGAGACCCGCCGCTATTACGTCATCAATGCCACGGACGGCGTGATCGTCGGCAAGGGCACTGCGGCTCTCACTCTCGGTCGGCGGCAGACCGCCCGGCCGAACCGATTTCGACCCTGACAGGAGATCGATACACCATGTCGCGAATTCCGAACTCGCCCAAGGCGAAACGGATCGTCGCGGGTGCTGCCGCACTCGGCGTCGTCGCAAGCGTGACCGCACTGACCGCGCCGTCGGCCTCGGCGACCGTCACCAGCATCGCGATCGCGCCCGCCTTCACCCTCGGCACCCACACGTACGGAACGACCTGCTCGTACACCGTCACCGTCGCGCTCGACGACAACAGTCAGACCGTCTACTTCTTCGAGGAGGGCCAGGGCCCCAGCGGATTCGCCGAGGCGAAGCCTTCCAACGGCGTAGCAAAGGCGACCTGGACCCCGTCCTCGACGAAAATCACCTACATCTACGCCATCCAGCCGAACGCGACAGCTCAAATCAGGCAGCCCGTCGACGTCGGCACCGGCATCAACCTCGGATCCGCTTGCGTAGCAATCTAATCCGACCTCTTCTCGCCCCACCCCACGCTCAGAGGAGTTTCAAATGCTCGCACGCCGCGGAATCTCCGCCGCCCTCCTGATCGGCGCCGCAACCCTGTCCGCCGCCGGCACCGCCACAGCCAACCCCCTCCCGCTCGAATCGCCCTCTCCGGCAACAACCGAACCCGTCGCCGGCGGCCTGTGCAACGCCGACCCCCTTCTCGCCCTGTGGTGCTTGATCGCCAGCCCATCGGCATAACCGTCGTCTGCCGCGCGGGTGGCGGGTCAGCAAAGGGAAACTCACCACTCGCGCCTCGGCCTTCGCCACCCCGACCGGTCGGCGGCACGAAGCGTGCAGCGTAGTCGACCGAATCCAGTGCAGGGGCCGCTTGGATCCCGTGATCAGTGGGCGTCGTCGAGGAGCCGGGAGGTGGCCTGTCCGCTATTCGTTTGCTCGCGCTCTGATTGCTCGTTCGCCTGAACCTGTTCGTCGAGGATGTCGGCATGACCGGCGTGCCGGGCATCAGGAGGACGTTCCCACGTCCAGACACCCAAGGCGCAGAACGTCTCAGGATCGGCTCTACGACTGCGGCATCCCCCCGTGCGGACTGTTGAGCACCAGAGGAGCCGAACCCTCCCGCAGGTAGCCGAACTCCGGGGAGTACTCGATGTGCTGATGCCCGCCCTCCGTCACGGACCCCACACTGCGCAGGTCCTCCGCGAGGAGTGCTCGGCTCGCCCGATCCCCCGCCAGCAGCAGGACCCGGCGCTGCTCGACGACCTGGATGAGCAGCCGAGGACCAGCATCCGAGCGGACCTCGACAGCCGCGAGATCCTCGATCTCGAACCTCCCCTCGCCCCGAGCCACCACGGCGGCCAAACCTTCGAACTGCTCCGCGGTACCGCTGACGTCGACCATGCCGTCGCTGAACTCTTCGACCCTCATAACCTCTCCCCACGACAGCAGCGGAGCCAGTTCCTCCGCGCAGGCGTGCAGTTCGGACGAAAGTATGGGATCGGGCACGGCCGGGCCGACTCCCCGTGTCGCATTGCCAGACACGTCCGCACGCTCGAGCCGTTGACAGCGCTGACCGACCCGGCCAGAGCGGCCTCGGAACATCAACGGGCCGTAGGCATCCCGGGCGGCTGACCAACCGTCGGCAGTGCACGCAACTGCCGAGAAGCGCGCCCCCATCGGGGTTGCGGTGAACTCCTTGCGGCGGTTCTCGCGGCGAGGGCAGGCTTGGTTGGGCGCTTGGGGCTGTAAGTGGGGCCGCTACCCTCACATCATGGGAGCAGGTATGAGGGTGGATCGTGCGGGGGCTGCCGAGATTGCCGAGGCCGCAAAGAGATTCGATTGGACGTGGACGCGGGCAAATGTGGAGCGGTTCGTCGCGGACGTTGGGTGGGGTGAACCGGGGGACTCGGCCGCGGAGGCTGTGTGGCTCGAATCGGTGACGGGTGTGCTTGTGAACCAGCCGCGGGCTCGTGTTTTCGGTACGGACGGTCGGGTGGACTCTGTCGTTGTCACGGTTGCCGACATGGTGGACGAGGTGGACGAGGTGGGGCCGATGGTGGCGGCGGCGTTCCATCAGGTGTTGATGGGGGTGTGGACTCGGTGGAATGCGTGGAATCCACCGACCGAGCGGACTGTTCTGGCCGAGTTCGGTGCCAGCTGGGTTTTCTCGAATGTCGTCGTTGGTGTGCGGATGGGTAAACCTCACGTGGACAATGAGATCCACGCCGTGCTGGACAACCTGTCCACTCACAACACGCGAGAGGTGACGACATGGCTGGCCGCGCACCCGAACGTGACATTCCATTTCACCCCGGTCGGCTCGTCGTGGATCAACATGGTCGAGTCCTGGTTCTCGATCATCACCCGCCAGTCCATCCGTCGAGGCACCTTTACCTCGGTGAAAATGCTCGTCAAACAGATCCGCGACTACGTCGCCCGCTGGAACGTCGACGTCGCCCCGTTCACCTGGACCGCTACCGCCGACGAGATCTTGGCCAAGGTCGCACTCACCCAAACCACCGTCCGCAAGCTGGTCGACAACAACGGCAACCGGTGATAACGCAACCCGGGACCCGCAGTCAGGCCGCCTCGGCAAGCTCGGCCAGCTTGCGCATCGCCTTGGGCAGCTCGGCCGCCGCGCGGCGACCGATGACACGAGCGAACAGAGGCGACAGCGGCCCCGCAATCGAGATTTCATGGGTGAACCGCGTGCCCTCGGCGGCGGCCTCGATACGGTGCTCGAAAGTCATTGTCGCCAAGGGAAGCCGGCTCACATCGGTGAACGACACATTCGGGGTGACCTCAGTCATCGCGAACCTTGTCTTGGGCGCACCGGCCGGCTTGAGCGAGCCCGTCGTGCCCTCGGTGAACGGGCCGTCGACCGTCACCCATTCCACTTCGTGATCCCACTTCGACCACTCGGTCGGGTCGGCGTAGTGCTTCCACAGCTGCGCCGGGGTCGCGGTGGTGGACTCGGTGTGCGCGAACTTCCACATGACTTGCAGTCTCCCTCGATCAAACCGATTTAGTATGCGCACATACTATCTTGGAACTTTCAGGTCCCGCAAGTCCAAACACCGTCGCACCACACCCCGACCGGTCTGCCCGCCGTCAGCTCGGCGGCAAGAAACGAGCGAATCCCGGCCACGAGACCGATTTGCTGCCTGCCCGCAGCCGGTACTCCTATCGTGCTGGCATGACCACCACCATCCCTGTGTCCCTGGACGATCACCTGCGCGCCCACGTGCGGCGCGCCGCGGGCGACACTCCTGTGCCCGAGTAGATCGCGAAGGCGTGCTGGATCCGGTTGCTGTCCGACGAGGCGCGGGAACGCAGCCGCTGGGAGGCCGAGCATCCGGAGGAGGCGGCACGGGAGCAGCGGGCAGACGCCCGGCAGATTCTGTCGCAGGAGGCCGAACAAGCAGGTCCGGCTGGTCGGGGATGCGACCGTCTCGGTCGATCCGGACGAGACCTGGACTCGGCGTATCCGGGCCAAGTACATCGACCGCACTGTCGCTCCGGGCGCGGTTGAACGTGCAGCGGCTCGATGGAGAGTGGTTGTCGCAATCACTCCGCGCAAGTTCACTGCGGTTGCCGGCATTTGACGGGACGAACGCACTATTCTGCCGCTTCCCGCGCTGACCGCAGCGGTCAGCGCGTGGTGTCGGAAGATCAACTGGCTGTGCAGATCCGAGGCCAGCGGAACGTCCGCAACTGCCGATGACAGTCATCGTTCCTTATTGGATTCGGAGCGCTTGGACCGTTCTTAAAGGCGATGCCGGGCCTGCTCGAGGTTAGCGGGCTGCCGTCCCGGCCGTCGCGCCGCACGTACGCATCAACCACCCTGACATCCGGCCGGGACACCGTTGACGCTCAACGAACCGGCAACCGGGAACGGCGTTCCGCCGATAGCCGGGACCTGGCCGCAACGGCACGCTCCGAACGCGTCCCGGAGCGTGCCGTCCTGCCTCAGCTGGTGCCGTCCTGCACCGGATAGTCGATGACGACCACACCGCCGGTGGCGTAGTTGACGACATCGGCGGCCACCCGCTGGCCGTGCGACGACGTCCGCGCCGCGGCCATGGCGGCGGCGTCAGCGAAGTCGGCTTCGAAGACCGCGAAATACGGCGCTTCTCCCCTGGTCGCCGCCGGGCGACCCGGTCGACTGGCGGCCACGTCGAAGCTGTAGCGCCACGCAAGCAGGCCGGGCATTTTCATGACCAGTGGAAGGTGGTTGGTCACGTAGTAGTCGCGGAAGTGGTCAGGGTCGGCGGGCTTGGGATATAGGACCAACAATTTATGCATGACTGCCTCGTGCATCTACCGCGGTCGGTTGAATCGTCATATGTGCAGGTTATGGCTTGATGTGTGGTCGAGGGAAAGACCGGGACGCGATAGGCTCAGAACGGATCGTTATCAATCGAGGGGGAGGGCATGTGGCGCCGGATACGGTGAGCCTGCGGTACTTTCTGGTGCTGGCGCAGGAGTTGAACTTCACCCGCGCGGCCGCACGGATCGGTATCGCGCAGCCCGCACTCAGTGCCCGGATGCGCCGATTGGAGGCGGAACTCGGTACGAGCCTGCTGGTTCGCAACACGCGTAGCGTCGTATTGACCACGGCCGGTGCGGCTTTGGCGGAGTCCGCGCCGTCCGCGCTGGCGGCGCTGGACCGGGCATGGGACACCGCCCGGAATGCGGGGGCCGGTGAACTGGGCACGCTGCGCATCGGATACAGCCTCAGCACGGGGGCCGAGACGGCACCGGCCCTGGTGGACAGGCTCATTCGCAGCAGCCCGGGACTCGAGGTCGGCGCGGTCCCGATGGCGACACCGGAGATCTCCCCCGCGGTCGCCGACGGCCGCATCGATGCGGGGATCACCCGCGGTGAACAGCCGGGTCGTGGCGTGCGCCGGTTCCTGCTGCGGCGCGAGCGCGTCGGGGTCCAATTGGCACAGCACCATCCGCTGGCCGAACACCCGGAGATCGAGATCGCCGATGCGGCCGCGTATCCGCTGCGACTCCCCGACCGTGCGGCCAACCCCGTGATCCACGATCAGCTGTTCGCGCTGTTCCGCGACACCCGGCCGACCCCCCGATTCCACACGCCCGCAGTCTCTTTCGACATGTCTCAGCGCGACCTACGCGACGGGCTCACCCTCGCTCCGGCCGGTGAAGTCGCGGTCACGACACAACCGGCCGGTCTCACGTGGCGACCGCTGCGGGGCGCACCCACCTTGACCATCCACCTGGTCCTCCCGCGCGTGCAGTCACCACTACACCGCCGCATCCGTACCGTCGCCAAAACCCTGGCACACGAGCTGCACTGGCTGCCGGACTGACGCGCAGCAGGTCACGCAAATTGCCGACGACGATGACGATCCCCTGCACCGCCAAACCTTCAACAGCGGATGTGTCCAGGAAATCGGTACGAGCACGAGCAATTGCCCAACCGGCACCACGATCCCGAGTACTACAGCGACCACCAGCAGCAGCCAGCTGGTCACCCGTGCGACCCGCCCCCGCGCCGGCTCACCGGACTGACCTCCTGCGGTCCCCGAGGTCTGTCGCCGAAACCGGCCTCGCAAACCAGAACGCCCACCACCGCCCGTCTCGTGGGCGTCATGTTCGCCGCTTTCCGACGTACCGGGAATATCGCGCATCAGCTAACTCGTAGAGATCACGCTGAGTGGTGTCCTAACGCCGGCACCGCCACCTTCGCAGTAACAGATCCACCGCAACGTCCGCCCCCTGCGTGCCCGCGCCAACCGCAGGGGGTCGAGAACGCACTACATTGCCGCATACCGGGCTGACTGAACCGGCCAGCGCGAGGCGCGGGCGGCCGGAGCTCAGTGCGGTGTAGAACGTCCGCTACTGCCGATTACACGATGCACAGCGCGCTTGATGGACAAGGGTCAAGCTGGTCTCGGGTCATTAACCGAACCGGCCAGCGCAGGGCGCCGGCGGTCGGAACCTGGTGCGGTGCAGAACGTCCGCTGCTGCTGATTCCAGTGCGCGTCTTCGAGACGACCGCAGTAAGCTCGGCAACCGGTGATGGTGCGCAGTTCGGTGTGCGACGGAGGTACCGGGTTCAGATCTCGTGGCGTCACGACACTGTGTAGACCCAGGAACCGTTACATCCCCGGTCCCGGTCCCAATCGGATTCGTAGCGCCAGGTACCAGACGGAGCTTGGATGCTCCAATCGCCGTCGGCGGTTGCGATGGCCTTGCCGTCGTCGAGTGTCAGGATGGTGGTGACGTTCGGGCCGATCTTCCAGCTTGCTCCTTGGAACAGAAGATTTTGCACGACGACCGTCACACCGTCCGACGTCTCGTTCTCGATCACCAGGCATGCGTTCTGAACCGGGCCAGTAGCGTGGGCTGGTGCGGCCGCGAGCAGGAGACCAACGATCGCGGCGCCAGCGAGTCCGGCGCGGGCGGTGAATGAGATTCTCATGGAGGTCCCCTCGGCTGCACTCTTCAGGAGTTGAATTCCATTGGAGTAGAAGATGTTCGGCACCTGACGAATGGAACCGTAGCTTCCTTGCGACTGTCTTATGAAAAGCTTTGTGCCTATGAACTTTTCGGTCCCCGTTCCTGATTCGCGGAACGGAGACGACAGACGTGGCACTCAACCGATCGGTACCGGGTCGGCCTGTTAGCGTTCGCGCTGCTGAAGTTCGAGCAGGCGGCTGCCTTCCACATCGCCGGGTCGATTGGCCACGGCGCGAACCGAACTGCTTCCATCAACTGCCTGGCTGCAGCCAAGGCTGCTCGCTGCGATCCAGAGTCGAGCGAATATCCGCTTCTGCCGCATACCGCGCTGACCGAACCGGCCAGCGCGAGGCATCGGAAGATCAACGGGCAGAGCGTGGTACGACCGCCGGCAGTGCGCGCTCATGCCACGCCGCGCGGTTCGATGCGGCCACGGCCACCGCCGGTGACCGCACTGAACTGCCGATGAGTACATCCACTCGATGCAGGCCTGATGTCCGGTCATGCCGCACCCGCGTTGAGCTGACCGGCTGGCGCGGAGTCAGCAGGGCGATCCAGCGACGAGCATGCATTGCTGCGTTCGAACGCCGAGTCGGCGGCGAGGCTACGGTTGTGAGAATCACTGCGGTGTAAGCACTCCCGGTGCTGGAGATGGTTGCGGCGGAGCCGATCGAGAGTGATCATTGCAAGGGGATCGTGGACGCGGTTCCGCGAATGTGGCAGCCGAACCGGTTGCCCTGGGGGGAGACGAAATGATCACCGGCGTTGTGCTCGTAGTGATTGCGGCCGCACTTGTGGCATTGACGTGGCGGGCTGTATCCGCCGCCAAAAGCCGACAGCCACAACAGCTCAACCGCGAAGATGGCGCTGCCGCCACTGCGCACACCTGGGTGTGGAGCTGGATTCGCTGATCGGGCCGCCAGGCGATTTCCTCGGCCAGGCCAACGATGACGTCCTCGGGGCTGCGGACGTAACAGAGGGCGCTGACCGCGGGCGCCCGGCGCGGCCTAGCTGAAGATCAACGGCCCCAGGGCATCTCGGGCCCGTCGCGGTGTCCGCTCATGCCGCGTTGAGTCGCGTTCGGTGGGCTCTGCGCAAGGTTCGACAATGCGGGCTGTGGGTTGTCAGTCGGTCACCGACAAGGACAACCGAGCGACATAGGTGCCGGAGATCAGGACGAAGTCCGTCCACAGGTTTGCATTGTAGCCATCCGGCCGAATCCTCACTTCAGCGGCGAATTGGACTCTGCCGAGCAGTGTTTCGACCTTGTCCGCGAAGGTGCAGATATGCGCGTCCAGTGCTGAGGGGTGAGCGTACGGACCGCACCGAGGAGCCATCCGGCGAACAGCAACCCCGAAGTGTTCGGGCCGGGGCCTGGAAGATCAGCTGGGACTACCGATCTGAGCCTCGCCGAACACACCATATTGCCGAGTTTCGGACAACCGGTGCAATCCCGCACAATCCGTTGTAGAACAGCAGTTTCGCGCCAATTCCTCAGCTGTAGTGCGCGTTTAGAACGGCTGGGTTGTCCGGTTCATGAGCGCATGGCAGCGTGCTCTTCTGCCGCATGCCGCGCTGACCGAACCGGCCACCGTGAGGCGCCGGCGCGGGGCATCGGAAGATCAACTGGCCGTACCGATCCGACGCCGGCGGAACGTCCGCAACTGCCGATTACCGTCCTCGCCGCCCGGCATTGCGGTGCATTCGGCTCCATGTCAGCTACAGCACGCTCACGCCTTTTGGATAGCGACCGTTCAGGGCGTCTGTTGCGGCTTCGGCGATGTACTGGCGGCTGTCTTGCGAGCATCGGGTCAGAAACGCCCGTACGCGAGGCCCGGTCCAACCGGCTGCTGCGACCGCGGGCCAGTACGCCAGGGACTTGTGGTTGAGATCGTGGAAATTGGCCTCGGCGTAGTCGAGGACGGCGTCTACGGCGGTGTCGGGGAATTTCAGTCGCAGCATCGCGACTGCGCGCAGCGCGCCGTCAGCGAGGAGCTCGACGTCTTGTCGCAGGCACCACAGGGTGGGAGCCGGGTCGTTGTCGACGTCGCACCCCAGCCGGACGATGGCGTCGCCGAGGGCAGTGTTGACCATCGTTGCCGAGCGGGGTTGCAGCGCCAGTTCTTTCAACAGTTCGACATCTCCGCGGCTGCCGGTCATTCCCAGCGCCATGATCAATTGGTACTGCGTTTCCCAGGTGCGTTTGTCCAGCAGTTCGCGTTCGAGCGCGGTGCGGACCTGAGCCGCTGTTGTCGGGTCCGCGAGCGCGCGTAGCCGTTTCGCGCCGCGTCGCCGTCGCGCCGAGATCGAGTCGCTCAGTAGCGCCAATGCCTCATTGCGTGTAAGCGTCATCCAGTTCGGCCTATCCGTGTTTCACAGGTTGTCGATCCATCGCGGATAGTGCCATACCAGTGCGACAGGGACGCATTGCTTCTCCTCCGTGGATATCCGCACATGCCGCATACCGCGCGCTGACCGAACCGGCCAGCGCGGGGCATCGGAAGATCAACTGGCCGTGCCGATCCGAGGCCGGCGGAACGTCCGCTGCTGCCGAGTTGGGGACGCTATTGCTTGTGCGACATACAGCGCTGGTGGTCACGTCCAACGCCAGGCCCTTTGCTTCCAATACAGTGACACGGGCGACAACAACAAGATCGTTAGGGGAGCACGATGGACATCCAGGAAATGAATCGCGCCTTGATCAAGCAGTTCCGTGCAGGCGCCCCGCTCGCGGGCATGGATCGCAACACCATCTTGCTGCTCACCACCATCGGCCGTAGGTCCGGTCGACCGCATACCGTTCCGGTGATGTTCCATCGAGATGGCGACCGGCTGCTCAGCATCGGCGGGAATCTCGGAGCCCCGACGAACCCACACTGGTATCTGAACTTGGTTGCTGAGCCGAAGGTGACTGTCGAGGTGGCCGACGGGTCGTACGACGCGACGGCGCGGCCGCTCGAAGGCGATGAGCGCGACCAAGTCTGGGCGATGCTGGAGCGCACTTACCCTGCCCTTGCCGAGGAATGGCGCAAGGTCGACCGCGCTATCCCGGTTGTCGCACTGACGAAGAGCTGACGATATCGGCCGATCAGCGCCGCGACCACCGGCAGAACGTCCGCTTCTGCCGCATACCGCGCCCACCGAACCGGCCAACGCAGTGCGGCGGAAGATCAACCGGCGGTAGCCCTCCGAGCCGGCCGAACGCACGATCATGCCGAGTTGAGTGCGTTCACGCGCTTCGTAACGCCCGTAAGTTGCTGCCCGACAACAACTTCGGCTGGCACAGCTCCAGCCGTCGAGTAGGCCCAGGATTCAGGACTGGGCGGAGAGGGCGACGTGGAGCACCGCCGACGTGACGCATCCGTGGCGGATGCACCAACCGACGACACGGAGTCGCCCACCAGCTCGTGACGCGTCGCTACCGCCGACGGCTAGCGCAGTGTTTTCAGTGCCGCCGCGTCGTACGGCTTCAGCTCGTCGATCCGCCCCGCCAGGACCTTGGATGCCCACTCCGGGTCCTGGAGCAGGGCTCGGCCGACGGCGACCAAATCGAATTCGTCACGCTCCAGCCGATCGAGGAGGTTGTCGAGGCTGCCGAGTTCGGCGCCCTCGCCGGTGAACGCACGCAGGAAGTCGCCGTCGAGGCCGACCGAACCGACGGTGATGGTGGGCTTGCCGGTGAGCTTCTTGGTCCAGCCGGCCAGGTTCAGGTCCGAGCCCTCGAATTCCGGGAGCCAATAGCGGCGGGTGGAGGCATGGAAGGCATCTACGCCGGCCGCGGCGAGCGGGGCCAGGATCGCTTCCAGCTGCTGCGGGGTCTCGACGAGCCGCGCGTCGTAGGCCTCCTGCTTCCACTGCGAGTAGCGGAAGATCACCGGGAACCCGGGTGAAACGACCGCCCGGATCGCCGCCACGATCTCGGCCGCGAACTTCGTCCGGGCCACGGAATCGCCACCGTAGGCATCGGTTCGGCGGTTCGTCCGTTCCCACAGGAACTGGTCGAGGAGATAGCCGTGGGCGCCGTGCACTTCGACGCCGTCGAAGCCGATGCGCTCGGCGGCCGCGGCGGCATCCGCGAAGGCGCCGATGACGTCGTCCAGGTCACGCTGGGTCATCGCCTTGCCGGTGCCCTCGGTGCCGTCGACGCGAATGCCGGAGGGGCCGACGGCGGGGGCATCGGCGTAGGGCTCCTCGCCATGCTTGCGGACCATGCCGATGTGCCACAGCTGCGGCACGATCGTGCCGCCTGCGGCGTGCACGTCCGCAGCCACCTTCGCCCACCCCGCCAACTGCTCTTCCCCGTGGAATCGCGGCACCCGATCACTCTGCCCGGCCGAATCGTGGCCGACGTAGGTCCCCTCGGTGACGATCAGCCCTACGCCGGCGGCAGCGCGGCGGGCGTAGTAGGCGCGGACGTCCTCTCCGGGAACGCCGCCGGGGGAGAACATGCGCGTCATCGGCGCCATCACAATGCGGTTCGGAACAGTCAGTCCGTTCAGCGTGACGGGCCGTGACAGAACCTGAGCCGTGCGGGCGGCGTCGGACGCGGTGACGGTCACTGGACACTCCTCGTGGTTACTTGCCAACCTAGATGGTTGAGAACTTCAAGCAATATGGCAAACGCTAGTGGTGAATATTTGAGGTAGTCAAGTTTCTGTGGATAGGCTGGTTCATATGGCAGCAGCTCCCCGCGTCGACACCGCTCAGCTCATGGAGCTGCTCTCGGTGTCGCTCGGCGCCTACTACGGAGACTTCACGCTCGCGGCGGCGAGCGAGAACCTCACCGCGAGTCAGGGCAAGGCACTGATCGTGCTGCGCCGAGGCCCGATTGCGATGCGCGCCTTGGCCCAGATCATGGCCTGCGATGCCTCGAACGTGACAGGGATCATCGACCGGCTGGAGAAGCGCGCCCTCGTGCGGCGCGAGGCCAGCGCCTCCGACCGGCGCGTCACGAACCTCGTCATCACGGTCGAGGGCGAGCAGGTCACCGACACCATCCGAGCGAAGATGCACACCACTCGAGAGGGCCTGAACAGCCTCAGCGCCGAGGACCAGGACCGCCTGTACGCCCTACTGGAACGGGTCTTCGTCTCCCGGCTCGCCGCCCCGCCGGAGTGACCCACGACGGTCTCACCGGCCGGTATCCATCAACGGCTCGCCGTCGCGGGCTTCCTTCCGATCATGGTGGAGGTCAGCTCACCGGGTGGTGAGCTCTACGATGCGACATTCGAAGTTTTCATTCGCTCGAGTTCGCACTGCAAGATCGAGGTGGACCTAGGTGGGAGACAATCGTTTTCCTCGTTGAGCTGCGCGAATTACATTGCTGGATACCGCATTTGCATCGGTATGCTTCGACTCCACGTCGGCCTGCCCGAACGATGACCGCTACAGTCCACGGTCGTGGACCAGCCTCGGGAAGTATCAGCACCACCGGCGATCTTTCGATCTTCGTGGGTCCGTTGGGTAGAGATGTTGTCGTTGGGTCTGTTAGGGATCGCGGGCGGCTGGTTGCTACTCGTGACGACCACGACCCCCGGCTCGCGGCTGACGTTCCCCGTGGTGGCGCCGATCGTCGTGGGAATCCTTTCTCTTCTCGTCGGACTGGACCGCATCGTCCGTCCCTCACCCGAGGTGGCAGTCGACGATCGGGGCGTGACGTTCAGCCCCTTCGGCCGAATTCCGTGGGCTGCGATATCGCGTATCCATCTGATTACCGCCCATGGCAGAACGCACTATTCTGCCGCTGACCGTGCTGACCGAACCAGCCAGCACGGGGCGTCGGAAGATCAACTGGCAGAACGCCATACAGCCGCCAGCAGTGCACGCTATTGCCGAATACGAATTCGGTAGTAATCGCCGAAAATCCGACCAAGTTCGGGCAGCCGACCGGAGTCATCCCATCCGGCTGGTGAACTGGTTCAGGTCGAAATAGTCTCGCCAGGCGCTGATCCTGCCGTCCCTGACCTCGAAGGTCCCCATGACCGGGAGCTCGAAAGACCTGTCGGGGAGCGTGAAGACGTCCACCCGCTCGGTCATCACGACCGGACCACTGGCTGCGATGTTGACGATGCGGAAGTCGATGCCCATGATGCCTGGCGCGCCAGGGCGGATGAACGAGGCGATGTTGTCGGCGATCGCTTCCCTGCCAGTGACCGGTGCCATCGGGATGTTGTGGTAGACCGCGTCGTCTGTGAAGAATGCGGCGAGGTCACTGACCCCGGCATCGTCGGACCATGCCGCGCAGAACCTGCGCACTACCTCGATCGGGCTGTCCATCGGGCTCCCTCCTGCGCAATGATCAGATCATATGTCACGCCCTCCATGGCCCCAACCGCCGAACGCACTTGAATGCCGCTACTCGAGCCTTCAGGCCGGGCACCCCGCGGTCGGTGTCCGCGCTGAGGCGCACGGGATGATCAATTGATGCAGTCCTACGAGTGCGCGTTCTGCAGCGATACGGTCCACTACACGAGCGTTGGGTTTCGTGTTCTAACAGTCCGCTAGCCGAATGTTGCACATTGGCGGAGCGCGCCGGCGGTAATGGAATGCCAGGGAATGGACCTGGTCATGTGAACGCTATGAAAACAGTTCACAGATGCATTGCTGAGAGGTTGCGGATTGACATAGTGTCATAGTCAGTCGATCGCGGTACCGACATTGCGAGCGCAGGATCGCCTCTATTCAGCTCCATGACGCTGCGGATTCGACGGTCGGGGACCCGTCTGCGAAGGATCCAACATTAGCCAATTCCCGCGCTCTGCAACAGAATCAACGCTGCCGCCGACCGCTGCGGCTGGGCCCAGCAAGGTCCTTGTCGTCGAGAGCAACCCGGCGATGGCAGAGATCGAGGTACTCGTGCTGGCCAACGCCGGTCATGAGGTGATCTCTGCCCCCAACGCGCAGTGCGCTTTGAACCTGGCTCGGCGATGGAATCCGGACCTGGTGCTGCTCGAGCTGGACCTGCCGGACTTGCCGGGCGCGCATCTGTGCCGGCAGCTGTGGAAGCGTTCACCGATTCCGATCATCGCGGTCTCCCTCGATGGCGATCCCGATGCCATCGGTGACGCCTACGCGGCCGGTGCGTGTGACTACCTGCCCAAACCGCTCAGAAGCGGTGAATTGCTCGACCACATCCGTGTCCATCTCACGGCACCGCAGGTGGCCTGAAACATCAACCAGTTCGGCCATATTGCCAGCCAACCTGGTCTACACCCCGTATCCGGTAGAGGGCCGCGCTCGGGCCACCCGGCGCCGCGGGCCTTCTCGTCGATGGCGGCGTTGATGACGTCGTAGGCACTCATGGACCGACAGTGCGCCTCCACCGGCGGCCGGCTCGGGTACGGGCGTCGGTCCCTGGTGGCAGGATGCGGGTGTGGGTGACTATTTCGAACGAATCGTCGACCTCGATGTGACCTCGGCGGACGCGAGCACGTTGGCCGAGCGCATGGTGGACTGGATGGTATCGAGGCGATGGCTGCTTCGGGAGACTTCACGCGACGCGATGTACAGCCTCCAGGTCGACGAAGGCTATGTGCCAGGCCCCGACTGGCTGCAGATCACCCAGGAATGGGGCGCCGACTGGATCCCCGGCCCCGTTGCCGTCATCGTCGGACGCCACGACCACTATGCCGGACAGGGCGGCATCGAACCGGCCTCCTCGGTATGCCCACGCTGCCAGGACACCACCGTGATCATCGACTACCCGCAGCAATGGGAAGCCGATCCCGCTGTGTGGCAGCCGTTCTCGGACGCCATCAACGCTTGGAAACAAACAGGCACCGGCGCAGCAATCTGCCCCTCCTGCACCACGCCGAGCCCCATCACCACCTGGCAATGGGCCGACAACTTCGCTCTAGGCAGCCTCGCCTTCGACTTCTGGGGTTGGCCGCCCCTCACCGCGGATTTCATCACCGAATTCGCCGGCCAACTCGGGCACCGAATCGAACACCACACCGGCAAGTTCTGAACATGTCGCGCTGACCGAACCGGCCAGCGCGGGGCGTCGGCGGCCGGAACCAGGTGCGCGGGAGGTGGGGTATTCGCGAACGAGGGCCTGAGCTCCTAACCCCATGTCACCGATCAGCACGCGACCTACGGAGCGTGATTGAATGCGGCCCGTTGCCTGCGGTGCCGTGTTGCAGCCCATGGGATTCGGAAGGCCGTGCTGATGGTCGACGCGAGCAAGTGCGCTGCGGCAGGCGGCTATGCACCGGCTCGCCCAGTTGTCCGAGCAGGGCAGCTTGTTCAGCGATCATGTCCGGCTGGCCGCCGGGACGCTGGGCGTCACCGAACGCACGGTGTGGCGGTGGCTGTCCGCGCGCAGGTTGAGAACTCCTCCGGCGCAGCGGGGAAATCGTCAGTCTTAGTCCGCGGCGATTCCGCCTCCGCCCCATTTCCGGAACCACCAAGGTCTTGGTCGCGGTGGAAGCTCGTACGATTCCGGTGACCCCCGCCGAACAAATTCCGCACGGTGAAATTTTACGTAATCAAAGGCTTCTTGGGCCGGCTTCATTGCCACGGCAGTGACGAAAATGAGAACTAGGACGACAGTAGAGTCCAGTAATAGAAACATCCCTGACGCCGACGCCGCCCGGGAGATAAAGGCAAAAACGCTGCCCGTCAATGCGCCATAAAGCAGGTAACTGGCCATTAATAGGCCCCGCTCGTGAGGGACCTTATAGATCGCTGCCATCTGCGTCGCCAGACGCTCAACCTGGTCGAGAAGCACCGCACGCTGTCCGGGAAATCGGTCTCTATCAAGGTCCTTCACCAGGTCCAGTAGTTTCTTGATCCGCCAGCCTCGGTAAGTTCCGGGGCCGACTAACGCAGCGAGAAGGCCAACAACGCCAGCTATACACGCACCGGCAACCGGTGGAACAAGCAGTTTCAGCCAGTCCATGCAGAAAAGGTAATTAATGCTGCAAAGCCGGGGCGTAAGGCGCGCCGACGGTGTGACCACTCCACAAGAGCGCTAGGTGGCTGGTGACGAATGGCGGAACACCAGCCACTGGGGCGGATTCATCGACTTCGACGCATCACAAGATCCGGTGATGGGCCGGATCATCGGTTCTCCTCGAATTGATGGGCAGGTCGGCTGCCTCTGCCGGGGCCGCGGTGGACCTGCATGAAACGACGAGAAGGCCGACACGCCTTGGCGATTCGAGCGAGAAGGCGTCGAACGGGCTGAGTGGTCTCGGTTCAACGGATCGGGTGAATGTGCTTCCGGCGCAACGGCTTCCGTTGCTCCGGAGGCGAGCTACCGATCGGCGGTGCTGCGAATGCCGCTTCCCGGCGAGCGCGATTATCTCTGGCCGCCGGCGGCCTCGACCGTGGTGCCGGTGAGGTAGGAGGCGTCGGGGGAGAGTAAGAACGCAGCGACCGCGGCGATTTCATGGGGTTCGGCTAGGCGCCCGAGCGCGCTCATCGATTTGATGACCGCCTCGGCGGGCGCGTCGCGCAGCGCCCGCGGGATGTAGCGGCTCGCCACTTCGGCAGCCATGTCGGTGGCGGTGCCACCCGGGGCGATCGCGTTGATCGAGATGCCGCGCTCGGCGAGTTCGGGCGCCAGGTTGAGTACCATCGCCGAGACCGCCGCCTTGCTGGCCGCATACAAGGTGTGCTGGTAGACACCGATGCGCGCGCTGATCGACGAGGTGAGCAGGATGCGCCCACCGCCGGTCATCACCGCGGCTGCCGCCTGAGTGGCAAACAGCTGGCCGGCCACATTGGTGCGAAACACTCGTTCGAAGTCCGCGGGAGTGATCGACTCCAGCGCTCCGAAATGCTCGATGCCCGCGTTGCTGGCCAAGATGTCCAGCCCGCCGAACGCCGCGACCACCTGATCGACCAGCACTCGGGTCTGGTCGGGGTCGCTGACGTCGGCGCGCAATGCCACTGCCTGGTAGCCCTTGTCGGTCAGCTCGGCGACGAGCGTGTCTGCGGACGACTGGTTCGAGACGTAATTGACCGCGACCGCGGCACCATCGGCGGCCAGCCGACGCGCGATCGCGGCCCCGATGCCGCGCCCGCCACCGGTAACCAGTGCGCGCTTGCCGGCCAGACGTGGAGAATCGCTCATGGTTCACTCCTCAACGAAATCGTTCGGACGAATGATTCGGCTCGAGAGCAGGACGGTTCGGTGTCTATCCCTACGCTCGCTCGGAACGGGTCATCGCCGTCAGCGTCTTGACGTCGAAACCGCCGATCCCAAGGATCTGGTGGACTTCCCATGGAATTACTTCGAAACCGCGATATCCGCGGGCGACGAACGGTTCTCGGCGGCACAGGTCATCGAGTTCGGCCCTGGACATATGCCCGAAGACGATGATTCCGAGTTCGCCGTCGAGGCTCGGGCCGGAAAACAACACCTTGCCGGCCAGTTGTTGCTCGCGCATCCAGGCCAGGTGATCGTCGAGGCTGCTGTCGGTCGCCGTGTCTCGATCGCCAAGCCATCGGTGCAACGTCAGGTACCACATTTCAGCCTCCTCGGTACTCAGGTGCGACCCCTGTCAACGGTGCGCCAGTTCACGCGCCGCAGACAACCCCCTGCCGCCGTACCGGGTCACCACCGGAGAGCCCTCGGACTCCAGCGAGCTGGACAAGCTCAGCCGGGAGCCCTTCGCCGTACTGCTCGTCTTCGAGATCGCCATCATGAAACCAACCTCTGAGGCAGACATCGTGCTCAGCCACGACGGCTGTCCGCATGGTGGTGACCTACTGCGGGTCCCTGGTGTCGGTGAGTGTCGGTAGCGTCGGGGGCCGTGGAAACTGGGGAACGTATCCAAGAACTCGCGGACCGGATCGCGGCGCTGCGTGACGCCTACTACCAGGGCTCGCCGCTGGTCGCGGACGCCGAGTACGACGCGGTCGAGGACGAGCTGCGTGGCCTGATCGAGGCGCATCCTGACCTCACGCCCGATCCGAATCCGCTGGAGCAGGTCGGCGCGCCCGCGGTGCTGCACGCCCCGACCCGGCACTCGCGTCCGATGCTGTCACTGGAGAAGGCGACCAAGCCCGAGCAGGTCGCGGCGTTCTTCGCCCGTTTTCCAGGGCAGCCGGTGGTGGTGATGCCGAAGCTCGACGGGTTGTCGCTGGCCCTGGTCTTCGAGGACGGGCGGCTGGTGCGTGCGGTGACGCGGGGTGACGGCACCACCGGTGACGATGTGACCGTGCTGGTCCGCGCGTTGGTCGATGGTGTTCCCGAGCGCATCGATGTCCCGGGGCGGGTGGAGGTGCGGGGCGAGGCGGTGATGCTGCGGTCGACCTTCGCCGCCTACAACGCCGCGCATCCGGACAAGCCGCTGATCAATCCGCGTAACGCCGCTGCGGGCACGCTGCGGGCGAAGGACCCGGCCACGGTCGCCGAGCGGCGCCTGCAGTTCTTCGGCTTCGACTTGGACACCTCGCCCGACAGTGCTGCGGTCGACCTGGAGGAGGGGTTGCGGGCGTTGGGAATCGCGGGCGCACAGATGCGGCACTGCGCCGACGCCGAACAGGCGCAGACCGCGATCACCGCGATCGAGCAGAGCCGCAACGAGCTGGACTACGACCTCGACGGCGCGGTGCTGCGGCTGGCCGACCGCGGCGCCTACGCGGCGGCTGGGACTCGGTCGAACTCCCCGCGTGGTGCGCTGGCGTTCAAGTTCGCCGCCGAGGAGAAGACCACGGTGCTCGACGACGTGGTCTGGGATGTCGGCAAGACGGGCAAGATCGTCCCGGTCGCCTGGCTCGAGCCGGTGTTCGTGGGCGGCACCACGGTCACCAAGGCCACGCTGGCCAACCAGGAGGTGATCCGCGCCCGCGACATCAAGATCGGTGACACGGTGCTGGTGCGCCGCGCGGGCGACGTGATCCCGTTCGTGGCGGGCGTGCTCGACGCCTCCCAGCGCACGGGCACCGAGCGCGAGATCGTGCCGCCCACCGTGTGTCCGTCCTGCGGGCAGCCGGTGACCGAGCAGGGCAACAGCCGAGAACTGTTCTGCACCAACGTTTCCTGTCCCGCGCAGACGGTGCGCAGGCTCATCCACTGGGCGTCGCGCGCCGCCGCCGACATCGACGCCATCGGGCAGGTGTGGATCGAACGCCTCGCCGAGGCCGGCATCCTGGAGCGACCGTCGGACTTCTACACGCTGACCAAGGAACGCCTGCTCGAATTCGACCGCGTCGGCGAGATCTCGGCGCAGCGCATGATCGACTCGATCGACGCCAGCCGCCAGGTCGGCCTGCGCCGCGCACTGATCGGACTGGCCATCCCCATGGCCTCCGACGGCACCGCCGCGCGCCTGGCCCGAGCCGGGTTCGGCTCCCTGGAAGAGGTCGCCGACGCAGGCGAGGAACGCCTCGTGGCGGTCGAGGACATCGGCCCGAAAGTCGCTGCCTCCCTGGCCGCGCACCTCACCCGCCTACGCCCGGAACTGGCGCGGCTCCGAGCAGCCGGTGTCAGCCTGGATGTTCGGGAGGAAGACCTTCCCCCGGTCGTCGCGGCCGGCGCGCCCCTCGAAGGCAAAACGGTCGTGATCACCGGCGCCATCAGCGACCCGCGCTCCGGTGAGAAAGTCGCGCGCCCGACATTCCAACGCCTGTGCGAGAAAGCCGGCGCGACAGCCGCGTCGTCGGTCTCGGCCAACACCGACATGCTCATCACCGGTGGGGGAGTCGGTGAGGCCAAGTTGGCCAAGGCGGAGAAACTCGGTGTCGCGGTCGTCGACCAAGCAGAAATCTGGAATCTGCTCATCGCCGCGAAGGTCGTCTAGACCCTCCGATTGCGGGCGATGCGCGCTGCAGCATTACAGGCCGACCGGTTGTGCCAGACCGGCGACCTCCCGTGCCTACCAGGGTTCCCGAAATGCACGGCCGGAACGGATACGTGAAACTCGTTGGCACCGGCCGTACTTCGGTGCTGCCGGGAACACCCGGGCACTGTGCGGCGCACCGCGCGCGGCACCGCGCAGGAAATACACACCCCTCGCGTCACCGGTGGCGGACTTCAGACGCCCGTCACCCCGGTGACTCTCCGTAGGACCTCCGGTGCCCAGCGGTAGCGCTGGGCAGCGTATGCAGTGCCAGGGCATCCACGGTCCGGACGCCGCCTCCGCAGCGTCCGGGCCGTCCCCGCTCGCGGTATTCCCGGAACTGTTCCTCATTCGACGAAGCTCACCATTTTGCCGCATGCCGCGCAGTGGAATCGGCCACGTGGTTCGGTCGGAAGGTCAATGCTCCGAGGGCAACTCGGATGGGTGCTGGGTTGTCGGCAGCGGACGGAAGGGCCGCTTGCCCCGCTGACCGACCGGCGGGCCTGTGTCCGCGCGAGATCGACTCGCTGAGGGTGTCGGAACGGCGTTTGGTGCACGGGGCCGATCGTGCCTGCTGTTTGCCCGCGTCGGTCTGCTCTGTTACCGGGGTGGGGGTCTTGTCGATGCAGTATCTGGGTGTGGGTGGCCGGGTGCCGGTTCTGCGCTGGGTCTTGGTGGGTTCGAACCTACACGGTTGTGAACTGCGTCTTTCCGCTGATATCAGCCTGAACTGGCGGCTGGTAGCCCCGTAGTGGACTGCCTGCAGCAGATGCATCTCGTACCTGCGATCCGTGCGCCACGGTGGTTTGTCGGTGGGTCGCCGTAGAGTTGCGTTCATGAGCATTTCGATGTGTCGGCGCGCAGGCCGGGACGAATTCGGTTGCGCGGCCGGTGGTTCGGATAGCACTGTGTTTGTCGTAAGTGATTCGGACGAAGGGCCATGGGGAGTGGCCCTCCGGGGGAAGGAATGAATGCCATGAACCGCAATATGATTCGCGGGGAGCATCGCGGCCCGAGGTTCGCCAAGAGCAGTTTCAGTTACGGTGGCGGCGATTGCGTCGAGGTCGCGTACCACGAAGGCCGGATCGCATTGCGTGATTCCAAGGATCGGCACAGTCCGACACTGTGGTTCACGAAATCTGAGTGGCGAGCTTTCATGTCAGGTGTGCGGGCCGGCGAATTCGATTTCGGCCTCTGACGGGAAAGGTGGTGTGGTGCGTAAAGATGTGTCAACCGACCCCCCACCCAACCTGGCGGGACAAACCCACTACCCGGGCAAAAATGAGA